>JANOBW010000207.1:0-7123 GCA_031411855.1 Opitutia bacterium
CTGGGCGTCGAGGACGGTGAGGATGTCGGTCTGGCCGGCCTGGTAGGTCAGGTCGGCCAGGCGGGCGGCCTCGCGGGCGGCGTTCGTGGCGAGTGCAAGGGCGGCGAGGCGTTCGGAGGTGCGTTGGAGGGCGGTGAGGGCGTTTTCCACCTCGGAGAGCGCGGTCAGGACCACGGACTCGTAGGCGATGAGGGTCTGTTTCTCCACCTCGTTCTGGATCAGGATGTTCTGCCTGATCCGGCCGGCGTCGAAGATCGGGGCGGAGAGGCTGCCGGCGATGCTGGAGAGGGTGGTTTCCGGGTCAAACAGCCGTCCCGCCTTGACGGCCTCGAGACCGATGGAACCGCTGAGATTCAGGCTGGGAAGGCGCTGCTTCCGGGCCGCCCCGGTGCGGGCCGCGGCGGCCTCGATGGCGTGTTCGGCGGCGCGGACGTCGGGGCGCTGGCGGAGGGTTTCCGCCGGGATGCCGATGGCCAGGTCGGCGGGAAGGACAGGCACCGGGGCGGGCGAGGCGAGGGCGGAGTCGAGCGCGCCCGGGGTGCGGCCGGAAAGGAGGGCGAGCCGGTTGCGGGCCTCGGAGACGTTCTGCCGGTGGGATGGGATCGAGGCCCTGGCCTGCTCCAGGCTGCTGACCGATTGCTGGGTGTCGAGCGCGCCGCCCTGGCCGGCCTGTTCGCGCCATTGGGTGAGCTGGACCGTCTCTCCGCGGAGGGCGAGGCTGCGTTCCACCACGGCCAGCTGGGCCTCGGCGGCGCGCAGGGAGACGTAGGTCTGGACGATCTCGGCCGCGAGGGAGACCTGGGCGGCGTGGAAGTTTTCCCGGGTCTGGGCGAGTTCGGCGGCGGCGGCGGAGACGGCCAGTTTCTGGCGGCCAAAGAGGTCCACCTCCCAGCTGGCGTCGAGGGAGCCGCGGTAACTTTCGCCCTCGGTGGTCTTGTTGGTGCGGCGGTTGTCGTTGCGGCTGTTCTGGGCCGAGAGACCGGCGGAGAGCGTGGGAAGCAGGCCGGATTTTTCCAGCCCCTGCCGGGCGCGTGACTCCTCGATCCGGGAAAGTGCGGAACGGAGGTCGGTGCTGCCGGCCAGGCCGTCGGCGACGAGTCCGTTCAGCACGGGATCGTTGAACTTTTCCCACCAACGCTGGAGCGACGCCGTGTCGAGGTTTCCGGCCGAGGGTCCGGCCTTCCAGGTCTCCGGCACGGTCACCTGGCCGTCATTGCCTTTCCGCGCCTCCGGTGCGGCGCAGGAGCAGAGCGTGAGAAACGCGGCGGCGGCCAGGGTGTTGGCGAGGAGGGCGGGGGAGCGGAAGGGGGCCGGCGTTATGGGCATCGCGGTGCGGGTGTTGGAAAGTGGGGAGAGCATACACGTCCCAACCTTTAGAGAAAATGAAGGCGGGAAGTTTTTTTAAGAAATGAATCGGCTTCCGCCGTGTGTTTTTAAGGAATTGAACCACAGCGGCTTTTGGAGTTCACACCTCGTCATGCCCCCGCCCGCATCCGATCGCCGCCACTTCCTCCGCGCCAGCCTGGCCCTGCCCCTTCTGGCCGGCTCGGCCGTCCGCGGGGAAACGTCCGCAGGTTCCGCAGTTGCAAAGGGTTCCGAGCCCAAGGCCGTCACGCCCGCCTGGTCGCCGGACCAGGGCCCGCTCCGTCTGGGGCTCATGGCGGACTGCCAATACACCGCCGTGGGATTCACCCCCCGGGCCAAACGCCAATACCTGCTTTCGCCCCAAAAACTGGCCGACGCCATCAACGTCATCAACGGTTTCAACCCGCATCTTTCGATCCATCTCGGCGACCTCATTGACCATGATTTCCGCAGCCATTCCGTGGTCCGTCCGATTCTTGAAACGCTGAAATCCCCCTTGGTTCATCTTCTTGGGAACCATGACTTTGACGTGCCCCAGGAGAACCGGGAAAACATCTGGGCCGCCTACGGCCTGCCTGCCCCCTACCACGAGGTCATCCTGCCCGGGTGGCGTTTTCTGTTTCTGGACGGCAATCAGGTGGCCCTGCACCGGCTGGTCAAGGGTTCGGCGGAGCATAAGGAACTCCTGGCCTGGCTGGCCAAACACCAGAAAAACCCGGCCCGGAAGCTGGGCAGCACGGCAGATTACAACGGCGCTCTGGGCGAGGCCCAGCTGAAGTGGCTCGGAGAGCGTCTGGACGCCGCCCGGGCGGCGAAACAGCGGGTGATCCTCTTCTGCCATTACCCGGTCCTGCCGGCGGACCCGCACACCCTGTGGGACGCCGACGCGGTGGTCGAACTGGTGGCCCGCCAGCCGCACGTCATGGCCTGGATCAACGGCCACAACCACGACGGCAACTACCTGCGCCACAACGGCATCCACTTTTGGAATCTGCGCGGCATGGTGGACACGAGCGAGAACGCCTTCGTCCTGGCCGAGCTGACGGCGGAAGGTTTGAAGGTGCAGGGTTATGGCCGCGAGCCGAACCGTTTCCTGACCTGGCGCGACGTGGCGTGGTGAGTCTCAGGCAGGCTGCCACAGGGAAGGCCCCTACGCGAACCGGCCTTCGTTGTTTCCTCATCCGCCCGCGGCCTCGAAGGCGGCGGCGAGCGTTTTCTCGGAAACCTTGACGGCGGTGGGCTGGTCGGGAGCGAAGAGTGAGACGGCATATTCCTCGACCTGAAGCAGGGCTTCGCGGACGGCCTGGCGCTGCGCGGACGGGGTGGGGCGGGCGAGGAGTTTGCCAGCGCGGTCACGCCAGGGTTGGAGTTTGGCGGCGCGTTCGGTGTCCTTGGCCGGATCAAACCGGCGGCGCTCCAGGCGCTGTTTTCGGGCCTTCAGCCAGCGTTCCAGATGGGGCAACGCGGCGTGGGGGACGTGGCCGGGAAACCCCGGGGCGAGGATGAGGGTGGAGAGTAGTTTGTCGTCCGGGAAGGCGCGGGAAACCTCGGCGCGGGTTTCGAGTAGGAACTTGAAACGGGCGGTGAGACGTTCGGAGAAACCGGGCAGGACACGGCGGGCGTGGCTGACGCGGGCGGACCAGTTGGCTGCGGTGAGGGGCAGGATGGGAAGACCCACCGTGGACAGCGGAAGCGCGAGGGCGGGGTGGAGTTCGGGGAGCGCGGCGGCGAGAGGCGAGACCGGGGATTTATGATTCTTGATTCTTGATTCTTGATTTAGGGAGGCCGGGCCGGTGGGGAGGTTGAGAGTGGAGAGGGCGGTGAAGGATTTGAGATTCTTGATTCCTGATTCTTGATTTTTCGAGACAGGTGCTGGATTTGGCCGGGAGGTTGTTTTCGGATTTTGTAATTCGGATTTCGTCATTTCCGCCGCTGGCGGGGGAGAATCAAGGCCCAGCAGGTGAAGGCGGGCGTGGCGGCGGGTGTGTTTGAGAAACTCCTCCAGGGTGCCGAGGGGCTGGATGACGAGGGCGAGTGCTTTGAGGTCCTGGGCAAGGCTGTGGTCGAGGCCACGCAGCTCGCGGGCGAGTTCGTTTTCGGCCAGATGGAGCAGGCCCTCGATGGTGGCCGCCTCGGCCTCGGCGCGCTGCGGGAAAAGGCGCAGGGCGAGGTCGCGGGAGTTATCGCCGCGGGCCTCGACCTTGAGGGCCGGCCAGGCGAAGAGCGGCACTCCCGCGGCCTCGCCGGCCGGGAATTTTTCGGGGAGATCGGGGAAGGTCCAGGCGAAGAGCCCGGGGCGTTCGTGCTGGACCCTCAGCGCGCCAAGCGCGCCGGGAGAGGCGGCAGGAGGATTTATGATTTGTGATTTATGATTTATGATTGTGGATGGGCGTGTAGGGGAGGTGCTTTGTGGCTGGCTTTGGGCCTTTTTCGCAGGCTTCGCCGGGATGTTTCGCCCTGCCTCTCCCATCGTTCCAAAGGCCGCCGCTGTCTGGCGGGAGCGCTCTTTTTCCCAGACAGGGCGCAGGCTTTCGAGGTCGCGGGAGGAGGCCAACTCCTTGTCGTCGGGGGTGAGGAGCACGAGCCTCGGGCGGAGGTGGGCATCCACGGCGGAGGCATCCCAGTCGCCGGGGACGACAGGCGCGCCGTGGCGTTCGCGGATCAGGCGGGTCAGCACCTCGGTGAGCGACTCGGCGCAGGGCGCGAGGGCGGCGGTGAGGTTGCGGGCGTTTTCGGAAAGGGGCTGGAGGGCGACGCGGTGCTGTTTCGGCAGGGCCCGCAACAGGGCCTCGACCCGGTCGGCCAGGTAGCCGGGGACGAGCCAGTCGAGAAAGCCGGGCGGGAGCAGCGGGAAGTAATGGACGGGCAGGTGGAGCGTGGCTCCGTCGTTTTCCTCGCCGGGGGCGTGGCGGTAAACCACGGGGAAAAACTCGCCGCCGACGTTGACCCGGGCGGGCAGTCCGTTGGCGGAGGATTCGTCGGGCAGTTCGCAGAGGTCGGACTCCCTGAGCCAGAGCAGTTTGGGTTCGCGCTGGCGCGTCTCGCGGAGGAAGCGGTGCAGATCGGGGGGAGAGGCGACATCGCGGATGCGGTCGGCGTAGAAACGGTAGAGGGCCTCCTCGACCGCCGTGCTGGAAAAGGCCCGGAGGCGGGTGAGCCGCTCCTCGACGCGGGTGCGGATCTCCCGGTTGTGGGCGAGGAAGTCGAAATGTTCGGTCAGGGTGTCGGCCACAAGCCCTTCGCGGACAAAGGTTTCAGTCGCGCCGACCGGGTCGGTCAGGAGATGGCTGACGGCGCGGACTCGGATCTCCAGGCCGTAAAGGCGGGTGCGTTCCTTGATCAGGGCCCGGCAGGTTTCGGGGTCCCAGAACGGCTCGGTCAGCGAGGTCTGGAGCAGGTGCGCGCCAAATTCCATGATCCACTCGGGTCGGATGCGGGCGGCGGTGCGGGCGTAGAGGCGGGAGGTTTCCATCCAGGCGGCGCAGGCGATCCAGGGCGGGAGTTTGACCGGAGCGGGGGGCCCCTTCGGACGTTTCCCGGCGGCCTTGAGCTCCTTGGCGCGGGCTTTGGCGCGGGCGGCGGCGGCCTTGGCCAGGGCCGAACCCGGGAACAGGTAGGCCTTGCGGTTGTGGGTGGCGAGGTAGTGGTGGTGCTGCTCCTCGTAGCGGGCCACGTTGCCGAGGAGGCCGCTGATGATGGCGCGGTGGAGGCGGTCTTGGAGGGGGAGGAGGACGGAGGATTCCTGATTCTCGATTCTTGAATCTCGATTTTCCGAGGCACCGGAGGATTTCAGATGTGAGATTTCAGATTTCAGACCCGAAGCAGAGGATACCTCAAGTTGGTTTTCCTTGCCGCTTGGTGCTTGGTGCTTGGGGTTTTTCCGAGGTCCCAGGTCGCGGACCGCCTGGGCCAGCTGCCCGTGGAGATCGCGCCATTCGCGCAGGCGCAGGAAGTTCAGGTAGTTGGCGATGCAGAACCGGCGCAGGTTGCTGGTGCTGAGCTTCTCCATCTTGTCGTGAAAGGCGTTCCAGATGTTGAGGAGGGAGAGGAAATCGCTGTCGGGGTTGAGGTAGGGCTGGTGAAGGCGGTCGGCCTCCTCGGGTTTGTCGTGGGGACGCTCGCGGGGGTCCTGGATGCTGAGGCCGGAGGCGATGATGAGCACCTCGGGCAGGCAGTCCTCGTCCATGGCCTGCAACAACATGCGCGCAATCGTGGGGTCAACCGGGAGGCGGGCCAGGCGCCGGCCGAGCGAGGTGAGCCGGTGCTGCTGGTCAATCGCGCCGAGCTCGCGGAGCTGGACCATGCCGGCCTTGACCGCGCGTTCGGCCGGCGGGTCAATGAAGGGGAAGGTCTCGATGTCGCCGAGGTTGAAGGCGGCGAGGCGGAGGATGACGCTGGCGAGGTTCGAACGAAGGATTTCCGGCGGGGTATGGCGCGGGCGGGCGTCGTATTCGGCCTGCGAATAGAGACGGTAACAAACACCCTCGGCAACCCGGCCACAGCGGCCTTTGCGCTGGTTGGCGGAGGATTGGGAAATCTCCTCGACGGGCAGGCGCAGCGTGCGGGTTTGCGGGCTGTAGCGGGAGAGGCGGACGAGCCCGCTGTCCACCACGTAGCGGATACCGGGGATGGTCAGCGAGGTTTCGGCGACATTGGTGGAGACGACAATTTTGCGGACGGTGGAAGTTTTGAAAATGCGCTGCTGGTCGGCGGCGGAGAGGCGTCCGAAAAGCGGGAGAACTTCCGAAGGATGCGGGCCGTTTTTCTCCAGCAGGGCGCAGGTTTCGCGGATGTCGGCCTCGGTCGGCATGAAGACGAGGATGTCGCCTGGCGGGTGCTCCAGGGCGATCTCACGGCAGAGATCGGCGGCGGCCTCGGTGTGGCTGACATCGCCCTTTTCCTCGCGCTGGTGGTCGAGCGGACGCCACTCGACCGTGACCGGATAGGTGCGGCCCTGGACCTGGAGGACGGGCGCGCCGGGAAAGGCTTTGGCGAAGGCCTCGGTGTCGAGCGTGGCCGAGGTGATGACGAGCCGGAGGTCGGGGCGCTTGTGGCGGATCTGGGCGAAGTGCCCGAGGAGGAAGTCGAGGTTGAGGGAACGCTCGTGGGCCTCGTCGAGGATGATGGCCTCGTAGCCGCGCAGCAGCGGGTCGCGCTGGACCTCGTTGAGCAGGATGCCGTCGGTCATGAACTTGACCACGGTCTCGGGGTTGGACTGGTCCTGGAAACGGATCTGGCAGCCGACAAAACTCCCCCACGGCACCTGGAGTTCCTCCGCCACCCGGCGGGAAACAGACAACGCCGCGACCCGGCGCGGCTGGGTGCAGGCGATGCGTCCCTTCGTGCCGAAACCGGCGGCCAGCAGCAACTTGGGAAGCTGGGTCGTTTTGCCCGAGCCCGTTTCCCCGGCGAGAATCAGCGTCGGGTGGGCGCGCAACGCCGCGATGATCTCCTCGGCGCGCTGGGCGACGGGAAGTTCGGCGGGAAAGTTGAGGACGGGTATGACGGGCGGCGAGGACACGGGAGGCGAACGTGGGAAACTGAGGGAGAAACGCCGGGGCGCGAGGCAAGAACGGGAGTCGTGGAAACAAGGCAGTTGGGAACGCTAATTTTCGCTCATAAACGCTAATCTTTCAAGGCAGGGAGTGGTTGAGCGTAGGTGTTTTGATTCTGGATTCGGCCTTGGAAGTTTTGCCTTGGCCGGGAGGGGCGACACTCTTGTCGCCCGTGTGACTTCCGACCGCAAGTGGGCGACAAG
>JANOBW010000208.1:0-8788 GCA_031411855.1 Opitutia bacterium
CGACCGCATCGGCCACTTGGATTTCCTTTTCGGGGAGCCCTCCTTCATCAATCGCCTCGATCCTACCAAAACCGAGAAAAAAGCCTTCCTCATTGATTCCGACGGCCTGGAAATCGCCAACAAGCTCCAGCAAAAGCGCGTAGCCAAGGACTGTGCCGACTGGATTCGAGAAAAGGTCTCCATCCGCACCATCCGCCAATCCAACCTCCTGCATGGCAAGATGTATCATGTGGATAACTCCGGCGTCGAGGAGGCCATCCTGGGCAGCTCGAACTTCACCGTCAGGGGGCTGGGGCTGGGAACAGCGGGAAACAATCTGGAGCTGAACCTCATCGTGGACAGCTCCCGCGACCGTCGCGACCTCAAGACCTGGTTTGACGAGCTATGGAACAACCCCGCCTCCGTTGCCGACGTGAAGGCCGAAGTCCTCTCCTCCCTGGAGCAGCTCTACCAAAACCACAGCCCGCGCTTCATCTACTTCAAGACCCTCTATCACGTCTTCGAGGACCTCCTCCGCGACCGCGCCCTGGCCGATGACCAGCTCATCCGCACTTCCCTCCTCGAAACCAAAATCTGGAAATCCCTCTATGCCTTCCAGCGGGACGGCGTGAAAAGCGCCATCAACAAGATCTTAACCTTCAACGGCTGCATCCTTGCCGACAGCGTCGGTCTGGGCAAAACCTATGAGGCTTTGGCCGTCATTAAATACTTCGAGCTCAAGAATTACCGTGTCCTAGTCCTTTGCCCCAAAAAGCTCCGGGAAAACTGGGTTGTTTACCGCCACAACGACCTCCTCAACCTCTTCGACGGCGACCGCTTCCGCTTCGATGTCCTCAGCCATACCGACCTTTCCCGCGAGACGGGTTCCTCCGGCGATCTTGATCTGGCGACCCTCAACTGGGGAAACTATGACCTCGTGGTCATAGACGAGTCTCACAACTTCCGCAACAACTCCCCCGGACGCCGCGATGAGGACGGCAACATCATCCGCAAAAGCCGCTACGCACGGCTCATGGACGACATCCTGAAAAAAGGCCTCAAAACCAAGGTCCTTCTCCTGTCCGCCACGCCCGTCAATAACACCCTCCGCGACCTCCGCAACCAGCTCTATCTCATCAGCGAAGGCCAGGACACCGCCTTCCGCGACAGCCTCGGTGTCGAAAGCCTGCAAGGCACCCTTAAAGCGGCCCAAGGCCAGTTCTCCACCTGGGCCAAGAAGCCTGCCCACCTCCGCAAAACCTCCGACCTTCTCACCGGCCTCAACTCCTCCTTCTTCAAGCTCCTCGACCAGCTCACCATCGCCCGCTCCCGCAAGCACATCCACCGCTACTATAAGGAAGCCATCGCTGAGATCGGCGGCTTCCCCGAACGTCTTAAACCCATCTCCTGTTCCACCGAAATTGATAGCGCGGGACGCTTCATGTCCTACGACCGGCTCAACGAGGAGATAGACCGCTACGAGCTTTCCCTCTACAAACCCTCCCTCTTCCTCAAGTCGGATTGGAAGGCCCACTACGCGGCCTTGGGACGTCGGGGCTCGCAGGGAGAATTCACCCAGGAAGGCCGCGAAGGTTTGCTCACCGGAATGATGAAGGTGGGTCTGCTCAAACGCCTCGAAAGTTCTGTCCACTCCTTTGCCTCCACCATGGACAGGGCCATCGCCAAAATTGACGACCTCATCAAGCGCATCCGCGAGGCCAAAGGGGGCACCTATGAAGCCGACGAACTGCCCTTCGGGGCCGATGGTGACGAGGAGGAAAATGAAATGGCCGAAGGCCAGTTTGTCGGAGGCCGACTCAAATACGATCTCTCCCATCTCAAGCTCGACGAATGGCTGAAGGCCCTCGTCAAAGACAAGGAGCAGCTCAGCATCCTTGCCACCCAGGCCGCCGGTGTCACCGCCGAGCGGGACGCCAAACTCAAGGAACTCAAGAAGTTGATCCGCGAAAAGGTCACCAACCCCACCACCAACAAGGAGGGGCGCTCCAACCGGAAGATCATCGTCTTCACCGCCTACTCCGACACCGCCCTCTACCTCTTCGAGTCCCTCCAAACCTACGTCCACAAAACCCTCGGAGTCCATCTCGCCCTCGTCACCGGCGGGGCCGGAAACCGCACCACCTACGGCGATGGAGAATTCAACCGCATCCTCTCCAACTTCTCCCCCCGCTCTAAACGCCGCTCCCAGCAGCCCAGTCTGCCCCAGGAGGGTGAAATTGATCTCCTCATCGCCACCGACTGTATCTCCGAGGGTCAAAACCTTCAGGACTGCGACTACCTCATCAACTACGATATCCACTGGAACCCCGTCCGCATCATCCAGCGTTTCGGCCGCATTGACCGTATCGGTTCCATCAACAAAGCCGTCCAGCTCGTCAACTTCTGGCCCACCGACGACCTCAACCGCTACATCAACCTTAAGCACCGCGTCGAATCCCGCATGGCCCTGGTGGACCTTTCCGCCACGTTTGAGGACAACCCCCTCGCCAACCCCGACCTGGACGAGCTCATCGCCGCCGACCTCAAATACCGCGACCGCCAGCTCCTCCGCATGAAGGAGGAAGTCCTTGATCTGGAGGAACTCCAGGAAGACGGCATCTCCCTCGCCGAATTCACCCTCGACGACTTCCGCGCCGAACTCGCCGCCTTCCTCCAGGCCAACGAGGAACTCCTCCGCGATGCCCCCCTGGGCCTCTACTCCGTCGTCCCCACCGATCCCAAGGTCCCCGCCGCCCAACCCGGCGTCATCTTCTGCCTCAAACAAAAGGAGGGCGGCGAAGGCACCACCACCGTCAACCCCCTCAGCCCCCACTTCCTCATCTACCTCCACAACGACGGCAACACCCGCCTCACCTTCGCCCAGCCCAAGCAGCTCCTCGAACTCTTCCGCGCCCTCGCCGCCGACCGCCCCGAACCCCTCCAGAAGCTCTGCGATTTATTCGACTCCGAAACAAATCACGGGCGGGATATGGCCGCCTACTCTAAACTCCTCCAACAGGCCGTCGCCTCCATCGCCGCCACCTTCAAGCGCCGCGCCGCCGGAGCCCTCCTCCAGGGCCGTGGAGGCCTCCTCCTCCCCGAATCCGTCCAGGCCAAGGCCGACCCTGCCGCCTTCGATCTCATCACCTGGCTCGTCATCAGGTAAGGCAACAGGATGCCTTGCCAAAGTGCATCTTCCCTTCCATCGCTGGTAAACCTCATGCCGGAACCGACCTCCGAAAAAGAATACATCTTGTTCTGCGACGAGTCCGACAAGAAAGGCCGCTACTATTCCAACTTTTACGGAGGGGTGAGGGTCCCAGCCTCGCGTCTTCAACTGCTGGAAGCTGCCCTGCTGGCCAAAAAGAGTGAGCTTGGGATCACCAGTGAAATCAAATGGGAGAAGGTCGGGCCTGGTGTCGTCGAACGCTACGAACATTTTCTCGCGCTGTTCTTTTCGGAAATAGCTTCCGGCCATGCCTTTATGCGCGTCATGTTCACCCAGAACGCCAACGTCGCGACGGGGCTGACCCAGGAGCATCACGACAACGCCT
The DNA here is from genome assembly GCA_031411855.1 of Opitutia bacterium. Taxonomy (GTDB): domain Bacteria; phylum Verrucomicrobiota; class Verrucomicrobiia; order Opitutales; family JANOBW01; genus JANOBW01. The sequence goes on from JANOBW010000208.1 coordinate 3,534, forward strand.
ACTACCTGCTTTACTACCAGTTTTTGAAACACGGTTTCGGGTTGGGCGACATTCCTTTCCACTCTGCCAAACCCCGGCTCCGCATTTATCTGGACGAAATCGGAGACACCCGGGAACAGGTCAGCCAGTTCAAAGGCTACCTTCAAGGCCTTGCCAACATCCCATCCGTCCGCGCCGCCGGGGGTATCATTCTGGAACCGTCCGCCATCACGGAAATCCGCTCCCACGACCACGTGGTGATGCAGGCGCTCGACGTGGTTCTCGGCTCCATCACCTTCCGACTCAACGACAAGCATCTCGAAAAGCCGGAAGGCCAGGCCCAGCGTGGCAAACGCACCATCGCGAAGGAGCGCCTTTACAAATTCATCCTGAAACAAATCCAATCTGTGAGCGGTAAAACGGGCTTCAATGTGGGAACGACCACCGGACTTTCGACTCCGCCCGTCACTCGCTGGGACGCCCCCTATCTCCACTGGGTGTTCACCCCAAAGAACCACGTTCGCGACCACTCCAAGCACAAGCCATGAGCCATGCTCCAAATAAAAAGCCCCGCTTGGACCTACATAAATCTCTGACGACAGGCGTCAGCATTCGGTCAAGAAGGGCTCAATGCTTAGACTCTCATATTACTTAAAAGTTTCAAGCCCTAATCACTGCCGACTTCTCCGTTGCCCCACTTCCGCTGAATCCCTCCTTCATAACTCTTAAATGCAGACTCTTCGCGAATCCATCGCTGCCGCCCTCGCTGACTTCCCTGCCAAGCCCCTCCGCGAGGCCGCCACGAACCTCTTTCGCACCCTCGGCTACCAGTCCGACCGCACCGTCAACCTCGGCTCCGTCGAAAACTTCCTCTCCACTTATGACCATGACGGCTCCCGACTGAAAGGATTCGCGCCCCGTCTAAACTGGAAATCAGTCGAACTCCTTTTCCAACTCACCGACGACGACGTGGTCTCCGCCGCCTCAGGCGAGCAAACCCTGGCCTTCGACTCCAAAGGCACCTTCGGGGCCGCCATCATGGAGAGCTACGTCTTTCTCGCCGTTGAACTCTCCCCCCTCGCAAAGAAGCTCACACGCACTGATCTGGCCTCGCTCACCCGCGCCATCAACAGGCTCTTTGCCATGCCTGTTTTGATCCTGTTTCGGCATGGCGCGTCCGCCACCCTTTCCGTCATCAACCGCCGCCTCAGCAAGAAGGACACCTCCCGCGATGTCCTGGAAAAGGTCACGCTCATCAAGGACATCTCTCTCACTCGTCCCCACCGAGCCCACGTGGAGATCCTGGGCGATCTCTCCCTCGCCAGCCTGCAAAACTCCCACGGCTTCTCCAACTTCGTCACCCTCCACGCAGCCTGGCAAAAGACACTCAACATCCAAACGCTAAACCAGGATTTCTTCATCAAGATCCGCAACTGGTTCTACTGGGCCAGGCTCCACGCCAAGTTTCCCCCCGATGCCACCAAGGACGCCGATGGCCGCGATTCCGAAGCCCTCATCCGCCTCCTTACCCGCCTCATCTTCTGCTGGTTCCTCCGCGAAAAAGGCCTCATCCCGGACAATCTTTTTGCCTCCGACAAGATCAAGACATTCCTGGCCGGCTGGCATCCCGATCAGGCCGATACCGACCGCGACGGGCGCTACTACAAGGCCATCCTCCAAAACCTCTTTTTCGCCACCCTTGCCACCCCTGTGGATAAGAGAAAATTCCGCACCTCACGCACCTTTCAGGGAAAAAACAAACACTACGGCGACCACCAGTATTTCCGCCACGTGGAGCTCTTCCAGGAAAAAGCCCCGGTCGAGGAAATCTACAAAACCATCCCCTTTCTCAATGGCGGCCTCTTTGAGTGCCTCGACGAAACACCCAGCGAGGAAAACGGCCTGACCGAGGAAATCCGCGTGGACGGCTTTTCCGACACCGCCAAAAGCCAGGCCATCGTCCCCGACTTTCTCTTCTTCGGCTCCGAACGCCCTGCTCCCGAGCTCTGCCACGTCCTCGACGAAACCACCGCGCCCAAGGTTCGCGGCCTTATCCACATCTTCAACGACTACAAGTTCACCATCCAGGAAAACACCCCGTTGGAAGAGGTCATCGCCCTCGATCCCGAACTCCTGGGCCGCTCTTTTGAAAACCTCCTCGCCGCCATCAACCCCGAGACCGGGGCCACCGCCCGCAAGTCCACCGGCTCCTTCTACACCCCCCGCGAAATCGTCCACTACATGGTCGAGGAGTCCCTTTACCGGCACCTTCACCACCGCTTTGCGGAACAGAACCTGGATCGCCCCGACCTCGAACGCGACCTACGCGAGCTCGTCTCCGAAATTCACGAGACCCACCGGCTCAACCCCCGCGAGTCCGAAGCGGCCGTCGCCATTCTCAGCCAGCTTAAGATTCTTGACCCCGCCTGCGGCTCCGGTGCCTTCCCAATGGGCCTCCTTCAGCTCCTCGTCCAAACTCTCAAAAAACTGGACGAAGACAACGAGTGTTGGAAGACAGCCAAGCTCGCTTTGCTTCCCCCGGAAATGCGAGACAAGGCCGCCGAGGTCTTCCGCGACGAACCCTTCGACTACACCCGCAAACTCGAACTCATCCGCGACTGCATCCACGGCGTGGACATCCAGCCCATCGCCATCCAGATCAGCAAGTTGCGTTTCTTCCTGTCTCTCGTCATCGAGCAGCTTGACGACGCTCCCATCCGCCCCCTGCCCAACCTCGAAACCAAGTTTGTCTGCGCCAATTCCCTCATCGGCCTGACCAAGCCCGAAGGCTGGGAGCTCTTCCAGCACCAGATTGAGCCCAGGGAAAAAGCCCTTCTCGCCGTCCGCTCCCGTTACTTCTTCGCCCGCACCAAGGAGGAAAAGGAGGCCTGCAAAACCGAGGACCGCCGCCTCCGCCGTGAAATCAGCTCCTTCGTCAAGGACATCGGCGGCCATCTTGCCGACCAGCTCAGCTCCGCCATCGCCGAATGGGACCCCTACCGCAGCGACCGCCGCGCCAGCTACTTCGACCCCGAATCCATGTTTGGAGTCCCCGTCGGCAAGGTCATCCGCCGCTCCCCCGTCACCCTCGGCGGTGGCTTTAGCGCCCTTCTCACGGACGAGCTCACCCCCCAGACGGAGGAGATCGCCGGTTTCGATATCACCATCGGCAACCCGCCCTACGTCCGCGCCGACGAGCAAAGCGAGTGGAATCAGGTCCAGCGCCAGGCCATCCTCGCCAGCAAACAATACCACACCCTCTGGGAAAAGTGGGACCTCTTCGTCCCCTTCATCGAACGCTCCTACCAGCTCCTCCGCCCCGGCGGCATCAGCACCATGATCGTCTCCGATGCCTTCTGCCATTCTAAGTATGCCGAGAAGGCCCAAAACTGGTATCTCAAACACGCCCGCATCCTCCGCCTCGATTTCTGCGGCGAGGTCAGGATCTTCGACGCCGCCGTCCATAACATCATCACCTTCCTGCAAAAGGCCGAAGGAGCCGACCATACGCCCGACCGCCACCTTCACCGCGAAACCTTCGGCAACATCACCCCGCTTCCCAGCGACAAACAGGCCAAACTCACCCAACGCGTTTTCTTCCCGGAAGACACCGTCTCCCAAGCCTTTGACTGCCCGACGAAACTGCTGCAAGAGCTTTGCTACATCAGCAAAGGCATGGTCGTTCACGCCGACGAAAAACAAGCGAAGGGAGCCTTTGAACTCAGAGACCTCGTCTCCGATAGTCAGGACCGAACTCACCCCAAACCCTTTGTGGAAGGCAAACACCTCGAACGCTGGCTCCCCACCGACCAAAAGTGGTTGGAATGGGGCACCAAACGAGCACCTGCCTTATTCAGTCGTCCCACGTTTTCCGAAATCTACGAAGTCCCGGAAAAAATCATCTCGGTGGATATGTCCGCCGGGACTAAAAAACTCCGCGTCGTCTATGATGATAAACAACTCTATCACAACCACTCGGCTTGGTCCTTTGTCCCTTGGCATTCCCTCAACGGTGTCCGCAATAAATCTCTAAAAAACGTCGCCCGCTATCAAGGCGAGAAGCCACCCCGGGCCGATCTTCCCAAACGCGAGGAACTGGAGGCCACCAGCCGCCGCTTTTCCCTGAAGTTTCTGCTCGGTGTGATGAACTCCTCCACCGCCCGCGACTTCCTGCGCGCAAACCGCCGGAGCAACATCCACCTCTACCCCGACGACTGGAAAAACCTCCCCATCTCCGATGTGGACGCCACAAAGCAACAGGGGGTCGTCCAAGTCGTGGAACTCATCCTGGCCCTGCACACCTACTTCGCCGCCAATCCGGGCCACAAAAGCGCCGAAGATCACGTCTATCTTGAGTTTCTTGAGCACCTCAACGACGCCCTTTGCAAAGAGCTCTATTACCCCAGCAAGCTGCACGAAAAGAAACTCTTCATCCAAAAGATCACCCAGGAGTCGGACTTTCCGATCACGCCCAAGGCCTCAGATCAAAAAGACCTTACCAAGATTCGCGAAAAACTCGAAGCGCTGACAGACATCAACCATCCCCTGCGAACCGCGCTTTATGAAATCAGCTCTCTGGAATTGATGGAGAAAGAGACGGAAGCCACATGAGCCAGCCCAAGAAAGAAACCCCACCGCTCAAAATAGCGTCGGTCCAGATCACCGGCTACCGGGGCTTTCCCGTCCCCATCACCCTCTCGCTCGCCCCTCACGACAGCCAGGGAAGGCTTACCCAACCTCATAAGGCCGGAAACCTCCTGCTTTACGGTGAAAACGGCAGCGGCAAATCCTCCTTCGGCAAAGCCCTGCGCGACTTTCTCAACTACAAAAAAGACGCCCCCGCCTTCGACGATTACCAATACCGCTATGAAGCCCCCCGCATAGACCGCTCCATCAAAATCACCTTCGACGACGGAAAGACCGACTCCGGCGAGGAAAAGACCCGCCGACTCGAATGGAATCCCACCGACCGCGACAAATCCCACCCCTTGTTCATGGATATGGCCCGGTCTATCGGCTGGCTGGACTATCGTGAAATATGGCGAGCCACCGATGTCAGATGGGGAGATCATGTAGATGTATTTGAGCAATTGGTAGAAACAATCATTGCTGGATGTCCCCTAAAAACCTCTTCCAAGACATTTGGCGACATCTGGAAAAATATCAATGAAACTGCTGAAAATAAACCCACAAAAGCAGCATCAACTATAAATGATTTAAACCAGCTCAAGCTTGATATTAATTCTTTTAATAATAATCTTCAAGTTTTCCTTCCT
>JANOBW010000209.1:0-11904 GCA_031411855.1 Opitutia bacterium
CCCCCCCCCCCCCCCGCGGGGGACACAACACCCGGTTGGGTTGGGCCGGCGGGCCCCCGCCCCGCCGGCGCCATCTCGACCAGGCCACCTGGCCCGCCGCGAAGCAGACGTTGGCGAGCTGCATGGACCAGAAGCCCCGGGCCAGCGCGGGATCGGTCCACGACCTGCCGTCGGCCAGCGCGGCCCCGCCGCAGGAAAGGCCCGCGGCCAGCCAGGAACGGGCGTTCCAGCGCCTTTCCAGGAGGTCGCTGAAGAGCACGACCCAGAGCGGCGTGATCACGGTGAGCAGCGCCGCCTGCCAGGCCTGGAGCACGCCGAAGCAGTAGTTGTAGGCCGCATACATGACCCCGAATTGGATGGCTCCGATGGCCAGCAGGAGAACTTTTTCCGAGGGTGGGAGAAGGCGCGGGCGCCACCACGGCAGCAGCGCCAGCCAGGCGAGGGCGAGCCGCGCCGCGGCCACGGCAAAAGGGTCGCAATCGGCCAGAAACCGCTTGGTTAAGCCAAAGGAGAAGGCCCAGAGGAGGGAGACGGCGAGGAGCGCGGGCATCGGGGGCGAGCATCGGAGGGGAGTCCATGGCCGCGCAACACGCCATTTCAGCGGGTTGGCGGGCAAGCGGCTCCCGGGAGGCGGCCCCCGTGGGCCGTGGAATCCGCTGTTTAGGCCTGTTGCAGGACCACGGACCCAAAACTAAAAGTCCGAGCGGCCTTCAAAAAAAACGTCCCCCCGTCTCCGTAAACCGTCATTCGCCCCGGGAGCTCATGGCCCTGCAACAAGCCTGAATGGCGGCTTGCAGAGCCATGGAGAGATCCGCCGACCCTTCCGAAAAAAAATCTCACGAAGGCAAAAAAAGGTGTTGCGCGCATAACGCGCGCATTTAATTCACACATCATCTCGCCCCGCCGACGACGTGAGCAAAAGTCCCGAAGAAACCGCCAAAAAATCCTCAACCCCGCCCCTGGGGAGAGCTGGCTGAACATCCCTTTTTTCCCTCCCGGGAAAGAAAACAAAACAACAACCAACCCAACCAAACATCATGGCCACACCCGCCAAAAAAGCCCCCGCCAAAAAAGCCGCCGCTCCTGTCAAGGCCGTCGCCGCTCCCGCCAAAAAGGCCGTCGCCGCCGCCCCTGCCAAGAAGGCCGCCGCTCCCGCCAAGAAAGCCGCCGCTCCTGCCAAGAAGGCCGCCGCTCCCGCCAAAAAGGCCGCTGCTCCTGCCAAGAAGGCCGCTGCTCCCGCCAAGAAGGCCGCCGCCAAAAAGAAGTAAGCTTCTTCAGGCCATCCCAACTGGAATCGTCCCGCCCCGCGCGGGACGATTTTCCAATTGCCAAGCCGGTGACGCGTTTAAGCGTTCCCGGCTTTTTCATTTACCAACACAAGACGTCATGGCCACCGAACTCAAACTCTCCACCTGGGCGCAAAACATCGCCCCTTCGCCCACCCTCGCGGTTGACGCCAAAGCCAAGGCCCTCAAGGCCGCCGGCGAGGACGTCTGCGGCTTCGGCGCGGGCGAGCCCGACTTCGACACCCCGGAGTTCATCAAGGAGGCCTGCGCCGAGGCACTGCGCGCCGGCCAGACCAAATACGCGCCCTCCTCGGGCATCCAGCCCCTCCGCGAGGCCCTGGCCGAGAAGTATCGCACCTTCAACAAGATACCGGGCGTCACGCCCTCACAGATCGTCGTCTCCCCCGGCGGCAAGTTCTCCTGCCACCTCTCCATCATGGCCGTGACCAGCCCCGGCGACGAGGTCATCATCCCCGCGCCCTACTGGGTCAGCTATCCCGAGATGGTGAAGCTGGCCGGCGGCAAGCCCGTCATCGTGGCCGCGACCGACGCCACCGGTTTCAAGATCACCCCCGCGCAGCTTGAAGCCGCCATCACGCCCCGCACCAAGCTGCTCATCCTCAACTCCCCCAGCAATCCCACCGGTGCCGTTTACACCCGCAAGGAACTGGAAGCCCTCGTCGAAGTGGCGCTGAAGAACCGCCTCTGGATCATGTCCGACGAGATCTACGAACTCCTCACCTACGACGGGGCCCAGCACCACAGCATCGCCTCTTTCAGCGCCGAGGCCGCCGCCTGCACCATCACCACCGGTGGTTTCTCGAAACCCTACGCCATGACCGGCTGGCGTCTCGGCGCCCTGGCCGCCCCGCCCGCCCTGGCCAACGCCATCGGCGACCTCCAGAGCCAGATGACGAGCAACGCCACCACCTTCGCCCAGTTCGGCGCTCTGGCCGCCCTCCGCCAGCCCGAGAAGGCCCACGCCGCGCTGTCCGCCATGCTCGCCGTCTTCGACCGCCGCCGCCTCCGCCTCCTCGACGGCCTGCGCGCCCTTCCCGGCGTGACCTGCTACCGCTCCGAAGGCGCCTTCTACCTCTTCCCCAACATCACCGGCACCGGCCTGACCAGCGCCCAGTTCTGCGACCGCGCCCTCTCCGAGCAGAAGGTCGCCATCGTCCCCGGCCACGCCTTCGGCTCCGAAGGTTATGTCCGCCTCAGCTACGCCACCTCCGACGAGACCATCGAGAAGGGCATCACCCGCCTCGGTGAGTTCTGCAAGAGCCTGAAGAAGTAAACGGACACCGTTTCCCTTCTCTCTCGAACCGCAGCGGAGCAAAACTCCCTGCGGTTTTTTTTGCGCCGAATAATCCGGCACACCCGACCTTAAACACAGTCGCAAACTTCCATGCCTTCCGGTTTCCCCGCGCTCCTTCCCAGCCTCCTCCTCGCCGCCCTCGCCCTGGTCCTTCCGCTTCGGGGCGATTCCGTCACGTCCTCCGACCGCGCCGGTGTTCCCTTTGACCTCCAAGGGTTTGTCAACCGCGAGCTGGCCAAGGGAAACCGCACCGTGACCATCCCGCCGGGCCGCTACCGGGTCACCCCGAAGAACCATCAGCATCTCGTCCTGCGCGACCTGGCCGATGTCACCATCGTCGCCCTCGACGTCGAGATGGTCTGCACCGAAACCACCCGCGCCCTCACCCTTCAGAACTGCCGCAACGTGACCCTCCGGGGCCTCACGATAGACTACGATCCCCTCCCCTTCACCCAGGGCCGCATCACCGCCCTTTCCGCCGACAAACGCGTCCATGAGATCGAACTGTTCGAGGGTTATCCGGGCAGCGCCAAGGTGGTGAACTTCAAATACGAGATCTTCCGGTCCGACACCCGCACGCTCCGCACCCACGACTACGGCATCGAAAAACTGGAGAAGGTGGACGACCGCCACCTGCGCCTCACCAAGTCCGGCGGACGCACCTCCGACCTGGAGCAAATCGGCGACCTCATCGTCATCGGCCACGAGGACGCCCCCGGCGGCCAGATCCCCCACGCGGTCGAGATTGGCAAGTGCTTCAACGTCCGTCTCGAAGACGTAACCCTCTACGCCTCCAACTGTTTCGGCTTCATCGAAACGGAATGCGACGCCACCACCTACCTGCGCTGCCGCATTGACCGCTGCCCGCCGGAACGGGACCTCCGCGCCCGCGCCTCCGACCGCCTGCGCTCCCTCAACGCCGACGCCTACCACAGCAAACACGCCGTGAAAGGTCCCCAACTTCTCGGCTGCGTGGCCCGTTTCATGGGCGACGACGCGGTCAACATCTGCGGCGACTACCATCTTGTGGCCGAGGGTTCCGGCGACACCTACCGCGTCCTGGCCAAAGGCACCCTCTTCAAAGAAGGTGACCTGCTCGAACTCTTCACCCACGAAGGCCTTCGCCTGGCCGACACCAAAGTGGTAAAGATCGTCGCGGACGGGGAGATCAACGAGAGCGAACGCGAGACGCTCCTGAAACAGGAGATGGACCAGGGACTGAGGACGAAGTGGAAACCCAAGGCCTACCGTGTCACCCTGGAGCACGCCGTGCCGCTGACGCCGTTTTCCGTCGTGGCCTCGACCCGCGCGGTCGGCAACGGCTTCCTCGTCAAGGACTGCCAGTTCGGCTGGAACCGTTCGCGCGGCATCCTCATCAAGGCCAGCGAGGGTGAGGTTTCCGGCAACACCGTGGAAGGCTCCCGCATGGCGGGCATCCTCGTCGCCCCGGAATACTGGTGGCTGGAGGCGGGCAGTTCCAACCATCTGGTCATCAAGGACAACACGCTCCGCGATGTCGGCGGCACGGCCATCAGCGTCGAGGCCCGGGCCGGCAACGGCAAGACCGCCCCGAGCGGCGCGCATAACGGTATCACCATCAGCGGCAACACCGTCAGCGGCTCACCCCTGCCGCAGATCCGGGTCGAGTCCACGGCGGGCTTGGTGGTGGAAGGCAACCACCTCACGCCCTTCGTGGCGGCTCCGGCCGCGAGTGGGCGGCCCTCGATTGAGACGCCCAACTGCGAGAAGCCGGTGGTGCGGTAACGCCACCCATCGCAGGATCACGCCGGACGTTTCGGCAAACTCCCCCAGTCAAAGGGTTGGGGAAGAAGCGCAGCCTCGGTCACCGCCGGCCGGGCCGCCACAAACCACAGCGGGTCGCCCGCCTCCCAGGCCAGGGTGGCGTTGACCCCGCCGATGGAAACACGCCGGTCCTCCACACCGAGGGCGTGTTCCAGCAGTTGCGGCCAGGTGAAGGCCTTGCCGCCCTCCTCGCTGACTTCGGACGGTTTCGGGGTGATGACGGTGATCTCCCGTTTGGCCCGGGTCAGGGCCACATAGCGGAGGCAGAGCCCCTCGTAGGCCAGGCGCTCGGCGTGGCCGGTGCGGGCGGCCCGGAGCACGTCCTCGGCCTCGCACACCTCGTCCGGGGGCCAGGCCAGATGCCAGAGCGGGGGATGGCCGGCGGGATCGGAGAGAAGCACCGAGGGCCGCATCCGGTCCAGGGCGGCAGCGGATTTGTCCACCACGTAAACGACATCGAACCCCAGGCCCTTCGACTTGTGGATGGTCATGACCTGGATGGACTTCTCCGCCCCGGACTCGCGCCTCCGGGAGTCGGAGGCAAACCGGCAGAAACGGGTCAGGTCGCGTTCCCCAAAGCGGTCGAAATCCCGCGCCAGGCCCCGCAGCTGATCAAGGCGGCGCTGGCTGAAGGCGTCCGCCGGCAGGTCCGTCCCCAGGCTTTCCAGCAGCCACTCCACCAGCCCTTCCGCCCCGTCGTGGGCAAACCGGCCGAGGAGGCGGGACCGGACGGGACCCCAGCCGCCTTGGCCGGTGATCCAGGCGGACAGCGGGGTGAGCCCGACCTGGCCGATGCTGAGTCTGTCCGAGGGATGGGCGGCGGCCTGGCAGAGGGCGACGAGGGCGCCGGTCACCGGGTTGTCCAGGGCCACCGTGATGTCGGATTCCGCCACCACATCGGTCCGTCCGAGCGCGCGGAGGTGGTCGGCCACGGCGGAGGTGTCGTCGTTGGTGCGGGTGAGGATGGCGCAGCTCAGCCCGCGTCCGGTGGGGTCGGTCTCGGCCAGCAGGGCGGCCAGCAGGTCGAGGTGGGGTTCGCCGGGAGCCTCGCCCTCCGGGTCTTTTGCTTCGTAAACGAACCAGCGGGAGAGGCCCGAAACCTTGGCGCGCGGCGGCGAGGGGTCGTGGCGGCCCCAGGCCTTGTCCCATTCCTTCCTTACCGCCTGGGGCAGCCCCTGGTGGCCCGAGGGGATGGCGCCGCCCACGAGGTTGACCATCTCCAGCACGGCCGGACCGGAGCGCCAGGAGACGTCGAGGCGGGCCGTGCCCAGCCCCGGGTGTTCGGCCTGAAGCTCGGGCAGGAGGCGGTGGTCGCCGCCCCGCCACGCGTAGATGGCCTGCTTGAGGTCGCCGACAAAAAACGCGCTGCGTTTCCCGGTGGTGTCGGCCAGGGTTTCCCCGACGAAGTGGCCCAGCCCCCGCCACTGCGAGCGGCTGGTGTCCTGAAACTCGTCGAGCAGCCAGTGCTGGAGCGTGGCGTCGAGGCGGTAGGCCAGGTCCAGCCCGTGGGCGCCCCCGACGAGCCGGGTGATGTCGTCAAACCCCAGGCGTCCGGAGGAGCGGATGCGGGCCGCGTAGCCCTGCTCGTAGGCCGCGATGATGTCGCGCAGGCCCCTCGTCATCATGATCTTCTGCACCAGGATGCCGCCCACGATGAAGCCGAGGATGACGGCGAGGTCGCCGGCCGCCGGTCCCAGGTGGATCGTTTTTTTGTAATGTTCGATCGAGCCGCCGCCGGCCAGGATGGCGCCCGCCTCGGCCAGAAACTTGGCCCGGATGCCCTCGCCCCTTTTGGGCAGGGGAGGCCCCGGCACCCAGGTGGCCAGGCTGTCCGCGAAATCAACCAGACCCTTGGTGATGCTCTTGTGGCCGAAGTCCGTCGAGACCGCCCACTGGCGGACGGCGGTCAGCGCGGTTTGGAAGTCGGTCTGCTCGGGGGCGGGCAGGAAGCGGCAGCCCCGGGGGAACAGCACGGAGGCATCGCCCCAGGCCGAGGGGTCGGGCTGTTCCTGGTAGGCCTCGTGGCAGTCCGACAAAAACCGTTCCAGCCGCCGGAGCAGCGAGCGTTCCTCCGAACCAAAGGTGGCGAGCCGGAAGGCCTCGAGAAAATGGACGACGGATTCCGCCGACATCCCGGCCCGGCGCAGGTGGGCGCGCAGCACCTCGGCCCGCGCCTCCTTGGCCCCCGCCTCGTCGAGAAGTTGGAAACCACCGGGCAGGCCCATCTCGTGGGCCCCGGCCTGGAGGACCTGCTGGAAAAAACTGTCTATCGTGCCGAAACGAAGGCGCGGAAGTTCCGCGGTCAGGCGCTGGAGCAGGCCGAGAAAATCAGCCGAAGTCCAGGCGGGCACGCCCAGCTCAACGGCCAGCCCTGACGCTTTGGCCTCGTCCCCGGCGGCCTGGGCCAGGCGGGTCAACACGGCCGAGGTGAACTCCCCGGCGGCCTTGCGGGTGAAGGTCAGGGCCGTGAGCGAGGAAGGCTCCGCCCCCAGGACGAGCAGCCGCAGCACGCGGGTGACGAGGGCGTGGGTTTTGCCCGAACCGGCGGAGGCAAGGATGGCGAGGTGGGGAAGCATGGTTCAGTCTGTTTTTTCGAGGTTCACCACCCGGATCTCCCGCGCCGCGTGATCCACCCAGTGGGTGACCAGGTGTTTGCCGATTTTTGATTGTTGATAAACCCGCTCCAATTCGGCGTCGAAAATCTCATTTTGCCCCAACTGAAAGGGATCGTCTTCCAGCAGGTCAAAAAACGCCATCAGGAGCTTTTTGTCCGACCTTCGGGCTGACTGGATCACCTGCATCTGGCTGAGGGGGGCCAGAACTTTGTAAGTCAACACGGGTGATCAGCTTCAGAGTGGATCAACTCCGGCAAAAAATCCTTGGGTCCACCGCTTTGCCCTCGGTTATCTCGCGGTCCGCCGCCTTGAGTTGCCGGAGGTATTCCTGGTCGTTCTTCTTGGCCACGTGGCGCAGGTAGGCCGCCAGGAAAATGCGTTCCTCCTCGGTGGAGCGATCCACCAGCGACATGAGTTCGGCGTGTGACATGAGGTGGAATCTGAAGAAATTCGGAGGAAAGTCAACGGGCGGCAAAGTCCAGTCCGGCGGCCTCCACGACCCTGGCCGGCCCGGGGCTGAGCATGACCTTGAAGTCGTCAAAGGCCGGCTTCTCCCGGGGCGGCCAGAAACGCCGCGCGGCCAGATCCGCCAGCACCCCGCGGGCGCAGTGCATGGCCGATTCCCGCAGGCCGGCGGAGAGTTCGGAAAACTCGGCCACGCCGGCGTCGGCCAGGGCCTTGGGCAGGTTGAAGTAGGCGGCGGAAACCTTCTCCGCCGGCAGGCCAGAGGCGGTGAGAAGTTCCACATAAAGAGGGAGTTGGAGATTGGTCCAGACGAAGGGGATCTGTTTGCCCTTGTCGTTGAGCCGCTCGCCCCGGGCGTATTCCGCCGGCCAGGGATCGTTGGCGCGGGGCCGCGACCAATGGGCCTGGGCCGGGGTTTCCGCGCGGTCGGCGGTCTTATAGTCAATGACGCGCCAGCGCCCGTCCGGGTGGCGGTCCAGCCGGTCGAAACGGCCCCTGATTTCCCAGCCTTCGAGCTGCCATGGCTTGGTGAGGGTGTCGGCAAAACTCCGCTCCACGCCCATGATTTCCCAGCCTTCCTCGCGCAGCGCGGCCTGGTGGCGGGCGAAGCCCTGGAGGCGGTTCACGGCGGCCTCCTGCTGGACGAGCACGGAGAGCGGCAGGGTTTCCCCGTAAACGTGCCGCACCCTCTGGCGCAGGCGGTGTTCGGTCCAGGCCAGGATCTCGTCGGCACCGCCCATCCGCGCCGCCTCCGCGTCCCGGCCGAATTGTTCGAAAACGAAATGAAGCAGGTCCCCGAAGTCGCGGGCGTCGAGCTCGCCCTTGGCCGCGTCAAACGGCTGCATGCCGAGGTGTTTGCGGAGGTAGAACCGGAAGGGGCAGTCGAGGTAGCCCTTGAAGTCCGTCACGCTGACCCGTGGCTCGGGTTTCACGGCCGCCAGGGTGGGGGAGAGCTTCCAGCCGGCCTGCCAGGCGGGTTCGGGAGCCGAGGGCGCGGGTTCGCGGAAGAGCTGGAGGACGCGGCCGGGCAGTTCGGCGCCGGCGCCCTGGAGCAGCAGGCGGGAGGGGCGGAGCGGGTCCCCGTTGGCGGCGGTCTGGAGGATGAGGCAGTCCACGCGCCCGGTGCCGGCGCGGCGGCGGAGGAGGGCGTCGAGCAGGGCGGTGTCGCGGGCGTGGCGGGAGGCGCGGTTGCGGAGGCCGAGCAGGGTGCGGAGGCTGTCGGGCAGAAAGGGGTCGGGGCCGGGCGAGGCCGGGACGAGGCCCTCGTTCAAACCGGCGAGGATGAGGTGCGGGGCGTCGTCCCAGAGCAGTTCCAGCCAGCCCAGGGCGGAGACGGCGGCGGGCTCGGACGGTCCGGCCAGGGTGACGCGGGCCAGTCCCCGGAGAAGGAGCCGGATCTGGTCGGCGGCGTCCTCCAGGCCGTGGCGTTCGGCCAGCTCCGGAAGGTGCTGGAGTTCAAGGGCCAGCGTCTCGCCGGCCTTTTCCAGAAACGGGTCGGACCCGGCCGGAAGGTGCCGGGCCAGTCCGGCAAACCAGGCGGCGAGCCGGGGGGCGGGCGGGCCGCTGAGCAGTTGGGAACGCCAGGCGGCGATGAGCCGGAGAAAGGCGACGGCGGCTTGGGTTTCCTTTCTGGGGGGAGGGCCGCCCTGGTTTTCGGCTGTTTCCCACCCACCCAGCTCCAAGGCGTCGCCCAGCGTGTCGGGCAGGTGTTTCTGCGCGATGTCGTCGAGGCCTTCCAGGGTGTGGGAGAGGTTGAAGCCGGGGATGTTTTCGGCGGCCCAGGCGGCCACGGCGGGAAAGGCGAGGAGGCGGGGCAGAAGGCGGAAGGCGGGGTCTTCGGCGAGATCGGCCACCAGGGCCAGCAGCTGCCCCGTCCAATGGCGGGAGAAGGGGCGGCCGCCGGGTTCGTGGAGCCCGGTCCCGAGTTTTGCCAGGGCCTCGCGCAGGGGCGGAAGCAGGTCGGGGGAGAGCAGGCCGATGGTGAGGTGTGCGGGTGAGGGTTTTTCGCCGGAGGCCCGGGCGAGAAACCACGGGGCGGCCTCGGCGGGGGTGGCCAGGAGGTGGGTCTGGGCCGCGAAGTCCGCCCAGGCCGGGGCGCGGGTCGTCCAGAGGTCGGGGAGGGGGACACCCCAGGCGTCGAAGTGTCCGGGGGAGTTTTCCCCGAGGGTGACGACCTGAAGCCGGGGGGCGGGATCGAGTTTGCGAAAGTGTTCGAGGAGAAGCGGTTGGGGATCGGGGACGGCGGCGAGCCAGAGGTGGGCGCAGGGCAGGACCGGCTCCGTTCGCAGAAGGAGGCGGGCGCGGGCGTCCTGCCGGTCGGTGAGCCGGTGGCGGGCGAGGTTGGCGCGGAAAAGTGTTTCGAGGCGGGCGAGGTCCTGCCAGCGGGCGCGTTCCGGGTGTTCGCCGGGCAGGCGGGCCAGGACCCCGGCGCAGTCGAGCCCGTTTTCCCCCAGGCCGGACCGGAGGGCGAGGAGGGGCTCGGCGCAGGCCAGGGCCTGGTCGTGGGAACCAAGGCGGGGAAACTGCGGGAAAAGCGCGGGAAAGTCCCCGGGCCGGGAGGCGAGGAGCACGGCGGCGAGGGCGGCCAGGCTGTCGAGCGCCGAGGCCACCGGGAGGCCTTCGAGGGAACGGTCGGCGTAGTCCTCCGGGGTGAGGATCTGGGGCGGGACGAGGGGGCGGGATTCCCTTTCCGCCAGCCTTCCCAGGGCATCCCGCAGCAGGCGGCCGGCCTGGGCGGTGGGAACCAGCACCAGATGGCGGCCGAGATCGGCCGGGCCCGGCGCGCCCGCCTCGACCCAGAGGCGGCGGGCAATCTCATCGGCAAGGGTGGGTCGGCTCATGGGGTGTCACGAAAGGGGTTTCCCCGGGGGGGAGGAAACCTAAACTGGCGGGGCTTTCGGACCTCGACAGGGGCCCGCCCCCGCCGCGAGTTTAGGCGGCTTTTTCCGCCCGCATGCCCGCCTCGCCCCGCCCCTCCCCGCCGGATGCCTCCGCCTCCCCGCCGCTTTCGCCCTGGCGGCTGGGACTGGCCGGGGCGCGGGCCAATCTGGTTCCCGGCCTCTGCCTGCAATTCTTCGCTGTCGCCCTCCTGGCCGCCTACCACCTCCATGCGCCCACCCGCGCCGCCTTGGAGGAGCTCGCCACTTTCCGCCGTGCTGCCGGCATCCCGTTCGACATGGTTTCCACGGCGCTTTTCGGGGCGGTCCTGCCCGGGCTGGTCATGCGCCTCACCCCTTCCACGAGGGGCCGCTACCACTTTCCCCAGACCGCCGCCCTGACCGCCTTCTGGGCTTACAAGGGGTTGGAGGTTTCCCTCTTCTACGCGCTCCAGGCCGTTCTTTTTGGGGAGGGCCAGGGGGCCGCCACCATCGTGGCCAAAACCTTGGTGGACCAGTTCGTTTACTGCCCGATCCTCGCCATCCCGCTCACCTGGCTGGTTTACACCTGGGTGGAGCACCGCTTTGATGCGGGACATGTGGCCGCTGAAATCCGCCGGCCGCGTTTCTACAGCCGCTGCGTGCTGCCCCTCCTGATCGCAAGTTGGGGGATATGGACCCCTGCGGTGGCCCTCATCTACCTGCTGCCCACCGCGCTCCAGCTTCCCCTGCAAAACATCGTCCTCTGCTTCTTCACCCTTCTGCTCGCCTTCATCACCCGGCGTCCGGCCTTGGCTGATTCCCGGGGTTGACCAAAACGGCCACCTGGCGGCTTACGCTCCCCCCGAGATCCCGTGCCGGAGTCCGGTTTGAAAGTCTAAACAAACCGCAACTGACAGGAGTATGGGTGAAAAACATCACAAGGCGGTTGCTGGTCGGAAGGAGCCTGAGGCTCGTTCGAAGGAGTCCGAGGCTTATTGCCTTTAGTCTCATGACTAGTCCGAAGGAGCCTGAGGCTTATTACCTTTAGCCTCAGGCTCGATCGAGGGAGCCTCAGGCTTATTACCTTTAGTCTCGTGACTGTTCCGAAGGAGCCTCCGGCTTATTATCAGGAGCCTGAGGCTTGTCTGAAGAAGCCTCAGGCTTATTCCCTTTAGTCTCAGGCTGGACAGAATCCGCAAAACGTAGGCTGGAGCGAGCCTGCGGCTGAATATATCCCACTTCTTTCCACATGAATTTACACCCCGATCTCATGGCTTTTGTCCGACAACTTAAAATGAGTGTCAGACAACATTTACTCTTTAGCCTGCAAATGATTTACGGTTGACATGATAACCAATAAATAACGTAAAAACTTCTTGACCGTTCCCACTCTGTTTTCATGTTCGGCCCGGGTCACTTGACCCACCTCTACCCAAAACCGCACATGCAAAACGAGATCAACAAAAGCTACACTCCCCAGGAACTGGCGGAGTTCGACACCCTCCTCACCGGTCTGGAGGCCCTCACGGCCGACCTCGCCGTCTTCACCCAGGAAGAAAAGG
>JANOBW010000210.1:0-4344 GCA_031411855.1 Opitutia bacterium
TTTATTTATTTTAAAAAGGTTGGTGTCATTTAAAGGGCTGCATTTTACAACTGTAAAAGTTGTAAAAGCTGATGCACCAAAAAAGAAGAAAAAGAAAACTATCTATCTCACTTTTGATGACGGGCCAAATAAAGGCACTAAAAAAGTGATGCATATTGCAGAAGAAGAAAAAGTACCCATTACTATGTTCGGCAACAATAGTAACTCGAGTGTCGCTGGAATTTCGCATAAATTCCAGTCTGAAAAGGAATAGGACAAGAAAGCCAAAAGAACCAAGAACAAACGTATCGCTAGGCAGAGAAAGAAAGAGCAGGACAAAAATCGAGACCGTTGTTGGCACCGAGAGTTGACCAAGTGCCTCCGTTGTTGGTGGACAGCTCAAAGGTGACAAAATGGGACTCCGGGGAGGAACCGCTTCGGAGCCACTGAACGGTGCCGGGGGCGGGAAGGGTGAGGGACTCGGTAGCCTGATCGTTGACGAGGCGGGCGATGCGTTGGTAGGAGTTATTGTTGCCTACACTGTCAAAGGAACCGACGAGGATGGGCGAGCCTTCGGACTGGAGCGCTAGGCCATAGATGGTGCTGCCAGCCTGGGGATTAAAAACTAGGTCCAAGGAAGGCGGAGAGTTCGCAAGCAGCCGGGCGAGGTTATTTCTCGGCATGCCGCCCGTGTTTCCAAAAGGGCCGCTGTAAAGGAGCTGACCATCGGTCTGGAGCGCAAGTGAGGTCGCGTTACTGTCGGCGCCTGGGTGGAAAGCGAGGTCGAGTGAGCCAGTGTCATCAAGGCGGGCGAGGTTCTGGCGGGGTATGCTGTTGACTAATTCAAAGGAACCACCGACCACGAGCTGGCCATTGGATTGGAGGACGATACTATCAACCGAGGCGTCCGACAAAGATGAGTAAAACACGGGCGCGTAAGCGTTAACAAGAACGCCGTGGGTATTGACGCGGGCGAGTTTGGTGCGCGGGAAGCCGGAGGCGAAGGAGAAGTTACCGCCGAAGATGATGTCCCCATTGGGCAGAAGGGCGAGCGTGTTGACGCCGCCGAGGATGGGAGCCGAGGGAGTGTTTAAAACAAAGTCGGGGTCTAAAGTGCCGCTTAAGCTGCCGCTGGTAAAAAAACGGAGAAGGTTGTTGCCTGGAAATTCGTAGCCACCGACGAGAATTTTGCCATCGGGCTGAGGGAACAAGGCAAAAACTTGTGAATTGGGACCCAGTGCAGGGTTGAAAGAGATATCGGGGGCGCCAGTGGCCAGGAGACAGGCGAGGGCATTGTGGGGAATGTTTCCAACCTGGTTAAAGGAACCACCGATGACAATGCGGCCGTCGTCGAGAACCGCGATGGCGCTGACCTGGCCTCCGTATCCATCGTTAAAGGCGACGGTGGGGGAGAAGGTGGTGTCCACGGTGCCGTTGGGTTTCAATCGAATGATGCAAGTCGCAGGGTTGGCCGAGTCCATGCCGACAAGGATACAGCCATCGGGTTGAACGGCGACGGCCTGGACGGAGCCCGTGTTGGGGTCAAGGACGTTGGGATCAAAGTTAAAGAGAGGATGCACGACGCCGGTGGCAGTGGCGGCGAGGGGGGAGGCCAAACCGATCGCGAGGGCGACGGTAAGAGTCACGAGCAGGGGGAAGCGGCCGAGGAGTGCTTTCAGGAGTGATGGCATGAGAGTGGTGGAATGGGTGGGGTGGCGATGTTATGGCCTGCTTTAAGTCGGACCCGTTGGGAAAGGGGCGAACCTAAGGAGGTTGAAACCAAGATGCTCCTTTAAACTAACTGTTGAGGATTACCTTGGCGAGAGTTATTTGTAAAAAGATTTACTAGGAAACATCCGCCCCACCCTGTGAAAGTATCTTTGCCAGGTGTTTGCGCATGGGCATGACGCGGGTTGTGGAGTGACCGTTTATTCGGAAAAGGAAGTTGTTAGGAGGGCGAAGTGTTTTTTCCCTCGCAGGGCAGGCCTTCGCGGAAGTCGCAGATTGTCTGTCGGAGATGGTGCCGGCGGCGGTCGGCCGCTGGGTAAGGAAAGGCTGAATCGGTGTGGCGGGCTCACGCCCGGGTGTAACCGAAACGCGCTCCGGTGTTTTCCCAAAGCCACATTCCAAGGAACCACTTGCCTCAATGCCTGACACAAAGTCTTTTCCTGACCACAAGTCTAACTTTCCTCCTCACACCATGAAAAAGATCATCGTATCCACACTCGCCCTTGCGGCGCTTCTTTCCGCCACCGGTTGCCTGGTCGTCGGAAACCGCACCCAGCAGAGCGGCGGCACCGTCGGGCAGCAGTTGGTTGATTTGCAAAAGGCCAAGGACTCCGGAGCCATCACCGAGGCCGAGTTCCAGGTGCAAAAAGCACAGCTTCTGGATCACAAGTAAGGTGGAAGTGGCCGGCCTGCCCACCGGGTTGGCCTGAATTCCCATTCTTCTGGCGGGGCCGCTTCGGTGGCCCCGCCTTTTTTGCGGGCACTTCCCTGGGAGCGGCGACAACACCCCTTACTTGGTCCGGGCCAAACGTTTGCCGACCCACGAGCCGGTGTTCCGGCTGAAACGGTGGGACGGACGTTCGATCAGGGCGTAGAAACCGTAGGAGAATCCCAGCACGCAGATGATTTTCAGGGACCAGGCGAGGTTGGCGCCGAGTTTGTCGAGGGGGGCTTTTGCCAGCATGTGCAGAATCAGCTGGTGCACCAGGTAGATGCTGTAGCTCATACCTCCCACCAGGGCCAGCAGGCGTGGTTCCGGCCTCGTGGTGTAGTGGGATATTTCCTGGCGGATCCAGAGATAGAGAAGCGGGGAGGCAAGGGTGAGGCTCCAGCCCAGCCCGAGAAAGTTCGCATACGACAGACTCAGGGTGACGAGGCTGGCGGCCAGCACGAGGGTGCGGGTGAACCACAGCAACGTTTTCCCCGAGGCGATGATGGGGCGGCCGGACACCTTCTCGGCCAGAAACGCTCCCAGAAGCCAGACGGGAAGTCCGATGAGGGTCGTCTGCCACCAGCCAAACTCATGGTAATAGGTGTGGCTCTCGGAAAGCGCCAGCACGAGAACAGCGCCGGCAAAGGATCCGGCCAGAAGGGCGGGGAGGCGGCCTTTTTTGATGAGAGGGAGAAAGGCCGGATAGAAGAGGTAATAGAGGAGTTCACACCATAGGGACCAGATGGGCACGCCGTTGGGGCTGAACGGTTTCACCATGCCGGTGAGCCAGGTCAAAACAATGGCCGCAAAGGCCGGGAGGGCCAGGCGCAGGCAGCGGTTGGCGTAAAAGGCCGGAACGAAAAGGGGGCGTTTCAGATAGGGATAGTGGATGCAAAAGCCGGAGATCAGAAAAAAGGCCACCACGGCCAGCTGACCGTTGAGGGACCATTCCCAGAGGGCGTTCAACTTTCTCAGGACGGGGTTGCTTTGGTCATACCCCGACATCAGGGGCGGCATCGCTCTGTGAAACAGAAACACCGTCAGGGCGAGGACGCCGCGGAGGGTGTCCAGGCCAGCGACCCGCTGGTCGGAGCCCGGGGGGGGGTGCAGCCGGGTGGGAGTGGGGGAGGGGGGCGACGTGGTTTCTCCCTGTCCGCAATTCCCCTCGGACGGGGAGGGTGGGGCGGCCGGAAGGGATGGGGTCGTGGAGGGCTGGTTCAAGAAAGGTCGGTCTGCTTGGAATGGGTGTGATTGGCAAGTCTGGGCTTTGCCCGTCTGGCCCGGGCCTGCCGGATGTGTCGGGGAGCCCCGCCGTCTTTGGGGAGCGCGGCACCAGGGGCAAAGCCGGTCCCTCCGCCCGCTTGCTTTCGTGGCACCCGGTGGCGGTGTGAATGTCAGGGGTGGGCTCGTTCCCGCGTTGACCCTTGGGTCCGCTTCCACAAGTTCCGTTCTCCCTCAGATGCTTCTCGTCATAGACAACTACGATTCCTTCACCTACAATCTGGTCCAGTATTTCGGCCAGCTGGGGGTGGAACAGCGCGTCTTCCGCAATGATGAAATCACGCCGGCGGAGGCCTTGGCGCTGAACCCTGACCGCGTGGTGATCTCGCCCGGTCCCTGCTCGCCGGCCGAGGCGGGGGTCAGCCTGGGCATCATCGGGGCTTTTGCCGGAAAAAAACCCCTTTTGGGCGTCTGCCTGGGGCACCAGAGCATCGGCCACTTTTTTGGCGGCCGCGTCATCCGGGCGCCCGAGCTGATGCACGGGAAAACCTCGCCGGTCCGCCACGACGGGCGGGAGATTTTCGAGGGCATGCCCAGCCCGTTTGAGGCGACCCGCTACCACTCGCTGATCGTGGAGCGCTCGACGCTTCCCTCCTGCCTGGAAGTGACGGCGGACACCTCGGACGGTCTCATCATGGGGCTGC
>JANOBW010000211.1:0-1816 GCA_031411855.1 Opitutia bacterium
GCCGACCGTGGTTCTCCTGACCCCCGGCGCCAACAACAGCGCCAACTTCGAGCACTGTTTCCTGGCCCGCCAGATGTGCGAGGAAATAGTTGAAGGACGGGATCTTGTGGTCATTGACGGCTTTGTTTACATGCGCTCGACGCGCGGTCTGAAACAGGTGGATGTGATCTACCGCCGCATTGACGACGACTTCCTCGACCCGAAGGTCTTCCGGCCTGATTCCATGCTGGGCGTGCCCGGCCTGGTGGACGCCGTGCGCCGCGGCAACGTGGCCCTGGCCAACGCCATCGGCACCGGGGTGGCGGACGACAAGGTGACCTACGCCTACGTGCCCGAGATGATCCGCTACTACCTCGATCAGGAGCCGATCCTCAACCAGGTGCCGACCTACCTGGCCTGGCGCGACGAGGACCGCGCCTACATCCTGAGCAACCTGCGCAACCTGGTGGTGAAGGCCGCCAATGAAAGCGGCGGTTACGGCATGTTGATCGGCCCCTACGCGACCAACGAGGAGATCGAGGATTTCCGCCAGCGCGTGACGAACCATCCCCGCAACTACATCGCCCAGCCGGTGGTGAACTTTTCCCAGCACCCGACCCTGGTGGACGGCGGGCTGGAAGGCCGCCATGTGGACCTGCGTCCCTTTGTCCTGAGTGGCGAATCCATCAAGGTGCTCCCCGGCGGGCTCACCCGCGTGGCGTTGAAACGCGGCTCGCTCGTCGTCAACTCGTCCCAGGGCGGCGGCAGCAAAGACACCTGGGTGCTCCAATCCTAACCCCACTTTCCCGACATGCTTTCACGCGTTGCCGACCACCTTTTCTGGATGTCCCGCTACATGGAGCGGGCCGAAAACCTCGCCCGTCTCCTCCAGGTCAGCCTGGAGCTACTCCTTGATGCCGAAAGGCTTGGGGAATCATCGCTCAAGCGCTACTGGCATCCCGTGCTGGCCGCGATCTCGGCGGACGAACTTTACCACGAACTCCATCCGGAGTCTGCCGGGGCTGACATCGCCCATTTCCTTTCCCTCGACGAGCGCAACCCCCACTCGATCCTTTCCTGTGTGATCCAGGCGCGGGAAAACGCCCGCACGGTGCGCGACCAGATTTCGGACGAGATGTGGGCCGGTCTGAACGAGCTGTTCCTCTACGTCGGCTCGGAGCAGGCCGCGGAGCAGGTCATCCGTTCCCCGCAGATTTTCTATGACCGCGTGATCCAGTCCGTGCTGCTTTTCCACGGGGTGACCGCCGCCACGCTGCCCCGCGACGAGGGCTGGCATTTCCTCCGCCTCGGGCGTTTCCTGGAGCGGGCGGACAAGACAAGCCGGTTCCTGGACATCAAGAGTTTCCGCGACGACGAGGGCGACGAGGCACAGGAGTCCATCCAATGGGCCAGCATCCTCCGTTCCTGCAGCGCCTACTCGGTTTACCGCCGCATTTACGGAGGCGAGGTCTCGACGCGTCCGGTGGTGGACCTGCTCGTTTTTTCGACCGAGTTTCCCCGTTCCATCCGCTACTGTGTCCGCGAGGTCCACCAGAGCCTGCACGATATTTCCGGCATCTCGCAGGACCGCTACGGTAACACGGCGGAGAAAGTCATCGGCCAGCTGATTTCGTCGCTCAACTATTCCGACCCGGACGACGTGCTGCGCGTGGGGCTGCATGAATACATTGATGACCTCCAAATCCGTCTTAATGCCGCCGGACAGGGCATTTTTGAAACCTACGTTTACCTGCCGCGGGAATTGAACCGGCTGGCCGTGCGGCTGACCCAGGCCGAGACCCACCGCTTCCTTGAGCAGGAGCAGCAGCAACAGCAA
>JANOBW010000212.1:0-11480 GCA_031411855.1 Opitutia bacterium
TCACTAAGCGACTCAAGGCAGCCAAGGCACAGTTAACCACAGAGACACAGAGGCACAGAGATTCGTAGTGATTTTGGAACTGCTGTGTTTGCGTGTCTTTACTATAAGAAAATTTACAGGTCTTTTTATACAAGCAACTTACGAGTTACCTGATACTCTCTGTGCCTCTGTGTCTCTGTGGTTTAAAATGTCTTGAAAAAAAAGTTATGAAATCGGGTGAAGTGGATGTATCCGCTTGGGGGAACGAGCGTTAAGCGAACAGTATTGGGTAGGATGCCCGGATTCCTCTTAAAATTACCGAAGTAGAGGATAGTTCAAAAGCTAAGCTGGAATGGTATGAGGCTTCTGGCCCCTCCGGCTCTGCCCCCTCCCGGCGCCGAGAGTTCAGGGCGCCTGGATCAGGCGGTAGAAGCCGCTGGTCGCGTTGGCCGGCACGGTGAGCGTGACGGGCTGGGTGGCTCCGGTGCCGCCGAGGGTCTGGAGCGTGGTCCAGGCCGGCGTCGTGAGCGTGGGAGAGGTTTGCAGGAGGTAGGAAACGCCCGAGGTCAGGACCGGGGTGCCAAAGGAGAAACTGCCGGCGGAAAGCTGCGGGGCGGTCAGCAGGAAGGGAGCCACGACGGGGTTGGGGTCATAGACCGAAAGGACCACCTGGCGGGAGCTGACCGAGCCGAAGGCGTTGGTGATGGTGAGTTGGTAAGTGCCGGCGGTGGCGGCCGTGGCGGTGGCGAAACTGAGTCCGCCCTGGTTGCTGAAAGGTGCGCCGTTGCGGGTCCAGAGGTAGGTGGCGGAAGAGGCCCCCTGGTCGGCGGAGATCCCCACATTGACCCGTTGCCCGGGGACAAATTTCTGATCGGCGGGCTGAAGGAAAAACGCCGGGGCGTGGCTGCCGGCGTTGACGAGGGTAAGCGTGGCCGGGTTGGAGGTGGCGGAGCCGAGGGTGTTGGTGGCCACGGCCTTGTAGGCGGCGGCATCGGCGGCGGCGATGTTGTTCAGGGTCAGGGTGTTCAGCGTCGCGCCGGGGAGGGGGGCCTCCCCCTTGAGCCACTGCCAGGAAAGGCCTTCGCCGGAAGCCAGGGCGGTGAAGGTCACGGTCGAGCCGGAGTCGGAGACACGCGGGACGGGCTGGTAGGTGATGACCGGAATGGCCGCGGCCGGTTTGTCGAGCACGACGAAAAGCGAGCTGGCGGTGCTGTTGAAGGCGAGGATGGCGGCCTCGTTGCCCTGGGCTTCGGCATTGACCACGGAGGGGGCGAAACCGTCCACGGTCTGCGCCGAGTCCACCACGGTGAGGGTCAGGTCGCCCTTGCGGTAGAAGAGGCTGCGGCCGGCGTAGGAGAGGAAGGAATCGGCCCCGCAGCCAGTCACGGCGCGGCCCAGCGGTTTGGCGAAGCGGAGGGTGCCGTCGGGGCTGAACTCGGCCTCGAAGTAGCTGGTGGAGGCGGCGAAGATGTCGCCCCCTTCCACATCGGCCACGCCGGGAAGGGTGAAGGTGGAGCCGGCCAGGGGAACGGGCGTGGCCCCGTCGTAGAGGCGCGTGATCGTGCCGTCGTTTTTGCGGAGATAAAGGGCGGGCGAGGTGTTTTTGTCGTAGAGCGGAAGCGTCAGCGTGGTGCCGTCATAGGAGAGCGAGCCGGCCGCGAAACTGAAGCCGAAGGTGGAGCCGGGCAGAGCGGCGCCGGCGCCAAGGACAAGCGAGATGACTCCGTCGGCCCCGCGCCGGTAGATGCGGTTTTCCGTGGTGTTGTCGGGGAGTTTGATCCCGAGCGAGATGAAGAGGACATCGTCCCGCGCGGCCATGACGCCGAAGGAGCTGACCGTGCCGTTGCCATCAGGAGCGGGGTCGTCCTTGGAGAGGAGCGCGGTGAGGGTGCCGCCGGCCCAGCGGTAGAGGGTGTTGGTGGCGACGGTGTTGACGGTGTGGTTGCCGACAAAGAAGAACGAGCCGGAAGATGGTTCGGTATAGAACGATCCCACGCCGGTGAAGGCGGCGCCGTTGAGGCCGGCCACGGTGTCGCTCGCGACGGCGGTGACGGTGCCGGCGCTCCACCGGTAGAGGTAGGTGTTGGAGGTGGTGGCGCGGGCGGTGAAGAGGACGGTGTCGTCGCGGAAACGGGCGGTGTTGATGAGGCCGAGTTTGAGCGCGGGAGCGTCGGGGCGGAGGGTGTTGTGGTCGGCGATCTTGACGAGGGCCTGTCCGAGGAAGTTGTGGGCCGGGGGAGTCACGACCGAGACGACGGTGGGCGGGCCGAGGAGGGTGCCGTTGGAGGCGGTGACCTGGCAGCGGAAGGTGCCGGCCTGGGCGGGGGTCACCACCAGGGAGGTGGTCGTGGCACCGGAGACGCCGCTGCCGTCGGGGAGAAGCACGCCGTCCTTAAACCACTGATAGGCATAGGGGGACAACCCTCCGGCCACACCGGCGGAAAGGAAGGCGGTGGCGGCGGGGTCGTAGGTGAGGAAGGTGGGCTGGTAGGCCGCCACGGGCGGGGTGGCCGGGAGGAAGGTGATGACGGCGGGCGGGTGCGAAATGGAGCCGCCGCCATTGGTCACCACACAGTCGTAGGAACCGGAACTGCCGGGCACGGCGGTGAGGGAGAGGGTGGCGGTGGTTTTGCCGGAGATGGGCTGGCCGTTGAGGCGCCATTGGTAGGTGAGGCCCGTGCCCGTGGCCGAAACCGAGAGCGAGTAGGCGAAGCCGTTGTTGCCCTCGGGAACGTTTTGCGAGGCGGGGAAACTGCTGAAGGTGGGGGCAGGCAGCGGGGTGATCGTGACCAGGGTCGCACGGGTGGAGGCGGTGCCGGCGGCGTTGGTGGCGACACAGGTGTAGGAACCGGAATCAGCCACGGTCGAGCCGGAGAAGAAAAGGTTCAGGTCAGTTTTTCCTGATAAAGGCTGATTTCCCTTAAACCACTGGTAAGTAGTGGGAAGGCCGTTTCCCTTGAAGCCGGGAGCCAGACTGAAGGAGGTCCCGGCGAGCTTGGACTGGTCGGTCGGTTCAAAGGTGAGAAAAGGCGGGCGGGTGGCGGTCAGGCCCGAGCCGTATTCAAGAGTGGCATGGAGCAACTTTGGTGAAGAGGTGGAACTGGAACTCAGATAAGCGCTGGCCACAGCGGTGCCGTGGGAGATGGCGACGTTGGCCGCGCTGTAAGACATGGGGGTGGCGGCTGCGGGGCGGACCGCTCGAAACCAGGCATTTCCATCCACACTGCGGAGAAGTTCACCGCCTCTGATGTTGGAAGCGCCATAGAAGTTGCCGGCGGAAAACAAGCCGCCTGAAAAGGGCATGTAGGAGTTAATGTCGTCGGGGGAAGTCGGGGGGCCGGGAATGGAATTGGTCCAAGCGATCCCGTCGGAGGCGATCATCAGTTTTTTCGATCCATAGCCCACAAAAAATCCGTTGCCGTATAACACGGCGGAAGGTCCGAATCCATAGGCCCCGGCCTCCGGAAAGGTGGAACTGGTCCAGGTGGAGGTGAAATCCGTGCCGGAGTAAAGGTTGGGAGAGGTGGAACCATTCTGTCCATAGAGTCCAATGATGGCCTTGGTGCCATCAGTTGCCAGAGTGGTGGGGTCCGTGGTTGCGCCCGTGGCCAGGGTGCGGAGGGTCCAGGCCGTCCCGTCGGAGGAAGTCATGGCTCGCAGATTATTGGTGCCCAAAGGGTAAAGCATGGCGACTGTTGAGCCTCCAAAACTGCCCCAGCTTTTCACGTAGCCGTTGGCCAGGCCGGTATCGGTCATCGTCCAACTCACTCCGTCCGTGGACGAGTAGATGCGAAGGGGGGTGCCGTTAATGGCGAAGAAAAAGCGCCCATTGGCATATCCCAAGGGAGAAGTGGCGGGACTGCTGGGAGCCCCGGCGAGGGGATCAAGGGAGTGTTTGGTCCAGGCCACTCCATCAGTGCTGGTCAGGGTGGACCAGGCATGGTTGTTGCCGGCGGCGGGAATCAGCGCGACAAACGTTGTGTCTGAAGCAGCCACCGACAGGTAGTAAAAATCTGACGGAAAGGCGGGCACGGGATACAGCGAACTGGCCGAGGTGGCTTCCGCCCAGATTGGAACCACGTCGTAAACCTTTGTCGCTACAAGCGTCTGAGTGGTGGATGGGTGGCTGGGGAGGGGCGGCGGGTTGACGACGGTGCCGGTGAAGACCCCATTTGAAACCGTGGCGGAAACCAGGTTTGCCCCCACGATGGTGTAGGTGGCGGCGCCGGCGTCAGTCACCGTGCCCTGGATCGTCCCGAAGGTGTTGGTCACACCCCCGGCCACGTTGGTGATTTTGCCGTCATCCTCGATGGTGAACTCGATCTGGCTGATCGAATAGGGAACTCCCGTGGGCGTCGTGCCGTTGTAGAACCGGTAGGAGCCGTAATAGCTCCCGGCGTGCGGACTGACGGCGTGGAGGTCGAGACCAAGGAGGCAGGCAAAGACGGCAAAAAAGACGCGTAAGGACATAAAAGGAAAAAAATATCCATGACAGAAACACAGCGGTTTAACAAGCAGCCATGCGGTGAATATCGTTTCACAAAACACTAAAAACTAGTGAGTTAGGCAGAGTTCACTCGTCCCCGCCACGGACGCCGTCGCACGCGCCACAAGAGCGCCCCGGGGCGCCAGAGGGGTGAACTCGGCCGAAGCCGCAACCTCAAGGAAAAGAAACGGAAGCGAAGGGCGGCACCTCGGGTGCGAACAATACGGTTGTCAGCCTGTTTCTTTCTTACGGTCTTGGACATCCCCCCTTCCCCACCTCTTCCCGATGCCGCCGCCCCCGCTCAACCGCCGCCAGTTTCTCCACAACGCCACCGCCGTCTCCCTGGGCCTGGCCGTCACCTCCCAACTTTCCTCCCGCGCCGCCGCGGCCGAGCCCTCCGAAGACTTTCGCAGCGGGTGGGACAACCTGCCGGACCAGGTCTGGCTGGGCGGGCAGTTCTGGGCCAACCCGCTCCAGGACTGGCGCGTGGCCGGGGGCCGCATCGAATGCGTCAAGGCCGCCACGGGCCGGAATGTCCACATCCTCACCCGCGAGCTGACCGGGGTGAAGGGCACGCTGAACATGAGCGTCTGCCTCGGACTCGTGGACAAGGCCACCCTGGCCGAGGGCAAGGGAGCGGCCGGCTTTCTCGTCGGCGTGCGCGGCCCGCTCGGGGATTACCGCAACAACCTGATGGAGGCCAACAGCGGCCTGCGCATCGGCCTGCGCGCCTCGGGCGAACTCTTCATCGGCGACGGCCCCAAAGGCGTCAAGGCGCCCGTGGACCTGACCGGAGCCTCGCTCGAGCTCCGCCTGGAGGCCCGCCCCTCCGGCGATCTCTACCAGGTCAAGCTCACCGCCCACGACCTCAACGGCTACCGCCTGGTCGGCTCGGTGGAGCGGAGTGATGTCCCGGCCGACTTCCTCGTCGGCAACCTTGCCCTGGGGGCCAACTTCGGCGCCCCGCAGGCGGCCGCCGCCAAGAAGGCCGCGAACAACACCACCGGGCCGGGCGCGGACCGCTGGTGGTTTGGCGGCTGGCAGATCTCCGGCACCAAGGTGGCCTCGCATCCCGGCCGCACCTTCGGTCCCATCTTCTTCACCAGCCACACGTTACACGGTGCCACCCTCAAGCTGACCGCCCAGCTGCCCCCGGTTTCGGAAACGGCCTGCGCCTCCGCCACACTTTCCTTCGAGGGCCGCTCCGAGACGTTCGAGTCCCCGCTCCACCCTCTGGCCCGCACCGCCGGTTTCCGGGTGCCCGACTGGGACTCCACCCGCGGGGTCCGCTACCGAGTTTCCTGCTTGGTCCGCGGCCTTGACGGCAGTGAAACCGAGCACTCCTACGCGGGCACCATCCGCCCCGATCCGGTCGGGAGGGAGGAGCTCAACGTCGCCGACATTTCCTGCAACGCCCACTACGCCTTTCCCAACTCCGCCGCCGCCGAGGCCATCGGAAAACTCAACCCCGATCTCGTCGCCTTCACCGGCGACCAATACTACGAAAGCACCGGTGGCTACGGCGTGGACGGCAGCACGGTGGAAAACTGCTGCCTCGATGTCCTCCGCAAATGGCTCATGCACGGCTGGACCTGGCGGGAGGTCACCCGCGACCGCCCGAGCCTTTCCCTGCCCGACGACCACGATGTCTATCACGGCAACCTCTGGGGCGAGGACGGGGCCGCCGCGCCCGGGCGCACCTCCGCGGCCGAGAGCAAGGGCGGCTACAAATTCTTCGCCGAGTTCGTCAACGCCGTCCACCGCATGCAGACCTCCCACCACCCCGACTCGCCCGCCAAACCCGGCAAACAGGGCATCGTGGGCTACTTCGGCCCCCTCACCTACGGCGGGGTCAGCTTCGCCGTCCTGGCCGACCGGCAATACAAGTCCGGCCCCGACGGCAAGGTGCCCCCCACCGGCTCGGGCCGCGCCGACCATGTCAAGGACCCGAACTTCGATCCCAAGACCGCCGATGTTCCCGGCCTCGAGCTGCTGGGCTCGCCCCAGATGGCCTTCCTCCGGCAGTGGACCCTCGACTGGCGCGGGGCGGAGATGAAAGCCGTCATCTCCCAAACCCTCTTCACCGCCATGCCCACCCACCACGGCGGGGACGGCCTCCTGGTGGCCGATTACGACACCAACGCCTGGCCGCAGACACCCCGCAACGCCGCCGTGCGCGAGATGCGCAAGGCCTTCGCCTTCCATCTCGCTGGCGACCAGCACCTTCCCACCGTCGTCCACTACGGGGTCGAGGGCCATGCCGACTCCGTCGCGGCCTTCGCCTCGCCCGCCATCAACAACCTCTACCCGCGCTGGTTCAAACCGAAGGACGCCAAGGATGTCCTGGGCCACTTCACCGACAGTTTCGGGCACCCGCTCACCGTCCTGGCCTGCGCCAACCCGAGGGAGGAGTTCCGCAAGGGCGTGCTGGAGGCGGAGACGGACAAATCGTCCGGCTTCGGCCTCGTCCGATTCAACAAAAAGGACCGCACCGTCCGCGTCGAATGCTGGCCCCTCCTGGCCGATCCGCTCCAGCCCGGCACCCAGTTCCCCGGCTGGCCCGTCACGGTCAAACAACTCGACAACTACGCGAAGAAGGCGGCGGCCTATCTGCCCGAGCTCACCATCACCGGCGCCGACCGCGCCGTCGTCCATGTCATCGAGGACAAAAGCGGCGAGACCGTTTACACCCTGCGCCTCAACGGCCCCTCCTGGAAACCCTTCGTCTTCTCGGCCGGTTCGCACACGGTCCGCGTCTCCCATCCGGAAACCGGCCGCGTCAAGGAGCTTAAATCACTGCTGCCCAGCGTGGATGGCAACGCCGCCCCGCTCACCGTGGAGATCTGACGGCGCCTCCGGCCGGAAACTGAAAACACTTCGGTTGCGCGCCCGGCCCGGCCTGTTTCGTTCCCGCCATGCATTCCTCTCCCACCATGAAGGCCGTCGTCAACCCGAGCGGCCTGCCCTCGTCCGATCCCGGCTGCCTCCTCGACACCACCCTGCCCCGCCCCGAGCCGGCCGGACGCGATGTCCTCATCCACATCGAGGCCATCTCCGTCAACCCGGTGGACACCAAGATCCGGAACCGCCCGGCCAACGCGCCGCGTGTCCTCGGCTGGGACGCCGCCGGCACGGTCGTGGCCATCGGCCCCGACGTGGAGTTTTTCAAACCGGGCGACACCGTCTGGCACGCCGGCGATGTCACCCGCCCGGGCTGCAACTCCGAGTATCAGCTGGTGGACGAGCGCATCGTGGGCCGCAAGCCGCGCACCCTCACCTTCACCGAGGCCGCCGCCCTTCCGCTCACCACCCTGACCGCCTGGGTCTCCCTCTTTGAACGCCTCGGCGTGGCCCGGGACGGCTCCGATGCCGGCAAGGCCCTCCTCATGATCGGCGCCCCCGGCGGCGTCGGCTCCATCGCCATCCAACTCGCCAAACTCGCCGGGCTCACCGTCATCGCCACCGCCTCGCGCCCGGCCTCGGCCGAGTGGGTCCGCGAACTCGGCGCCGACCACGTGGTGGACCCGAAACAGCCGCTGGCTCCGCAGCTCGAAGCCCTTGGTTGCAAAGAGGTTCCGTTCATCGCCAACTGGGTCAACACCGACGCCTACTGGGAAACCATGGCCGCCGCCGTCGCCCCGCTCGGCAAGGTCGTCTGCATCGTCTCCAACGTCGCCAACCTCAACCTTGACCTGCTCAAGTCCAAGAGCGCCGTCTTCGCCTGGGAGTTCATGTTCACCCGCCCGATGTATCGCACCCCCGACATGGTGCGCCACCACGAGATCCTCAACGAGGTGGCCGGCCTGGTGGACTCCGGGAAACTCCGCACGACGCTGCGCCAGACCCTCGCACCCATCAACGCCGCCAACCTCCGCCAGGCCCACCTCCAGCTCGAATCCGGCACCACGCTCGGCAAGGTCGTCCTCGCCGGCTGGTGAGCGCCCACGTTGGGTTGCGACCGGTGTGCCAGGCCCATGAGCGCGGCAAACGGACCTCCCGCCCCTTTGTTTACCCGCGTTGACGGAGGGAGGGAACCCCGCCGCGCAATCCGGCCTCCCCACTGCCCTCCTCCATGAAACTTGCCGCCCTGACCGCCCTCCTTCTTGTGTTTACCCAGGCCGCTCCCGGCGAACCGGCGGCCACCCCGCCCTACGGCCTGGACCGCCCGGCCCTCATGACGGGTTACCTGGGTGGGCGCATGCCCGAGGTGGGGCCGGGGGTGTCGGGGAACTGGAAGACGGTGGTGGCGTTTCCCCGGCTCACCTTCAAAAACCCACTGGGCCTCTGCCCGCAGCCGGGGACGTCCCGCCTGGTGGTGTGGGAACGCGAGGGCCGGGTCTGGTCGTTTGAAAACCGGGAGGACACGGCGGAGAAAAAACTCATCCTCGACCTCAGCAACCAATGCCAGGGTTGGGACGACTCCGGGCTGCTGGGGTTGGCGTTTCACCCGCAGTTTGAGAAAAACCGTTTTGTCTTTGTCAGCTACACCTGGGTGAGGCCCGGCACCGTGACGGGCAACCCGAACGAACGTCCGCCGGTGGACAAACCCAACCGGGACCGGCTGGCGCGGTTCACCTTGGATGCCAACGGCGTGGCGGTGCCGGGGTCGGAACTCATCCTCATGGACCAGGACGCGCACACCGTCTGGCACAACGGGGGCGGCCTGTTTTTCCACCCGGGCAACGGCCTCCTTTATCTCACCAACGGCGACGACGAACACGAGGACGCCCAGGTCATAGACCGCGGTCTTTTCGGGGGCATCTTCCGCCTTGATGTGGACCAGAAAGGGGGAAACTTCAGCCACCCGATCCCCCGCCAGCCGGAGCATGGCCGCACGGCCAACTACTTCATCCCCAACGACAACCCGTTCGTGGGCCGGCCGGGCGCGCTGGAGGAGTTCTACGCTCTGGGCCTGCGCAGCCCGCACCGGATGACCCACGACGCGCCCAGCGGCCGCACCTTCATCGGCGATGTGGGCGGCGGGGAACGCGAGGAGATTGACGTGATCGAGCCGAACGATCACGCCGGCCTGAACTTCCAGTGGCCCCGCATCGAGGGCCTGAAAGGCGACCTCACCGGCACCTTCGTGGGCCGGAGCAAAAAACCCGTCCTCGACTACGACCATGGCGAGGGCAACGCCGTCATCGGCGGCTATGTTTACCGGGGCAAAAAGTGGGCCGAGGACCTCGGGGGCAGCTATATCTTCGGGGACAACGGGACGGGCAAGATCTGGGCGTTGAACGAACGGGTGTCGCCCGCCGCCAAGATCCTCCTCGCCACCCTGCCGAACGGACCGGGCCCGAATTCGGGGTCGAGTTATGTCGGCCTTTCCTCTTTCGGGCTCGACCGCGACGGCGAGCTTTACCTCTGCCAGCTGAGCAGCGAGGCGGGCCGCATCCACCGCCTGGAGCGCACCGGCGAGCCGCCCAAGCGGAAACCGTTCCCCTCGCTCCTCTCGCAAACCGGCGCCTTCACCGACACCGCCCGCCTCACGGCCGCGCCCGGCCTGGTGCCCTACACGGTCAACTCGCCGCTCTGGAGCGACGGCGCGGCCAAGCTCCGCTGGATGGCCCTTCCGGCCGGGACCAAGGTGCGTTTCAACGACAAGGGCGAGAAGGCGTTTCCCCCGGGCACGGTTTTCGTCAAACACTTTGAAATCGCTCTGGATGAACGACATCCGGAAACCCGCCGCCGCCTGGAAACGCGCCTCCTGGTGATGGACGCAAACGGCGCGGCCTACGGCGTGACATACAAATGGCGTGCGGACAATTCGGACGCCGACCTGCTCCCCGCCGGGCTCGACGAGGAACTCTCCCTCCGCGAGGCGGGCGGAGCCACGCGGAGACAGACGTGGTCCTACCCGAGCCAGACGGACTGCACCCGCTGCCACACCGCGCCCGCCGGGTTTGTCCTCGGCCCCAAGGTCAGCCAGCTCAACGGCGCGTTTGACTATCCCGACAAGAGACTGAAGGACAACCAGTTGAGGGCCTGGAACCATGCCGGCCTGCTGGAGCCGGCCCTCGATGAGGCCACCCTCCCCACCCTGCCCCGGCTCGTTTCCCTCACCGATACCACCGCCCCGCTGGAGCAGCGCGTGCGCTCCTACCTCGACGCCAACTGCTCG
The DNA here is from genome assembly GCA_031411855.1 of Opitutia bacterium. Taxonomy (GTDB): domain Bacteria; phylum Verrucomicrobiota; class Verrucomicrobiia; order Opitutales; family JANOBW01; genus JANOBW01. Next base: position 10,590 of record JANOBW010000212.1, read on the forward strand.
CAATGCCACCGGCCGGGCGGGGTCCACGCCCGGTGGGACGCCCGCTCCGAGATCCCCCTCGCGGAGGCCGGGATCGTCAACGCCCGCGCCCTGCTCAGCCTCGGCCGGCCCGGCGCGAAGATCGTCAAGCCCGGCGACACCGCCCACTCGGTCCTCTTCCAGCGCCTGGGCTCAACCGACCCCGCCGTGCAAATGCCGCCCCTGGCCCGCCACCGCCCGGACACAGCCGCGGTCGAGGTCGTGCGCCAGTGGATCAACACCCTGCCTCCGGCCCCGGACGCCCTGCCCCAACCTTGGACCTCCGAGGACATCGGCGGCGTCTCCCAGTCCGGACCGGGCGACGCCCTGTTCGCCAACGGCACCTTCACGGTCCAAGGAGGCGGCGACGATGTCTGGGGCACGGAGGACAGTTTCCACTATGTGTTCCAGCCACTCCGGGGCGACGGGCAGATCACGGCCCGGGTGGCCTCGGTGGGAAACACCGACGGCTGGGCCAAGGCCGGCGTGATGATCCGCGATGGCAACGCCGCCAATGCCGCCCACGCCTTCACGCTCATCACCCCCGGGGCCGGGGCCGAGCTCCAGTTCCGCCCCGAGTCCGGCGGCGGTTCGTCCGAACGGAACAACTTCCCCGCCACCGCGCCGCAGTGGGTCCGGCTCGACCGCAAGGGTGACACCCTCAGCAGTTTCCTGTCCGCCGACGGCCGAAGCTGGACCAAGGCGGGGGAAGCCAGCATCCGGATGAAACCGGACGTGCTCATCGGCCTGGCGGTCACGGCCCACAACGGCGGCGCGCTCTGCCCGGCGACGTTTGACCACGTGGCCGTGCAGGGCGGAAAGTGAGAGCCGGGCCCTGGCCGGAGTCCCGACGTTCTCAGCCCCGGGGCGAGT
>JANOBW010000213.1:0-7185 GCA_031411855.1 Opitutia bacterium
CGAGCTTCTTCAGCCAGACGGGACTCTTCCGCCAGGCGGCGGGCTTCGGCTTCCACCTCAAGGCGTTGCTGCTCAGCCAGTCGCGCTTCCTCCTCACCTTTCACACGCGCTTCCTCAGCCACACGGCGGGCTTCCGCTTCCGCAGCCAGGCGCGCTTCTTCTTCGGCTTTCAGACGCGCCTCTTCCGCCAAGCGAGCTTCCTCGGCCACGCGGTGGGCTTCCGCTTCAGCAGCCACACGTGCTTCTTCTTCGGCTTTCAGACGCGCCTCTTCCGCCAAACGAGCTTCCTCGGCCACACGACGGGCTTCCGCTTCGACTTTTATCCTGGCTTCCTCGGCTTCGAGTTCCGCCATGATACGTGCCTCTTCCGCCAAGCGGGCTTCCTCGGCTTGACGCGCAAGTTGCAAGAGGCGGCGAGTTTCGGCCTCGGCCTTGGTCTTGGCTTCCTCGGCTTCAAGCTCAGCCATAAACCGAGCTTCTTCAGCCAGACGGGACTCTTCCGCCAGGCGGCGGGCTTCGGCTTCCACCTCAAGGCGTTGCTGCTCAGCCAGTCGCGCTTCCTCCTCACCTTTCACACGCGCTTCCTCAGCGAGACGGGCTTCCTCGGCCAGACGGGACTCTTCCGCCAGGCGGCGGGCTTCGGCTTCCGCCTCAACACGTTGCTGCTCAGCCAGTCGCGCTTCCTCCTCACCTTTCACACGCGCTTCTTCAGCGAGACGAGCTTCCTCGGCCAGACGAGCCTCTTCCGCCAGGCGGCGGGCTTCGGCTTCCGCCTCAACACGTTGTTGCTCAGCGGTTTCCCTGGCTTTTCTTTCCGCTTTCTCGCGGGCCTTGTCCGCACCTTTCGATTTCTGAACCTCCGAATCGGTGCCAAACAGCCCCGACACAACGGTGGTCGCAATGGCAACCGCAACGCCGCCGGCGGCGGCCACCAAGCCGGAACCTTCGGCCGCACCCGCATCCTGAACCGGAGTCGCATCCGGACGCGGTGTCGCATCTGCCTTGGGGGGAAGGGTGCGAAGGGGTTTTTCGAGGACGACAACCGCCTTGGTGCCTACCTTGTCCGAAACCTTGCCGAGGAATTGGGAAAGACGCTCAAGGTGGACTTTGCGAAGACGGGACATGAGGGGACTTAAAGTTTGGGTTTAAGCAAGCGGAGGGGTAGTCGGGCGAAGGGGACGGGAGTTTCAGAGATCACTCAAAGTTCGACATGATTTCCTCGGACGTGGCACCTTCCTGCCGCCAGAATTCGGCCGCGTTGACCTGTTTTTCCGGTCCGATCATGAACTTGCAGCAGTCGTTACCCATGGAATAACACTGCACCTCGATGCACTGGCGGTCCTCGCGCTCGTAGAAGGCGAAAGTTCCCGCGAAAAGGCCGGCGTAAAGGTGGCAGACGGGTTTTCCGACGCGCTTCATGGAGAAGGCCACGGCGGAATTGCGGATTTCGACAAAGGTGATGTTTTTCTTTTTGAACGAGAGGTCGAGCGTCCATCCGCCAAATCCCTGCACTCCCATGGGCCACCACCAGGTTTCGAAGACGAACCGCTGGTTCATCTGCCACACGTCGAGTTTGCCGCCGCCATACTCCTTGCGCATGCGCTCGTTAAAGCGGCGCATGTCCTGAAGCGCCCACTCATAACCGCACTTATACATGATCAGGTTGGAGGCGTCGCCCACTTCCTCATCAAGACCGGAGTGGAGGCCGGTGATGAAATCCTCGGAAACCTTGGCGGCGCGCTGGCCGTCGCGAAGGTAAATGGCCCCCTCGGAGGCGTCCTTGCGGAAGAACTCCTCGGGGAAATAATGGTTGTGATTGTTTTTAATCCCGCCGTCTATGGGGTTGATGGTGGCCATGAGAAGTGTCGTGTGAAAGGTTGGTGGAAGTTTGTTAAGTGTTCTGGGAAGCGTTGGAAAGACCGGAAAGTGTCAGCCGGCGGAAAGGGGTGCGAGATTCCGTGAATTGCATCCGCGGGGGCTTGAGAAAGCCACCGTCAATGACCGCCGCGCGCAGCACCGTGGGCAGAATTTTCAGAAAATGGACGAGGCGCTCGTTTGGCGAGGCGTCGGGGTCCAGATGAAGGCACAGGCGCCATTCGGCAATCTTGCGGATACGGAGCTTGGACTTCTGCCCCTTGGCGATGGCTTTTTCCATCTTTTCGGGTCCTCCGCCCGGGGCGAAAAACACGCGGCGCAAACCGGGGGGAAGCAGCGAGGGCGCAAGGGGTTGAAAGTCCCTCGGGGTGAGATCACGGGTGGCGGCCAGCCGAAGCACGTGCCGGAGTTTCTCATGCTCCACCGAGGCGGGACGCCCGAACATGCGGGTGAAACGGGAGGCTCCCAAGCCCGGAACCAAGGCCAGTTGGTCAAGTTCGGTGAAGCTCCCGTCGCGGCCGCGGACCTTGAGAATCTGATAGGCGAGAATGGCACTCACCCCGGGCAGATCCATCAAACCGTCCGCATCGGCCGCATTGACCCATTCCACCACCTCCGCCTCGGTCAGACCGATGGGGGTCGAACGCGAGGCGCGGGCCGCCACTTCCTCCGGGAGGGAGCCATGGACAAGCACACTGCCATAATCAAGCGGACGCAGCCGGAAGGGCAGCCGCAGCCGGAAACGGCGGGGTTTGGAAACCGCCGGGGGAGAGGCGGGACCTGAAATGGAATCGGCCGGGGTAAGAGCCTGGATCATGTGAGTCGAAATGCTTCGCCGAGTTGGAGAATTTGACGGCTGGGGCCGGGGGAGTTGCCTTTGGAGGAGAGGAGGGCGAGAAAATCGCCCTTGCGGTTGACCCAGACCCAGAGGCGGCCGTTTTCGAAGGAAGCCCGGATGCGGGAACGGGGAAATTGCTGATTGTTGAGTATCAGGTCCGCTTGAAAAAGCAAGAGACAGACTTTGCGAATGGGCTCACGGTCAATCACGTGTCGTTTGGGGTGGACGGTCCACGTGTTGCTGGAGCCGTGACGGAAGGCAAACCATTCGACCGGTTTCGACTCGTTGAGGAGTTGGGAAATCTCGTTGCGGTTCGGAAAGGCCGGGGGCCCTGCTTCCGTGACCACCTCAAGCGCGTTCGCCCGATCCTCCACCTCCTCCTGCAGTTCGGAACAGACATCCTCCCAGCCGCAGACGGAATCAAAGTATTGAAAAAACTGCCCCTCGGGCTGCCTCTGCAGGGTGAAGCCGTGGCCCGCCCCCCAGGAAGTGAGATGCCGCAGGGTGCCGAGCCTGAGCAAGGGCGAGGCCTGCCCCACCAAGCGGACAAAGGAGGACAGAATGGGGCCGACATCGCGGGTGTCGGTGCCGGTCAGGGCTTTGAAGGAGTCATCCAAAAGCAACTCCTCAACAGATTGGGCGGAGGAAGTGGGGGCGGTGGGGTTCATGCGCTCAGATGGCGTTTTCAGGCGAGAAGGGTGGACTTGAAAGTGGGCAGAAGTGATGCCAGTGCCTCAGCCTCAACAGCCGGAACGCTTTTGGCAAGAGAAGCCTGCAAGGCTTCGGGGGCGGAAAGGATTTTTTGCAGGACATTGACAGAAGCGGCTCCCGGACCGGAACGGGAATAGGCGGCCGAATCGTCGGCGGAACGAAGACCGAGGGCCATGAGACCGCAGAAACGGAGGGCGGCGGAAGCCGAAGAGGCGGGCAGCCCCAAGGGTGAGGCGGTGGCGGAAACCACCCCGCGATCGGCCCGGACCAGCCTCTGCGCCAGGGCAAAACCCGCCCAGAGCCTGACATATTCGGCAAAAGCCTGGGAGACCGGCGCGCGGTCGCCAAACTGCGAGAGCAGATGGCGCTGCACCGCCTGGAGAAAGGCGAGGCGTGAAGGCGAGTCTTCCGGCACAAAGGGAAAGTGGGAGCGGTCCTGCGAGATCCAGACCTCGATCGGCACCTCCGGGGCAAGGACCTGGCGCAGCGTCAGGGAACGCAGCAGGACGGCGGCGTGGGGGTGCCACTCGGGTGCGAAGACGAGGGACGGTTTGACGGCGGTGACAGCGGGGGCTGACGACGGAGTGGAGGATCGGCCAAATCCAAAAAATCCACGTTTGACGGGCTCGGGAGGCGGCGGGGGCGGGGCCGAGGCCACGGTATTTTCCGCCGGACGGACGGGAAAACGGTCCCCCATGGCCCAGACTCCGGAACAGAGGCGGAGCCGGCCCTGCAAATCGGCGTCCCCGGGGAGTTCCCATCCCACCTGCTGGGTGATCATGAGATCGCCGGGCCCCTGCGATCCGAGGCCGGACGCAGGGTTGGTCCGGGCCAGAAGGCTGGAGAGCCAAAGTTGGCGGGTGACGGGCCAGCCGGAGAGAATCCCGCAGAAATAGGAAAGCCCGTGCCCCTTCTGCGAGACGGCTCCCTGGATGATCCCGGCGGTGCGCGGCAGATCAGCCAGCCGTTTGGTGACAGCGGCCGGCAACTGATTGGAGGACAGCTTGTTGAAAGAGGAAAGCAGGACGCTGGAGGTGGACCGCCAGCCGGTTTCGCCACGCGAGGCCAGTTCGGCATGACTGAGGAAAAGGCGCTGGAGCAGGGCCCGGCCCGGCACCACGGCGGAATCCGGCAGCAGGGCCGAGGCGATGATGCCGGAAACAAAACAGGCGGGCAGCTGTTCGTCGCCCCCCGGAAGCGTGCCCTCCGTGGAGAAAAGCGCGGAGGCCAGCGGGCGGACCGCGGGCGCGGCCCCTCCCAACTGGATCAGGCCGGCACTCACATGCAGCAGGCCGGCGGACTCGGTGGGATCACATTCAGGCAGCAGGATATCCTCCAACAGGCGCAGGCGGGACTGCCAGTTTTCCCGGCCCGACTCCTGGTAGGGAAGGAGGTTTTCCACCCACCACCGTCCGAAATTCAACCACAGGACCGTCGGGGGCTGGGTGCGGAGCAGGCTGCCCAGATGCGAGAACAGAACCAAAAGGAGATGGGTATCCCGCTCGGCTTGGTCGGGGGCGGAGCCCTCCTCCGGGGCCCACTGCTGGACAATGCCGGAGGAAACCGCCGCCAGGCGGGTGGACAGTTTGCGGCCGGCGGCGGCCTGCTGGACCGCGCCGACGGCGTGGGTGACCAACTGGTGCCAAAAGGGAATGGCCGGAGCGGCCACCTTGTCGGCCAAAAGGGGCCGAAGCGCCAGCAGTCCGGCCTCGACCGCGGAAGCCGCCACCGTGTCGAGACGGGTATCCAAAGTGCGAAGGACATCAAACCATCCTTCCTCCACATCACCTCCGCGGGCCAGGGGCCGGATGAGGGCGACCAGGATCTCCTCCAGGGCGCCGGCCAGGACCGCCGGAACCACCCCGGGCATTCCCGGAGCCACCACCTCGGCCGCCCGGCGGGCCAGTTCCGGGGCGAGCAGGCAGGCGGCGCCAAGGAATTCGGGCGTGTCGCCGCGGCTGGCCGCAAAAATTTCCGCCCAACCGGTTGTCGTCAAAGAAGTTGGGTTGATCTGACTGCGCCAGAGAATCTCGGAGGCATGGCGCTGCACCTCGGGGGCGAGCTGTTCGGAAATCTGCAGGGCCATCTGCGCGTAAAGCGAGGTGACCGGGCCAAACCCGTGGGAACGGCAGGAAGCGGAAAACACCTGGGCCAGCAGGACCGGCGGAGGCTGGGATTCCTCGAGAAGGCAGGCGCCCAGGCGCTGGAAGAAAAGGTGCAGACGGGGCGGAGCCAGCGCCTTGGTCAGGCGGGTCAGGCCGGTCTGTCCCGCCAGACTGCCACCGACGGCGTCCGCCAGTTCGGAGGACTTGATCTGCAGGGTCAGGCCGGAGCGGAGCCGGGCCAGCAACATCGGGAGCCCGGACAGGATCTCGGCCCAGGCGCACTCGGGCGGGGCCTCACACGAAAGGCGCAGAAGGTTTCCCGCATCCATCTGGGAATCAGGAAGAAGCAACTCGGAACCATGGCCAAAGGCCCGGGAAAGCCGGACGGCGGCGGAAGACACGGCCTTGTCTGAATCAGCCAAACCGGCGGCCACCATGCACACCTGGGAAATCCGGCGGGCGGTGGGGCGGAGCGTGGAATCAAACCGCCAGACGGTGTGGAGGAACCCGCGCCGGCGTGACAACTCGGGGAGGTTGACCGTCCGGCCGCAAACCACCTGCAGGGGGGTGTCGGCCGTGCCCAGAAGGGCATCTCCGGCCGCATCACCCAAGGCGGGCAGCCGGAACATCCGCCAAAAGTAATCAGGCTGCCCGGAACAGCAGGGCACGACGAGGGCCGCCGGCCAGCCGGGGATGAGTCCCGCCAGCCGGGAAGCCCGCTCAAACGCCTCCCTCAAAGCCTTGAGTGCATCGTGAATCCCCGGGGGAAGGGAGGCGGAAAGCAGATCGGGAACGCGGGTCAGAATCCGCACAATCTCATCGGCGTTCTTCAGGGCCGGAAGCTCGCTGGCGAGGATGGTCCGGGCGGCCAGCCTTGAAATCACGGAGTGTCCCAAAATTCCATTCCAGGTCGAAAGCACCAGCGCGGAGGAAACGAGGGCCCGGATCTCATCCTCCTCCGGGCCTTTGGGTGAGAAGACATATTCCTCGGACCGGAAGACCTCTATGGCAACGGGAACCAGGGCGGGGGCCGAATGGGCCAGCGGTTCCAGCAGTGCCAGCCAGCGCAGCCAGAGGGCGCGGTCGGAGTTGTCCAGCACAGGCCCGACCGTGACCGAAAGGGCGTTGCTCAGGCTGCGCCAGACCGCCACATCAAAGGAGGCGCTGGGCAGGACCAGCTCCACGAAATGGCGTCCGGTGTTCAAACGGGCCAGGGAGGGTGGCTGCGTCCTCATGCATTCCGACGCGCGCCGGAGCAGGCTCGTCCATTGGGCGACCGTGGCCTGAAGACGGGAGGCACCCTCGCCGAACTCATCGGGGTGGGAAAGGTAAACGGCCTTCGAAATCGTCTCTCCCAGCGAGTTCTCCAGCGTGGCCAGCTTGCGGCCCAGGGAGAGCTGCTGGGCCTGCTCCAGCCCCGCCTCCAAAAGAAGCAGCCAGGGACCGGCCTTTTCACCTCCGACCGCCTCCGAGGCATTGAAACCGACATCGGAAAGTGCGCTGAGAAGATTGGAGGCGGAGGAGGTGGCCTGCAGCCGCTCCAGAGAGGAACGCACCGACCACCAGGCCTGCTCGGCATCCCCCAGTTTTTGAAACGCGGCGGCAGCCTCCATCCAGACCTTGAGGAAGGGCAGTTGGGCCGGCTGGGAAGCCTGG
>JANOBW010000214.1:0-6768 GCA_031411855.1 Opitutia bacterium
CCGCAAGAACTGGAATGTCACCAGCCTTTTGGACAGGAAGTGAAATAATTTTTGGTGGAGGAAGTGATAGCAACCCATTTGGAAATATTTTTCGTTATAACCCTACAGCTAATTCTTGGGTAACAGTAGTGGGACCAGATAGCAATAACCAGTCTGCCATTTGGACTGCGAACGAGCTGATACTTTGGGGTGGATTAGGAACAAATAATACGAGTCTAAGTTCAGGTTACGCTTACAATCCAATCACCAATTCTGGAAATTATATTTCTAATACAGGAGCACCAAGCCCCAGAAGTTCTCATTCGGCTATTTGGACAGGAAATGAAATGATTATCTGGGGCGGATGGGAATCAAGTAGTGAGACATACAATTCTGATGGATATAAATATAATCGTTCTTCAGATTCTTGGAATCCAATTTCGAGCATAGCTTCGCCAACATCTCGCAGAGGACATTCTGCAATATGGACAGGAAACGAAATGATTATTTGGGGGGGATATTATAACGCATCAGGAAGCTCGACAAACATTGCCTTGTCGACAGGGGCCAAATATAATTTAATAAATAACACGTGGACTCCAATAGCAACGACAGGCCAACCAGCTGCGAGATTTGGTCATTCAACAATTTGGACTGGAAACGAAATGATTATTTGGGGAGGACAAGGCATTGGGGTTTTTAATGACGGTTTTGCATACAATCCTAAAACTGACACTTGGACACAAATTTCCGGATCTAATATTAGCGCACGATCAGGACATACAGCTATTTGGGATGGTCATAATATGATTATTTGGGGCGGTTATGATGGAGCTGTAAGTAACAATGGATCTAGCTATAACTTAAAAACAGATAGTTGGACTTTATTAACTCAAGCGAGCTCACCTCTAGCAAGACAATTCCACGTCGCAGCTTGGACTGGTAGTGAGATGTTTATTTGGGGAGGACTGGGTAGCAATTCGACAAAATTAAACTCAGGAGGCAGATACACACCCAAGGAAGAATATTTTATGTATGCCAAGTAAAAGAGGCATGACGGTTTTAACGGCCAAACTACGAGCCAGGTATTTTTTTACAATTACGAAACGAGTGGCACGATTTCGCATATCCCCATCGATTTAAAAATATGGTGCCATTTCTGCGCTATTTCTATAATCATCTGCGGTATAAAAATGCCTCGAACAGACAAAATAATACCTCACAAGAATGACGCTCTCCCGCCCAGGCGTTTCTTTGCGATTTTTGCGTTCTTTCGCGGCTAAAAATTGCCTCGTTTCTGCGGTTTAAAAATTCACAAGCTAAAGCTCTGGACTACTTTATCCCTGCCTCAAAATTAGCGTTTATTAGCGAAAACTAGCGGTTTTACCTAAGCCAACTTCACAAGGCAGTTTGTCGCGCGAAGGAGGTGAAGGGAGCGGAGGCACGAAGCACCAAGGCAGTTTTGGACAGGATTAACAGGATGAGCAGGATGTCCGAGCCAGCCAAAGACCGTCCTTGAAAATCCGCATCAATCTGCGGTTAAAAATGCCTCGGACCGACGAGACAAAGCGTCATGAGAATGACGCGCTCCCTCCGAAGGTCAGCGCAGTGAGGAAAGTTTCTCCTCGGCGATGGCGGACATGGTCAGGCCGGTGTGACGGGCGTGGTTACGGAGGGCTTCAGCGGTGCGGGGAGAAAGCCGAAGCACGAGGGGATGGTTGCCGCTTGTTTTGCGGCCCGCCCCGGCACGAAAACCGCCCCGGCGGGTGGTGACTTGGGACAGGTTGGGCAGAGGCTCACCGTTGAGGTGGGAGAGCTTGGTTTGATAACCCTCGGCATCAAAGGTCGGGGCGGGGATTTTGTTTCCAGTGGTTTTCATAATGATGGCGTCCTTCCCTCCAGAATCCGGCACCGATGAGACGGATCACTCCGTCCGGCCGATGGGTGTAGCGCACGAGGAGGATGCGTGGGCCAACCCGCCCCAGTAGCCACCAGCGGAGTTCACTGTCGGTGCTATGGGCGTCGTCGTAAAGAACAAGCGCGCAGGGGTCCCGGAAGGCTTCCTGAGGCGAAGTAAAGTCCACGCCATGCCGGGCGAGGTTGTCCTTTTCCTTGGCGGAGTCCCATGCGAATCGCATCTCAAACCATAGGTGAACGAATTTGATAGTCAACGGCGTCTTTCAAATTATTTTGCACTCCAAACTCATGCCTTTTTTGCATCTTTTGCGTTCTTTTGCGGCTAAAAAATGCCTCGGATCTGCGGTTTCCAAAAGATCCGCGGGCTAAAGCTCTGGACTACTTTGCTCTGCCTCGAAAGATTAGCGGTGATCAGCGGAAATCAGCGGCTCCCCATGCCTCGTTCCCAAGGCAGTTTGTCTCGCGAAGGAGGCGAAGGGAGCGAAGGAAAGGCACCAAGACATTTTTGGGACAGGATGAACAAGATGAGCAGGATGTCCGAACCGCCAAAGATAGGCCTTGAAAATCCGCGTCCAGCTGCACCCATCTGCGGTATCACATGCCTCGGACCACAAGGCTAAGCACCACGGAAATAACGCTCTCGCGCCCAGGAGTTTTTTTGCGTCTTTTGAGTTCTTTGTAATCTTCGCTGCCCAAAGGGCACCCGCGATGATCATCCCTGCGGGACCACGCCAAGGCGTGTCTCTGCGTGCTCTCGCACTCGTTGCAGCTAAAAAAGGCCTCGGATCTGTCTCGCACAGCAGGCGTTCCCAACCGACTTACGCTCTCAAAGCGGCACGGTGAGCCCTTCGGCCTCGGCGAGTTTTTTCTGATTTTCGTCAAAAGTGAGAAACTCCCTGGCTCCGAGATGGAGGGCGGTCGCGATGTGAAGGATGTCGAAACTGCGGTGACCTCCGGAGAGGGTGTGTTGAAAGGCCAGGCGTTCCGCGATGCGATGCACCTCCGCCCAATCTACGGCAGCCTGACGAAAGACGCCCGCAGTGGCGTTCATTTGCAGCGTCATCAGGGCTATTTGAGCGACATGGCGCGGGTATCCATGGCGCGGGTCCTTGGAGTGTCGAAAGACCTGAAACTGCACGGACTGACGAAACTCAAAAAAGAGCAGCGAGGTGCTGATCAAAGGCTCGGCCTGCCCTTTCATGTGCCGGATGGCCCGCAGGGAGGAGTCCTGGGCAATGTAAAGGGCGCACAAAAACGAGGTGTCCGGGTAGGTCATCAGCCTTCCTCTCCCTCGTGTTCGGCCTCTTTCATCGCCGCTATCTCTTTGGCGGAGAAGATCTTACTGCCCCAGATGTCCCGCAGTTGGGCGGCGAAATCCACCTGGGGCATGGGAGCGTGCCGGGCGGCGTTGGAAGGGACAAGGGTGGCGAAAAGTTTGCCCCGTTTGTTGATGGCCACGGATTCCCCGTCTGCAATCCAAGAGGCCACCCGTTTGAAATTGTTTCTCAAGTCGGCCACATTCGCTGTCTTCATGATAGATTAAAATGCCACAAGTTTGAAATCTGTCAAGCGGGACACCTTCCCTTTGGGCTACAATGCCTCAGGTGTCGTGAGGGCCAAGACACGGATCACCAAGGCAGTTTTGGACAGGATTCACAAGGTGAGCAGGATGAATTCAGGTGTTCCGTTCAGCCCTGCTTTTTTCCAAGACAGGAATTGCCGCGAAAAACGCAGAAATCGCAAAAAAATCCGCTTTCGTGTCTTCGTGACTTCGTGTGAACCCCTGCCTCGAACTGCCTGAAAAGCATGGAAATCAAAAATTCAATTGTCGCGCGAAGGCCGCGAAGTGACTTGTCACCTCGTAAGAACAGACAAGTCGTTGAATAAAAATACTTGATTATATGCGAAAGACAAAAAGGAATCTCCCGGAAACCTGCTTCACGCTCTTCGCGGCCTTCGCGCGACAAATCGCAAGGTTCTCTTATCCTTACGATATTAATTTGCGTGAGGCCTTACCGATACACCTCGCGGCGGTGGCCCACCTTGATGACGATGAAAATCAGGAGGGAATCCTGGATATCATAAAGAATGCGGTAATTTCGCTGCCGGATACGGTAAGAATCAACCCCGGACAGCTTTTGACTCCCCGGAGTCAGCAGGTCGTCTCGCAGAGCCTCAAGGCGGGCGAAGATTTTCCTCAGATCGGCCTTCGGGATAGCTTCCCACCCCTCACTTCACCGCGTCGCGCTCCTCCTGGAGGCGTTTCCGCAGGGTGGCGCGGGTGATGCCGAGGAGGTTGCTGGAGCGGACCTGGTTTCCCTTGGTTTCGGCCAGGACGCGGCTCATGAGCTCGCGGGCGAGAAAGTCCAGCAGGGGCTCCTCGGTCCGGCGGCGCAGTTCGGCGTAAACCTTGTCCATGAACTCCTTTTCGGGGAGGGATTCCCACCCGGCGACAGGACCGGCGGCGGCGGGAGCCGGGGAGGGAGCGGCCTGCGGGGCGGCGGCAGGGGCGGCGGGGGCTTCCGGAGGCGGGGGCGAGTAGGCCCCGACGGCGCCGGGCACGGGGGTTTGCATGGCCCGGACGGGACGCGGGGCGGACAGGGCGGCCTCGACATCCTTGGCCAGGATGGTGTCGCCCTGGGCGAAGGCGGCGCTGCGGGCCACGACGTTTTCCAGTTCGCGGATGTTTCCGGGCCAGTCGTGGGCGCTGAGGAGCGCGACGGCCTCGGGCACGATCTTTTTGGCCGGACCGCGGCCCTTGGTGGAACGCTGAAGAAGAAATTCGGTGATTTCCGCGATGTCCCCGGTGCGTTCGCGGAGGGAAGGCAGGCGGATCCGGACGACGTTGAGCCGGTAGTAAAGGTCCTCTCGGAAGGTGCCCTGGCTGACCATCTTTTCGAGATCGCGGTTGGTCGCGGCAATGAGGCGGACGTCCACCTTTCTCGTGCCGGAACCGCCCACACGCTGGATCTCGCGCTCCTGCAGGGCGCGGAGGATCTTGGTCTGGGTGGCGGGTGACATGTCCCCGATTTCGTCCAGAAACAAAGTGCCGCCATCGGCCTGCTCGAAACAGCCGACCCGTTCCTTGACGGCTCCGGTGAAGGAGCCTTTTTCGTGGCCAAACAACTCACTCTCAATGAGTTCGGGGGGAATGGCGGCGCAGTTGACGGCGATGAAAGGTTTGGTGGCGCGGAGGCTGAAACGCGAGAGGGTGCGGGCCACGACCTCCTTGCCGGTGCCGCTCTCGCCCGTGATCATGACGGTGAGGTCGGTGGCGGCGGCCTGGCCGATGGTTTTGAACACCTCCCGCATGGGGGCGGAGGAGCCGACCAGGCCCTCCTGATAATCCTCCGAGTTGAGTCCGCTGGCCCGGGCGGGGCCGGCCGATTCCTGGGAGGTGCGGGCCCGCAGGGCGTTTTCCAAAACCGTGAGGATCTGACTGCGGTCAAACGGCTTCAAAATGTAGTCGAAGGCGCCGAATTTCATGGCCTCGATGGCCGTTTGGGTGGTGCCAAAGGCGGTCATCAGGACGACGATGCAGCGGGGGGCCTGGGCGCGCAGTTTTTGCAGGGTCTCAATCCCGCCGGGACCGCTGCCCATGCGGTTATCGAGAAAAATCACGGCGGGGTTTTGAGCCACGGCGGTCTTCACGCCCTCAGGGCCGGAGGCGGCCGCGATAATCTTGTAGCCCTGAGCGCCCAGCACGCGTTGCAGCGAGTAGCGCACCTCGGCGTCGTCATCAACCACCAGAACCGTTGCTTTTTGGGAGGAATCCATTGTAAGTAGATCACTCACTGCAATTGCCGGGCCAGTTTTGGACAATTTCGCTCACTTGAGTTTCGACCGGTAGGAAGCGGGGTTGGGGCTGTCGCTCCGAAACGGAGTAACGGGAAGTCCGTTCGTCCCATAGGCGTTGCACTTGGGATGGTTGGCCCATCCGTAACTCACCGCCAGGGGCACTTTGACTTCGGGGCTCCACACGGTGAGGGCAAACCCCTGCCAGGTGGCCTGGGCCTCATGCCAGACACCATCCTCACCGCGCACGGCGAATCCTTCCATCGGAGCATCGGCCGGGGGCAGCACCAGGATGTCGGGCTCAGACGGACGCACATAACCGCCCAGCCAGCGTCCGCCTTGCGCCAGGGGATAGCGCTGGGGAGGCCCCTCCGGGAAGGCCCGGATGCCATTTTCCGCAAACTCAAACTGGAGGAGAAGCCGCCCACTGACCGAGGTGTGCGAACGGTAAACCGGTCCCGAACCGGGAATCTTTTCGCCGTCCACCAGGGAACGGGCGGCCAGGGAAAGCCGCAGGCCGACATCCGTTTTGTTTTTGGGGTGGATATCCTTCACCTCCCCAAGATCCACGGCGGAGGCGGCGGCTGTCATGGGCAGGCTGAGCGCCGCCAGTTGGGCTTCCCGAAGCAGGGCCCAGCCCCCTTCGTGCGGAGCTTTCTGGGGTTCCTTGAACCCGGCCAGGAGGACAAAGAGAAAAGGGAGCTCATCATTTTCAAAGGCCGCCCGCCAGGATTGGATCAGGGTGGGAAACAGCACGCGGTATTGGTCGGGGCGGTCCGCGTTGCTTTCGCCCTGATACCACAGGACCCCTTTGAAACTGAAGGGGGCGAGCGGGGCGAGCATGCCGTTGTAGAGGTTCGCCATGGCCAGGCGTTCCCCGGGCAGGGTTTCATCCTTCTTGGCCGGGGCCTTGGGTTTTTCGCCTGCTTTGGGCGCGGCGGAAGGGGGGGGCGCGGGGTTCTTGTTGCCGTTGTGCCGGTAGGCCGTGAGTTTCTCGGCGTAGGGTTTGGTGAAACTCTCGAAGGCCGGCTGTTTTTCCAGAAAATCGCCCCGGGTCCAGGCCTCCGCCGGCGTTCC
>JANOBW010000215.1:0-9906 GCA_031411855.1 Opitutia bacterium
TTGGTCTTTTTGCGGGCGCTGTCCAGGAGCGCCTCAATGCGCTGGAACTGTTCGCGGCTTATGTCACTGTCGTAAATCTCTCTCATGGAGCTGCTTGTATGGCTCCATCTTTTTCAAAAAGAAATCATAAACAGGTTCTTAAATATACAGACCAGCCGTGGGACGCGGTGGTCGGAGTGCTGCCGATCGCCTACCGAAAGACCCTGGTCTGGCATGTGGCGGTTAATGGCGCGATGGCGGGGTGCCCGCCGGAGTTCATGCCGATCCTGATTGCCTATACCAAGGCGCTCGCGGATGGAAACTATCGCCGGACCTTGGCCAGCACCCATGCGTGGACGCCGTTCTGTTGGATCAACGGTCCCCTTGCTCGACAACTGGGCATTGATGCGCAGCAAGGGGAGATCAACGAGCCCCGCAACGCCGTGCTCGGCCGATTCATCAACCTGGCCATGACGAATCTCGGCGGCTATTACATTAAGCAGGATCGCATGGGGAGCTTTGGATATCTCATGCCGTGGAGCTTGGCGGAAGATGAGGCGGCTTGTCTCAACATCGGCTGGCAGCCCTACCATGTGCAGAAAGGTTTTGATGTGAACCAAAGCACGCTGACTGCGGCATCCGCCCTGATGTGGGGCAACAACCTCACCCCGGCATCGCACGACGGGACTAAGATCATGGAAATGATGGCGTGGGACGCCGTGGAGAAAGGCCAGTTTGCCACAGGAAGCGGACCGCGGCTCCCGGACCGGACCATGCTCATCACCGAGTATGTCGCGCGCGATCTCGCCCGGACTTATCCGACGAAGGAGAAGTTGGAAGAAGCCCTGGTCGCGACCGCACGGCGACCGGCGTATGAGCGGGCTTATGCAAACTATTGGGCCAACCCCGGCAGTGCCTTTCCCTCCCGATATACCATGGACATGCACGTCAAAAAGATCATCCGGGACGAAGGCGGCGAACTGACCGCACCTCCCCCGTGGATGGCGAAAGTTCCCGGGCAGGAAAAGATCTACACCGTTCCCGTGATGAAGCTCGGCATGACGCCGATTCTCGTCACCGGAGACGCAGATCGGAACAAAGTGCAGACGATGCCTGGCGGCAATTCCGCCACCATTGAAATTAAACTGCCAGCCAACTGGGATGAGCTGATGGTAAAGCTTGGCTATCGGCCTCTTAAAGAGTTTTTCCTCAACAAAGTCATTCCGAAAGGAGAATGACACACTTCTACTAACGGCGCTCGCATCAAAGACGATATTCGGGGGAAGTTTTATACAAAAGGCCATAGATACTCATTCTGGAGTTCGCCCGTAATGAACCACTCAAATCACCAGGGCAGGCCGAAACAAGTCGCTGGAGATAACGCGGCTCTCTGGGCATGGGGCAAGGTTTGGCACTCGATTATTTTCAGCGGTCGCGAAAGTCGCGGAGCCGTGTCCCTCAGCTAGGCGTTAAGTTCCAAGGCACTCCAAATCGCTCCTTGACGAGTTGCGGGCCCTTCGATCATATTTTTCACAAGTGCCGCACGGTCTATTGCAGTTCAAACCACTTACCTTCAATGGCTTACGTTAATTTCACGACGCAACCATGGCACCAAAAACAAGGTGCGAGCGACTAGGGCAGAACAAACAATTGCTGAAGGAAAACGGCACTCTGGGTATGAGGCAAGGTTCTCCGCCCGATCATTTTCAGCTGACGCGTTCCGCCAACACAAAACTACAACATGAGATCACTTAAGAGAATTATACGAGACCTCGCCAGAAGCTCTGGCTTCGACATCATTCGCTATTCGAAAAATGATAGTGGAGCTGATCCCTTCATGGACATGCAACGTTTTCTCACACGGTCTGTAAAACCAGTGATTACCGACATCGGCGCAAATGTTGGGCAATCTGTTTCTAAATTTAGGAGCGCATTTCCGGAATCTACCATTCACTCCTTTGAACCAAGCCCCAAAACATATCAAAAACTGGTTGAAAACACCAAAAATATGTCGTCGGTTAAAACGTGGAATATGGGTGTAGGTTCACATGATGATACTTTGGATTTCATGGAAAACGAGCACTCGGAAATGAGTTCGTTCCTGACTCCGAGCAAGTTCTCCTGGGGCAAAGTTACCAAAACCACCAAAGTTCCAGTCATCACCTTGGATTCATTCGCACAGAAACACGCCATAGACTTCATTCATATCCTGAAATCAGATACACAGGGATATGATTTTGAAGTATTCAAAGGGGCAAATCAATTGATGAAGGAAGATAAAATAGCTTTGATCTACTTCGAGTTTATTTTCTCAGATATGTATAAAGGACTTCCCGCATTTCATGATGTTTTTCGTTATTTGTCCGAAAACAACTTTGAACTCGTAAGTTTTTACGAATCACATTTTCAAAAAGAACTGGTGAGCTGGGCAGATGTTCTCTTCATCAATCGAACTTTCAATCAGAAACGAATCGAACAAGCCTCGGCTGCGAATCAGTAAATTTGACTGTGGGGCCGGCAAGGGTGGATGGTGAAGCGCAGTTCACCGGCAAAAGTGATCCCAAAACCTCCAGGCAACGAAAACCTACCGGGCCTGTCAGCCATGAGTTCCCCTCCAACCCCTCATGCGTTCCCCTCTTCTGCTGGCCCTGTGGGCGGTCTGCTGTTCGACTGCCACAGCCGCCGAGACCAGGCCCGGGCGGCCCAATGTGGTGATCTTTCTAGCCGATGACGCCGGGTGGGGCGACTACAGCCATTCGGGCAACACGCAGGTGTCCACCCCCCGGATTGATTCGCTGGCGCGGGAAGGGGTGACGTTTGACCGATTTTTTGTCCAGCCCGTGTGCTCGCCCACGCGGGCCGAATTTCTCACCGGCCGCTATCATCCGCGCGGCGGCGTGAAGGGTGTGTCCACCGGCCAGGAGCGGCTCAACTTGGACGAGTCCACCCTCGTCGAAGCCTTTCAGAAGGCGGGTTACGCGACGGGCGCCTTTGGCAAATGGCACAACGGCAGCCAGTGGCCCTACCACCCGATGGCGCGGGGTTTCGGGGAGTTTTTTGGCTACACCTCGGGGCATTGGGGCGAATACTTTGACGCGCCTCTGGAGGACAACGGGCGGATGGTGCGGACAAAAGGCTACATCGTGGATGTCTGCACCGACCGGGCCCTGGCGTTTATCGAGCGAAATAAGGCCCGCCCCTTCCTCTGTTACGTGCCCTTCACCACCCCGCATTCCCCTTGGGGCGTGCCGGAGAAGGACTGGGCCCATTTCCAAAACAGAAAACCGCTCCCCGCCTCGGTGCCCGCCCGGGAAAACCCCGAGGAAACCCGCTGCGCCCTGGCCATGATGGAGAATCAGGATGCCAACGTGGGCCGCGTGCTCGACCGGCTCCGCACCCTCGGCCTGGAGGACAACACCATCGTCCTGTATTTTTCCGACAACGGTCCCAACACCATGCGCTGGACCGGCGGCATGAAGGGGATGAAGGCCACCACGGACGAAGGAGGCGTGCGTTCCATCTGCCACATGCGCTGGCCCCACCACCTTCAATCGGGCGGCGTGATCCTGCCCATCGCCGGAGCCATTGACCTGCTCCCCACGCTCACCTCCCTGGCCGGAATCACACGGGTGGGAGACAAACCCCTCGACGGACGCGACCTTTCTCCCCTGCTGCTGGGCCAGGATGCCGCCTGGCCCGAACGCCTCCTCTTTTCCTGTTGGGGCGGCAAGGTCAGCGTCCGGAGCCAGACGCACCGCCTCGACCACGAGGGAAACCTCTACGACCTCCGCACCGATCCCGGGCAGAAAAGCGCCATCAACGACCGCGAGCCCGCCCTGGCGGCCCGGCTCAAGGCCGCCGCCGAGGCCTGGCGGAAAGAGATGTTTGGGGCCGAGGGAGGACGCGACAAGGACAACGCCCGGGTGGACCAGCGCCCCATCCCCGTGGGCTACCGGGAGTTTCCCGTCACGATGCTGCCGGCCCGCGATGGCGAACCACACGGCCAGGTGACCCGCAGCGCCTCCGCGCCCAACAGCTCCTACTTCGTAAACTGGACCGATCTGGGCGACCGCATGGAATGGCTGCTCCAGGTCCACACCGCCGGAGTTTACGAGGTCACGGCGGACTACACCTGCCGCGCGGGGGATGAGGGCGCGAAGGTGGAGTTGTCCTTCGGCGAAAGCCGCCTCACCACCGTGGTGGCCCCGGCCTGGGACCCGCCGCTATACACCAACCAGGACACGATCCCCCGCCCCAGGGGCGAATCCCGGATGAAGGATTTTCACACCCTCAGCCTCGGGCGCATCACTTTGCCCCAAACCCAGGGCCTGCTCACCCTCAGGGCGCTGGAGATCCCCGGCAGGGGCGTCATGGATCTGCGCCGCCTCACCCTCACCCTTCTGGACTGAAATTGGGGGTAGAGCGCGAGGGCCAAACCGGTTGCCGCCGTCACCCCGCGACCACAAACCACAAATCATGCCCCCTACCCGCCCCCTTGTCCGCTCCGTCCTTCTCCTCGTCAGCCTCCCGCTGGCCAGCCTGGCAGGCGATAGGCCGAACGTCCTCCTCATCGCGATTGACGACCTCCGCTGCGACCTCGGGACCTACGGAGTGTCTTATGCCCAAAGTCCTAACCTGGATGGGTTTGCGACAACGGCGCGGACCTTCACGCGCCATTACGTGCAGGTGCCGACCTGCGGGGCGTCCCGCTGCGCCCTGCTGCGCGGCCGCTACCCGACCGTGCCCTCCCAGGTGGGCAACGGGGCCATCACCGCGACCAACTCCGAGTGGGGTGCCCGGAGTCTTCCGGCCGTTTTCAAAAACAACGGCTACCAGACCCTCGCGCTCGGCAAGATCACGCACTATCCCGGCGGGCTGACGGGCAAAAACTGGGCGGTCGGACCCGAGGAACTTCCCGGCGCCTGGGACCGCGCCTGGATCCCGGACGGACCTTGGAAAACTCCCGAGGCGATCATGCACGGCTATGCCAACGGCGTGGCCCGCAGGCCCGGCAAGTCCCCCGCCTTCGAGGCGTTTGACGGACCCGACGAGGCCTATCCCGACGCGTGGGTCGCGGCCGAGGCGGTGGCCACCCTGGGCAAACTGTCCACCGGGAAACAGCCCTGGTTTTTCTGCGTGGGCTTCTTCAAGCCGCACCTGCCCTTCGCCGCCCCGAAAAAGTGGCACGACCTGCACGCCTCCGGCATTCCCGACCTGCCGCCCGAGGTCGCCAGCAAACCCTCCTGGCCCTCCAGCTGGCACAACAGCGGCGAACTGCGCGGCAACTACGGGCACCCGGCTGGCGTGGACCCCGTGGGCGACCCCGACTACGTCCGCAAACTGCGCCAGGCCTACGCCGCCGGGGTCAGCTACACCGACGCCCAGGTGGGCCGCGTGCTGGCCGCGCTGAAAGAAAACGGACTCGACCACAACACCGTCGTCGTGATCTGGGGCGACCACGGCTTCCTCCTCGGCGAACACGCCGTGATCGGAAAACACTGCCTCTTCGAGCAGGCCCTGCGCTCGCCCCTCATGATCCGCGCCCCCGGCCTGAAGGAACCCGGCCAGGCCAGCGCCGCCACCGTCGAGACTGTGGACCTCTTCCCCACTCTCGCCGACCTCTGCGGCCTGGCCAAACCCCGGGACCTCGACGGACACAGCCTCCTTCCCCAGCTTCAGGACCCCGCCGCGCCCGGCACCAAGGCGGCAAACAGTTTCTGGACCGGAGGGCTCCGCACCGTCCGCACCGACCGCTGGCGGCTCGTGACCGACGGCAGGGAGGTAACCGAACTCTTTGACTACCAGTCCGATCCACTGGAGACGAAAAACCACGCGGCGGAGCACCCCGAAGTGGTGGCCGAGTTGCTGGCCCGGCTCAAAACCCTTCCCGCCCCGTCCAAACCAGGCTCCGCACCGCCCAAGGCGGAGTGAGGTTTCCTCCCTTTCCCCCACCCTTTCCCCTCCGATGAAACTCCGCACCTCCGCCCTACTCATCCTCGCCACCTTTCACACCCTCGGAGCCGACGAAGCCGCCGCGACCAAACCGAACATCGTCGTCATCCTCATTGACGACATGGGCTATGCCGACATCGGCCCGTTTGGTGCGACGAGACAGAAGACACCCCGGCTGGACCGCATGGCGGCCGAGGGCATGCGGATGACGAGTTTCTACGCCGCGCCGGTCTGCTCGGTCTCCCGGGCCCAGCTCATGACCGGCTGCTACGGCGCGCGGGTGTCGGTGCCGGGCGTGTTTTTCCCGGGCCAGTCGGTGGGCCTCCATCCCTCCGAAACCACCATCGCGGAGCGGCTCAAGGAGCAGGGCTACGCGACCCAGTGCGTGGGCAAATGGCACCTCGGGGACCAGCCGGAGTTTCTCCCCACGCGGCAGGGTTTCGACCACTACTTTGGTTTCCCCTACTCCAACGACATGCTCAAGGCCGCCGCCTCAACGGGCGAGAAAGTCGTGCCGCTGCTGCGTGACGACAAGGTCGTGGAGCTGCTCAACGCGGAGCAGCAAAGCCTTCTGGTGGAGCGTTATACGGAGGAGGCCGTGGGCTTCATCCGGCGCGAGAAGGACCGCCCGTTTTTTCTCTATCTGCCGCACAACGCCGTCCACACGCCGATCCATCCGGGCAAGGCCTTCCAGGGCAAATCCGGCAACGGCCGCTTCGGCGACTGGGTGGAGGAGGTGGACTGGAGCGTGGGCCGCGTGCTCGACACCCTGCGCGAACTGAAACTGGAGGAGAAGACGCTGGTCGTCTTCACGAGCGATAACGGCCCCTGGCTCGTCCAGGGCAACGACGGCGGCAGCGCGCTGCCCCTGCGTGGCGGCAAGGGCGGCACCTGGGAGGGAGGCGTGCGCGTGCCCACGATCGTGTGGTGGCCGGGAAAGGTGGCGGCGGGAACCTCCTGCGACACCGTGGCCGGCACGATTGATCTCCTGCCCACGGCCGTGGCGCTGGCCGGCGGGAAGCTCCCGCCCGAGCCGGTGATTGACGGCCGGGATATCATGCCCGTCCTGCTCGGAAAAACTCAAGAATCGCCCCGCGAGGCCCATTACTACTTTGCCAGCTACGAACTCCAGGCCGTGCGCCAGGGCACCTGGAAACTCGCCCTCACGGACCAGAACGAAAACATGGGCCGGAAAGCGACGGACGAGGCCCTGCCCAACCCGCGTCTTTACGACCTCGGCAACGACATCGGCGAACGGACCAATGTCGCGGCGCAACACCCCGACATCGTGGAGCGCCTGACCCGGCTCGCCGCGAAAAAGAACGCCGAGATCGGGGGCAAAAACCCGACCGCGCGGCGTCCCGCCGGAGAGGTGCCAAACCCCAGGCCGCTCTACCCGTTGGCCGAGGAGAAAAAGGCCGGAGCGGCAAAGACACCGACGCAGCTTTCGGAGCTCAAACCGGGCGATGTGCTGTCCTCTCAGGCGGCCCCGCAGGTCGGCGGCAAAGCCTTCACCCTCAGCTGCGTGGTGACGACGGCGCAGCGCGACGCGATCCTCGTGGCGCACGGCGGGGCCAGCGCCGGTTACGCCCTGCACCTGCGCGGCGGGAAGGCCGTGTTTGCCATCCGCACCAAGGACGGGGATGCCCGCGTGGAAACCCCGCTGCCGGCCACGGTGGAAAACCTGGCCCTGTCCGCCGGCCTCGCCGCCGACGGCACCCTCAGCCTGCGCCTGGGAGACCAGCCCGCGGTGACGACCAAAGGCCCGGGCCTCCTCGCCAAGCAGCCGCAGGAGGATTTCTGCGTGGGCCACGACAACGGCAATCCCGTGGCTGCTTATGGAGCCAAGGGGCCGTTTGAGGGCAAGATCACCGGACTGGCGGTGTCGTTTCCCTGAGGGCGAGACCTGGGAGGGCGCAGAGGCCGTCCCACCGCCCGCGCACCCCGGCGCGCCTTCTGCCTTCGAGGGCCGAACACATTAGGTTTGCCCGGCAAAAGGGCCGGCAAATTCTCAAAACTCCCCTCCCCTTCCCCCCACACATTTTCCATGAAATCCCCGCTCTCCCTGCTTCTCGCCGCCGGCCTCGCTCTGGCCGGTTGCCAGACCATCCCGGCCCAGCGCAAAATCGCCGTCGGGCCCAACCCCGAAAGCGTGACCAAAGGGTTTGGCGGCAGCTACTTCGTCACCCTCATGGGCGAAAGCCGCAAGAAGGGCGACGGGGACGGAAAAATCGTCCGGGTGGAGGGCGGCGAGGTCACCGTCTTCTGCGAGGGTTTTGACGATCCCAAGGGGATTGTCTTCGTGGGTAACTCACTCATCACGGCGGACTTCGACAAAGTCTGGAAGGTGGATGCCAGCGGGCAGAAAACCCTGCTGGCCGGCCCCGCCTCCTTCCCCACCGCCCCGGCTTTCCTCAACGATGTGGCCGTCTCACCCGACCGCCAGAGCGTGCTGGTGACCGACATGGGCGGCGTCACCAAGATGTCCGGTCCGAACGGACTCCACCCGCTGGACAGCCCCGAGGCCAGGGCCATCCCGGTCATCGGCCGCGTGGTCCGCGTCGGCCTCGACGGCACCGTCACGGAGGTGATCGCCCCCACGCCCAAGATGCTGCTGCCCAACGGTGTGGACGCTCTCGCGGACGGCCGCATCCGCATCGCGGAGTTTTTCAGCGGCGATGTGCTGGAGTGGAACCAGGGCTCCTGGAAAACGCTGGCCAAGGGACACCGCTCGGCCGACGGCCTGGTCCACGACAACCAGGGCCGCTTCTATGTTTCGGAGGTGAGGACGGGCAAAATCTTCCGCTACAACGCGGACGGTTCCGGCAAAACCAGCCTGGGCCAGGACCTGACCGCCGCGGCCGACCACTTCCTGGACGAAAAGGCCGGGGTGCTCGTCGTCCCCGAAACCAAGGCCGGCAACCTCGTCTTTATCCGCCTGTAAACGGCCGGACCGTCCGAACACTTAACCCTCCCCACGCCATGAAACTCCCCACCCTCCTCCTCTCCGCGCTGCTGACTCTCGGCGGCCTCCCCGCCCTGGCGCAGTCGGCCAAACCCGCCGTCCCCAAAGCCCCCGCCACCACGGCCGAAAAGGGCTCGGCGGCGGAACGCAAAGTCACCGACCTGCGCATCACCCCCGACCCCAAACTGCCGAACGTGCTGCTGATCGGGGATTCCATTTCCATCGGCTACCATCAGGGCGTGAGCGAGATGCTCAAGGGCAAGGCCAACGTCTTCCGCCCCGTCAACGCCAAGACCGGCGCGGCCGACAACTGCTCCGACACCGCCAAGGGTGTGGCCTCGCTCGACACCTGGCTGGCCATGCAGCCCAAGTGGGATGTGATCCATTTCAACTGGGGACTCCACGACATCAAACATGTCAAACCGGGCTCCACCGAGGTGTCCTCCGATCCCGCCCACCCGTCCCTCCGCACCGTGGCGGAATACCAGGCCAACCTCGAAACCATCGTCGGCAAACTGAAGGCCACCGGGGCCAAACTGGTCTTCTGCACCACCACCCCTGTCGCCCCCGGCACGACCAACCCCTTCCGCAGCAACGAGGATGTCGAAACCTACAACGCGGTCGCCGTCAAACTGATGGCAGCCAAGGGGATCCCGGTGGACGACCTCTACGGATTCGCCAAGCCGCAGCTGGAGAAAATCCAGCTCCCGAAAAACGTCCACTACACCGGCGAAGGCTCGAAAACCCTCGCCACCCAGGTGGTGAAAGCGATCACGGAACAGTTGCCAAAGTGAGGTGGAACGGACTCCCCGGGGCGGGCCATCGCCGGGTTTACATTCAGGACGCCTGGAGGGGGATCATACGGCTTACACCATTCCAATTTAGCTTTTGAACTTTCGCTGGCACCCCTTCTGGCACCGCCTCCGGGGTGCTGGGGACTTAGGGCTGGTATTCCGGGGGTGGCACTGCGTTTACCCCCGGCTACCTTCCTTCACCCCTCCGGGGTGTGG
>JANOBW010000216.1:0-16373 GCA_031411855.1 Opitutia bacterium
CGCGGCCGGCTCCGGGATCAGGGGCTTGGGCGTGAAGAAAAAACGGGGTGGCCAGGACAAGCGTGAGGAAAGGGCGGCGCATGGGGGTAAGGGGAGGTGGGCTCTTAAAGTTAAGCGGAGTGAAGGTCGGGAACGGCAGGCTGTCGTTCAGAATTTCTCCATTTGGACCGCGTGGCAAAGGCTTTCACGAATATCCACCTTGATGCGGTAACGTTGATCGGGCTGCACGTTGACATGGAGTTCGTCGGGCACAAAAACCACGACCCTTTCACCACCTTTGCCGCCCACCTCGGTGGTCTGGGCGGTCCAGAGGCGTCCCAGCCCCTCACGCGAGGCGGTCTGGTCCACCATGCGGGCCTGAATCAGGTAGGTGTTACCGTTGAAATTGCCCGGTTTTCCTTGGAAATCCCTGACGGGGAGGTGTTGAAGACCGGCAAAGGGGTCCTGGTTTTTATTGAAAAGAAACCACGCTCCGGCCCCGGCGAGGGCGACGAGCAGGAAAAGCAGGGGGAAACTGAGTTTTTTCACAAGGGGAGGAGCAATCGAAGGATTAAAGACCGGAAAGATGAGGAAGAGTTCGGGTTATGCCCACTGTCTTTTGTTGCAACCGTAAAAGACCATCCAGAGCCCGACCACGCAGTGAAACGCGAGGGCGGCCAGGCAGGTGGAAATGGCCGGGACCGTGCCGGTGTAATTGGTGATGACGGCGTCAAAAAACCGGTCGTTGGGGGGAGGCGCGTCTTTCATGATCGAAAGATAGCCGCTCCAGGACCAGTAGGCGTTGATGAGGGGACGGCAGAGCGGCTCGATGAAAGCCGGCAGGGCCAGAACGACGCCTGAAAGCGGGAGTTGGAAGCCCACCAGATAAATGCTGAGCAGGGAGGCCTTTTCGGCCGAGGCCAGGCAGGCGGAAAAACCCAGGGAAAGAAGGCTCATGGCCAGGCAGCAGGCCCCGAGGATTCCGGCCTGGAGCAGACCGTCGCCGGGGAAATGGCAGATGGTTTTGACAAAGAAACACATCCACGCCCCTTGGATCAGGGCGATGAGGGAAGTGAAACAGATCTTCCCCAGCGAGTAGGCCAGCGGGCTGAGCCCGTTGAGGCGTTCCTTCTCGTAGAGCGGGCGCTCGGCCGCGATCTCCCGCGCCCCGTTGTTGCTCCCCATCAGGGTCAGCAGAATGACTTGGAACATGATCAGGCCGCTGACCAGCGACCCCGTCTGGGCCAGGTCCAGTTTGTAACGTCCCTGCTCCTTGAACCACTCGATCGTGTTCTGCTGGATGGAAGGGCTGATGCCCTCGATCTGCGGCAGTCCGTTCAGGGCAAAGATGACGACCAGGCAGGGAAAGCCAAAGGTGATGGCCGCCGTCAGTCCCAGGTAGCCGGTGTCCCGGAAAAACAGCAGGAAACGCCGCCACATCATGACGGCAAACTGCGCGATCGGTCCCGGCCTGGCGCCCAGCGCCTTGGTCTCGGTCACGTTGAGATGGTTCGTGGCCGGGTGCCTCCTTCCCCACTCTTCCCGGCGTTTGAGCCACTCCTCAAGCGGCTTGGTGTTAAGGACATCGTAGAGATGAAGGGCGTCGGAAATGCCGAAAAACTCGTGCAACTGGCTGAGGGATCCCTGAAACACCACCGCCCCCTGATGCACCACCGTGATCCAGTCAAAACGGTCCAGACGGGCCAGGTTGTGGATGATGCAGATGAAGGTTTTCCCCTGATCAGCCGCCAGGCCGTTCATGAGAAGCAGGAGCGAGTCCTCCGAGTTGGGGTCCAGGCCGCTCGTGACCTCATCGCAGACCAGATATTCCGGCTCGTTGGCCAGTTCCAACCCCAGTCCCAGGCGGCGCAACTGGCCTCCGGAAAGGCTTTTGACGCGTTTTTCCCGGTGCTCGGACAGGCCGATCGTCTTGAGGACGGACTCCAGGCGCCGTTTCTGCTCATTCTTATCAACGACAAAGAGTTGCAGCGCGAACGACACGCTCTCCGCCACGGTCAGCTGCGGATGGGCGATGCTGAACTGGGGGACAAAGCCCACCCGGCCCACCAGATCCTCGGGGGAAGTGACCCGCGTGCCGCCGAACCAGATCTCGCCCTCGGCGGAAAGGATGCCCAGCATGGACTTCATCAGCGTGGTCTTGCCGCACCCGGAAGGGCCGATCACGGCGTTCATCCGTCCCGTTTGGAACCTGGCCGTGGCGGCGCGGAGAATGACATGGCGGCCCTCGCCGACGGTGACAGTTAAGTTTTCGCAACGGAACATAATGCGGGGTAGTGCTTGTCTTTGACCGTAGCTTGGCAAAAGGTGCCAGCCAAAACACTCAACCCTCCATGAAACCTCGCCCCACCCTTCTTGCGCTTCTGTTCGGTCTGCTGGCCCTCCCCCAACTGGCCCCCGCGGGCTCGGTCCTCGTCCAGCCCGACGCCTTCCGGAATAAAAATGTTTTCGGCATCAGTTTCAGCGACACCCAGCAGTTTTATGGCAGGGTCAACAACGTGAACTCCATTTCGCTCCAGGAATACAAGACCAGCGCCTTCCGTGTCACCGAAATGTGTGTGGATATGGCCGACAGCCCCCTGCAACTCCGCATCTACTACACCGAGTTGATTGATTTCAAAAAGGCCGCCGAGGACACCGTCAAACGCGTCGGCGGCGCGGTGGTCCCGGCCGGCGTCCTTCTCCCCATGTCGCCTCCCGGACTGGAACAGGCCGCCGCCAAGGCCGCCAACGTGGCCAACACCGAAATCAAAAAGAGCGAGGTCGTGAAGGAATATCCCGTCACCACCCACGCCCGCACGATCGAGTTCAAGGTCGAGGACAAGGAAACTCTGATCAGCCTTTATGATGAAATGCTGCAACGCTGGCTCAACCCGGGCGCCTTCGTGGAAACGAGCCGCAGCCGCAGCACCACGACCGGGGGAGCCGCGCCGAACGGCAACGGCGGCAACGCCCCGGCGGGAGCCCAGGAGAAGGTGGACGCCGAAAAGCGCACCCTCCACGGCACACTCTTCAAGGTTCTGTAACCGGGCCCTCCCATGTCCTCCACCCCCTGGCACATGACTTTTATGGGAATCGTCGCCCTGGCGGCCATCGCCGCCGTCATCATCGGTGTGGTCGTGATGGCCACCCGCTCCAAATCGGGGGATAGCGCCCCCAAACCGCCACCCGCCCAACCCGGAGAGGGCCTTTCCAACTTCCGCAAACAGGCCGAGGATCAGAAGGACTAACCCCTTCCCATGAGGTGCGATCCCTGACGCATTTCCGGAGAAGTTAAGGCTTAAACCATTCTCCTTCTGGTCTTTACCTCACTCTTCACGCCTCGGAAACCACCCATAAACCGCATGCCCGCCCCGCTTGTTTTCGGAGATGTTTCCGTCGGTCCCGGCGAAACCCGCGACCTGCACCTCAAGCTGTCGGAAACCTTCACCGGAGGCTCCGTCACGATGCCGGTCCGTGTCATCCGCGCGGTCGAGCCGGGCCCGGTGGTTTACATCTCGGCGGGCCTGCATGGGGATGAGCTGAACGGGGTCGGGGTCGTCCATGAACTGATGCTGGGTGAAACCCTGAAACTGACCAGCGGGGCCGTCATCCTCCTTCCGGTGGTCAACGTCCCCGGCTTCGAGGCCTCGACCCGCTACCTGCCCGACCGCCGCGACCTCAACCGTTCCTTCCCCGGCTCTCCGCGCGGCTCCCTGGCCAGCCGGATCGCCAGTGTGTTCATGGAGGAAATCGTCAGCAAGTGCGACTACGGGATAGACCTGCACTCCGCCGCGCTTCAGCGGACCAACTTTCCGAACGTCCGGGCCGATTTCGCCAACCCCGCCGCCAAACGCATGGCCCTGGCCTTCGGCTGCGGCCTGGTGGTGGACGGCCCCGGCCCCGTCGGCGCCCTGCGCCGCGAGGCCTGCAAGGCCGGCGTGCCGACCATTATCCTTGAGGCCGGAGAACCCTGCAAAATCGAGCCCAATGTGCTCCAGATCGGCCTGCGCGGCGTGCGCAACGTGCTGATGCACCTGAAGATGCTGGGGGGCAAAACCCACCGCCCGCCCTTCCAGGCCCTCATCCGCAAAACCCTCTGGGTCCGGGCCCGCGAGGGCGGCCTCCTCCGCTACCACATCGCCCCCGGCGACATCGTCGAGGAAAGCCAGCCCCTCGCCACCCACTACAGCATCCTCGGGGACCAGCACGAGGTCCTCCTCAGCCCCTCCGACGGCATTGTCCTGGGCATGACCACCATGCCCGCCGTCAAACCGGGCGAACCGGTCGTCCATCTCGCCATCCCGGAAAAACCCGTCGCCCGCTACAAACGCGCCCTGGCCAAACTCCCCTCCCACAGCCTCCATCTCAAGATCCGCCACGATCTGGCCACGAACATCCACGTCACCCACCCCAGCCCGGCCGCCCAGGAGCAGTTTGCCAAAGCCAGACTCCTCCGGAAAAAACAGAAAAACGAGACGCCCTCCCCGGAACACCACGAACCCGAGAAGGACGAGGGCTGAGACCCATTCTTGATTTATGATTTATGATTTAAACACAAATCATTAGCCCCAAGGAGCTTGCGAAACAAAAAAATCAAGAATCGAGAATCCCAAATCAAAAATCCCCCTTCCCCCATGTCCGACTACGTCAACCTCTACCCAGCCGCGATCCCCTTTGCCGACACCGTGCCCCTCGAAGGCCGCCAGCCCGAGAAAGTCACCAACACCGACGGCATCGAGCGTGTCTCCAACATCCACACCCCCCAGATCGCCTTTTATCCGCCCGCCCCGGGAGTCCCCCACCGCGGCGCCATCCTGATCATACCCGGCGGCGGCTACGGCATCGTCGCGTCCGGCCATGAGGGCACCGATATCGCCACGCTGTTTTCCTCCAAAGGGTATTCCTCCGCCGTGCTGAGATACCGCATGGCCCCCTACAAACATCCCGTCCCCCTGACCGACGCCCGCCGCGGCCTGCGTCTCCTCCGTTCCCACGCCGCCGCCGACGGCTTCCCGGCCGACCATGTCGGCGTCCTCGGTTTCTCCGCCGGAGCCCATCTCGCCGCCACCCTCTCCACCCTGCCCGACGCCCCCGGCCTGGTCGGCGACGAGACCGACAAACTCTCCGGCCTGCCCGCCTTCACCGTCCTCGGCTATCCCGTCATCTCCCTCGTGGACAACAACATCACCCACGGCGGCAGCCGCTCCAACCTGCTCGGCAAAAATCCGCCGGAAGAGCTCCTCAAACTTCTCTCGCCCGAACTCCAGGTCACCGACAAGACACCGCGCGCCTTCCTCTTCCACGCCGTCAACGACCCGGTCAAAATCGGCAACAGCGAGGCCTACGCCGCCGCCCTCAAGGCCCACCATGTGCCCTGCGAGTTTGTCCGTCTCGCCTCGGGCGGACACGGCTACGGGCTCGGCCTGAAAAACCCCGACACCGCCATCTGGTCCCCCCAATGCCTCGGCTGGCTTGAAGGCCTCTGGGAAACCCCGGCCAAACCGGCCGAAAAGAAGTGACCGGAAACACCCGGGGGCAAAGGCCGCGCGCGAAGATTCTTGGGAGCCTGGGCACCTGGCCTTGGTCCTTACCGATTCGCCTCATGCGCCTGCCCCGTTCCCTCCCCGCCCTCTTTCTCTGCCTCCGCCTCACCGCCGCCGACACCACCCCGACCGTGACCGCCGACGTGGTCGTCTATGGCGGCACCTCGGCCGGCATCATCGCCGCCGCGCAGGCCCGCAAGATGGGCAAGTCCGTCGTCGTGGTCAGCCCCGACACCCACCTCGGAGGCCTTTCCAGCGGCGGCCTGGGCTGGACTGATTCCGGCAACAAGTCCGTCATCGGCGGCCTCGCCCGGGATTTCTACCACCGCATCTGGCTGCACTATGACGACGCCAAAAACTGGCGTTGGCAGGAGAAGGCGAAATACGGCAATGCCGGCCAGGGCACCCCGGCCATGGACGGCAGTTCCCGCACCATGTGGATCTTCGAGCCCCACGCCGCCGAGGCCGTTTTTGAGGGATACGTGAAGGAGTTGGGGTTGAACGTCCGCCGCGACGAATGGCTCGACCGGTCCGGGGGAGTGAAAAAAGCGGGCAACCGCATCACCGCCATCACCACGCTCAGCGGCCACAGCTACGCCGGGACCATGTTCATTGACGCCACCTACGAGGGCGATCTCATGGCCGCCGCCGGGATCGGAACCTTTGTCGGGCGCGAACCCAACTCGACCTACGGCGAGACGCTCAACGGCATCGTCGCCACCCATGGAAAGTCCCACCAGTTTGAGGGCAAAATTGATCCCTACGTGGTCGAGGGCGACCCCTCCAGCGGCCTCCTCCCCCGCATCCAGCCCGGCACCCCCGGCCCGGACGGCGAAGGGGACCGAAAGATGCAGGCCTACAACTTCCGGATGTGCCTGACCAAACATGAGGACAACCGTGTGCCCTTCCCCCGGCCGGCCGGCTACGACCCCAAACAATACGCCCTGCTCGCCCGCGTCCTGCAGAAGGGCTCCACCCACGTCTTCGGCAAGTTTGACCCCATCCCCAACCTCAAGACCGACACCAACAACCACGGCCCCTTCAGCACCGACAACATCGGCATGAACTGGGACTACCCGGAGGCCAGTTACGAGCGCCGCCGCGAGATCATCGCCGAGCACCGTGCCTACCAGCAGGGTTACCTCTATTTCCTCGCCAACGATCCGTCCGTCCCGGCGGACATCCGCGCCAAGTTTGCCGCATGGGGCCTGGCCGCCGATGAGTTCAAGGACAACGGCAACTGGCCCCACCAGATCTACGTCCGCGAGGCCCGCCGCATGGTCTCCGATGTGGTCGTGAACGAAAACCATCTCAAACGCCGGATTCCCACCCTCCGGCCTGTGGGCATGGGCTCCTACAACATGGACTCCCACCATGTGCAGCGCTACGTGGCCCGCGACGCCGACGGGAAGGCCTATGTCCGCAACGAGGGCGACGTCCAGATCAACCCTGGTTCGCCCTATCCCATTGACTACGGGGCACTTGTCCCGAAACAGGCCGAGTGCGCCAACCTGCTGGTCCCGGTCTGCGTGAGCTGCTCCCACATCGCCTACGGCTCCATCCGCATGGAGCCCGTTTTCATGATTCTGGGTCAGTCCGCCGCCACCGCCGCCGTCCTCGCGATCGAGGGGAAAACCTCGGTCCAGGACGTCCCCTACGCCGAGCTCGCGGCCCGCCTCACCCGGGACGGCCAGATCCTCGCACACGCCGCCGGAACGCCCGCACCCCAGGCCGTGGCCACCCTGCCGGGCATCACGGTGGACGACGCCGCCGCCAGCCTGACCGGCACCTGGACCGAAAGCAGCTCCGTCGCCTCCCACATCGGCCAGGGTTACCGCCACGAGGGCAAAGGGGAGAAGGGACCGGCCTCGGCCCGTTTCACCACCACCTTGCCCAGGCCGGGAAAATACGAGGTCTTTGTGGCCATCGTGCCCAACCCCAACCGCGCCACCAACGCCGCCGTCCGCATTGAGCACGCCGACGGCAAAACCGAGGTCAAAGCCGATCTCAGCAAGGGCCCGGACAACCGGCTTGTTTCCCTGGGCACCTATTCTTTCGATAACAAAACTCCCGCCGCCGTCACCATCTCCAACTCCGGAGCCAATGGGTTTGTCGTGATTGACGCCGTCAACTGGCAGTCCCGCTAAACCAAACGTCACCCATGGTTTCCACTCACTCGCGAGAACCGGTCCCACGGCGAGCCGCAGGCGCCAACCGGACGCGGTCCGCCCATTTTTAATTCTTAATTTTTAATTCGTTTCCGTCATGACCTACTCCCACCGCACCGCCTCATTCGCCCGCCTCGCCACCCTGGCCGCCCTCGCCCTCGCCAGCCTGGCCCCGCTCCACGCCGAACCGGCCAAATGGAACGGTGAGATTGAAAAACTTCTCGCCCAGGACAAAACCCATCCCGTCCCGGCCGATTCCGTCATCTGCCTCGGCAGCTCCTCCTTCGCCAAATGGAAGACGATCGCGGCCGATTTTCCCGGCCTCCCCGTCGTCAACCGCGGCTTTGGCGGCTCCGAACTGCCCGACAGCACCTTCTTTCTCGACCGCCTCGCCACTCCTTTCAAACCGCGCCTCGTCGTCCTTTACGCAGGGGAAAACGACATTGCGGCCGGGGCCTCGCCCGAGGAGGTCGCGAAGCGTTTCACCGCCTTTGCCGACAAATTCCACGCCTCCCTGCCCGACTCCAAACTCCTCTTCCTTTCCCTCAAACCCAGCCCCAAGCGCTGGAGCCTGGAACCCAAGATCACCGAGGCCAACCGCCAGATCGCGAAACTCTGCCAGGCCGAACCCGTGGCTAAGTTTGCCCGCTTCCTCGACCTCCACACCCCGCTCCTCGACGAGAAGGGCCAGCCCCGGCCCGAGTTGTATCTCGATGACACCCTGCACCTTAACCCCAAGGGCTACGCCGTCTGGATCAAGATCCTCACGCCGGAACTGAAGTGAGGCGGGCGGCGGAAAGCCCGGGACAACACGCGTTTCGTGTCCCACCCGCCGTCACTGCCGCGACACCTGCACGCGGAGAAAGCGCCCGCCGGGCACCGCCATCGGCTGCAAGTCCACCACCTTCACGCTGACGGTGCCTCCCGCTGCGGTTTCGGTCACACTCAGCGCCCCGCCCAGATTGACCACGGCGGCCCCGCCTGTGCCGCGCGCCAGCGGTGTCCAGATGGCGAGATCGTTCGACCCCTCCACCGTGTAAACGAGGTCCGTGGCCGCCGGATCGCGGACAAACACCACCTGAAGATGATGGCTGGTAGGATCTTCCGAAACCACCGGGGAGGCTCCGGCGGCGTCGCCCAGTTTCGGGTCCCGGCCAAAGGCGTATTCGAGCAGGTTGGTAAGTCCGTCACCGTCGGCGTCGAAATCCGGCGCGGCCACCACCCCGGCGGACAGTTCGGCGGTGTTGAACCGGAGCGCCTGGAAGGTGGAAAAACCCGGGGCGATGGCGGTCGCGGCGGGGCGCAGCTCGGAGTCGCGGGGAAACTTCACGTAGGGCAGGCGCGCCCCGAGGTAGAGAAAATTGTCGGCCCGGATGGAGGGATCGGCCAGAAAGTCCTCCGTGCCGGCGGCGGCGATGAGGTCGTCCTGTTCAATGCCGTCGCCGGACACTCCGATGGCGCCGATCAGAACGCCGTTGCGGTAGAGGGGGATGCCCCCCGCGAAGATGGTGATGCCGTTCGGCAGGTTGGGGTTGGCCGCTCCCACGCCGGTCAGAATCGGCAGGGAGAAACGCTCCTGGAGGCCGTTGAAGGGGCCGGGCGGCTGCCCCGACAGTCCCGGCGGATAGTTCGTTTGCGCAAGAAACCCGACGGTCCGGGTCGAGTAGGCGCGGGTGTGGTCGGAAAAGAAAACCGCCGTGCGGGCCTTCTGGATGGCGACATCCCAGGAGAAGATCGTGGCGTCCGGCGTGCGGAAGGTCCCAAGCACCGAGGCGGGCGCGCCATCCTGGGCGGGGTTGTTTACCACCGTGATAAACACCTGGGCGGGAAGGCTTTGCGGAAGACGGATGCCGGCCCGCGTCACCAGGGTGCGGGCGGCGGCCTTGGCCAGGATGGAGCGGACCTCGGCGGCGGTGAGGCGGGGCTGGCCGTTGAGGGTGCCCGGGAGAGGATCCGCCACCAGGGGCGCGCGGATCTCCCCCCGCACGCCCCCAAGCACATCCACCGGCCAGACCACCGGGGCGGGCGGGGCGGGAATGGACGCGATGGGCAGGGAGGCGGCGGTGCCGGGACGCGCCTCACTGGCCACATAGGCCACGCGGATGCCGTCTATGAAAACGTTTGAGCCCCGGATGGTGGCGTCGGGCGCGTAGCCGATCTGGCCGGCCAGGGCGATGGCCTCGTCGGTGTCGGCCCCGATGCTGGAGTCCTCCAGTTCCGTCCCGTCTCCGGTCACCCCGATGCCGGCGGCCAGTTCGCCACCCTGGTAGAGCGGGACACCGCCGGGAGAGGCGGAAAGCCGCGTGCCCGGGATGCGGCTGCCATCGGCTTCGCGCAGGTAGTTGATGTCGGAAAAAGCCAGGTTGGAAAGGCCCACCCCGACCAGCGGTCCGGGCGGCCGGTTGAGCACAAACGGCGGAAAGTTCTGCTGGATGATGAAGGCCGCCGTCCGGGGCGTGAAGGCGTTCTGGTTGCTGCTCAGAAAGACGGCCGTGCCGGCCTTGGAAACAGCCAGGGCGCGTTCGGCGGCGGTGATGGGTGCCGGACTGCCCGCTCGGCGCACCAGCAGGGCCCGCCCGTCGCGGTCCACAATCGCGATGACGGCGGCGGGAAAGGCCTCGTTGGCCCGGCGCGAGGCCTGGCCGAAAATGGTCGCGAGATCCGCCGAGGTGAGGGGCGCGGCGGAAGCGGGAACCAGTCCTCCCACCACCAAACAAAATGCAAACCAGCGCAGACCAGGAGCTTCCGAAAAAAAAGACGGCCTTTTCTTTGCGCCGTTTGCGTTCTTTTGCGGCAAAAAGCGGCTGTTGGTTGCCTTCCTCATTTGAGCGTGGCCGCGAAAGCCTTGAGTTCCAGGGAGAAAGCCTCGGGATCAAAACCGGGGAGCGACTGCGCCAGGACGAAGAGTTTGTCGAGGCCGGCGCTGGCGGCCGGAGCAATGTTGTCGCCATCCCGGGCCTTGAGCAGCCGGTCGAGGGCCAGGACAAGGCGCTCGGCGCGGCGCGCCTGGACGTTTTGGGGAACGGACTTGTCCGCGAAGTCCCCCGAGGTCGCGGCGAGTCTTTTCAGCGTCTCGGGAACCGTCGCGGGATCAAAGTCGGCGGCGAGTTTTTGGGCGAGCTGATCGGCCAGCGTCAACATCTGCCCGAATGCCTGAACCTCCTTCCCCGAAACTTTGCGCAGCGAACCCTCCGCCACAGGACCATTCTCCGCGCGTTGCAACAGCCACAGCAGGGCCTCCCAACGTGGAATATCCCGGACCGGCTCGGCCTGTTTGCGCGCCAACGCGCCGCTGAGCTCACGCAAGGCCACCGCCTGGCCGATCTGCCACCCCTGGGCGCCCCGCCCCTCGCCCTGCTCGGTCCAGTGGCGGGGCTGGGCGGAGGTCTGCCCGTCGAGCTCAAAAATGAGTTCGGGATGGTGCCCTTTGGCGGTGATTTCCGGATCGAGATTCTGGTGGCAGGCCACGCAGGTGTTGGCCCGGACATAGAGGTTTTTCACGTCACGCATGCCGGCCGCGACCCGGTCGGCGTGGGAAAAGTCCGGCCGCGTGTGGGACCTCAGCCAGGCTTCCTGGCCCGTGCCGTGGCAACTGGAGCAGGCCACGCCCTCGGTGGGTTTCACTTCCGGGGCCAGCCACTTCGGGTCCACCGTCAGGGCCGGGGCGTGGCAGGTGGTGCAGCGGGCGCTCCGGGTCGGATCGCCGATTCCCAGGGCCTCCGCCATGCGGGCCGAGCGCGCCGTGGTGAGGGTGGCGTAGGAGCGGGTGTGGACATCGTTCAGATTCCAGAGGTGAAACTGGTTGTTTTTCTCCCCCGCCCCGCCGTGGCAGCCGCTGCTGGCACAGGAGGCCGTGCCCAGGACAACCGGGGAGACGGTTGACTTCACCGGGCTTTCCTGGGCGGAAAGCACCGGGACCACAAGGAGCGCCACGCAGGTGACCTTCAACCGGAGTGGGGAGAAGTCAGGGTGGCCGGGGATCATCGGGAAAAGCGGTTTGCCATGCAAGGGTTGGACCATTTTGGGTTAGCGCAAGCGCACCCTGCGCCAAGGTTAAATTCAAAAATTGCCTTGGTTAACCAGCTTGGCCTTAGCTTTGCAGACCCTCCCTCACCACTTCCTCCATGATCGCAGAACTGCAAGAATACATCAGCCAGAATCCAGGCATGACCGCAGGCTGGATCATTGTCGGCGGGCTCAGTCTCCAGGTCACCCTGCTGGCCGGCGGAGGAGCCCTCCGGCTTCTTTACGACAAACGCCGCGCCCGGCTGGAGCAGGAGCGGCTGGCGGCGGAAATCAGGGCGGCACGTTCCCGCATCCAGAGCGCCGAACACTCGCGGCTGGCCTGGAACGGACACCGGAAGTTCACCGTGGAAAAAAAGGTCATGGAATGCGCCGACACCTTCTCGTTTTATCTCAAACCCCATGACGGGAAACCACTTCCGCCGTTCAAGCCCGGGCAGTATCTGACCTTCCAACTCTCCATCCCCGGCCTCGGCAAACCCCTCGTCCGCTGTTACTCCCTCTCCGACAGCTCCCGGCCCGGCCACTTCCGTGTCACCATCAAGCGGTGCCCGCCTCCCGCAGGCTCGCCCCACCCTCCCGGGATCGGCTCCTCCTTCTTTTGCGATTCCATCAAGGCAGGGGATATTCTCGATGTGAAGGCTCCCAACGGACACTTCTACCTCGAGTTGGAAAAGGAGCGCCCGGTGGTGCTCATTTCCGGCGGCATCGGCGTCACCCCCATGGTCACCATGGCCAACGCGCTGATCGAGGCCGGCTCACGCCGCGAGGTCTGGTTTTTCTTCGGGGCCCGCAACAGCTCCGACCACATGTTCAAGGAATACATGGCCGAACTGGAGAAACGCCATCCCAACATCCGCGTCCACGTCTGCTACTCCAAACCTTCCCCCGGTGATGTGAAGGGCAAGGACTTCCACCACGAAAGCCGCGTCACCGTCGGGCTGTTCAAAGAGCTCCTGCCCTCCAGCAACTACGACTATTACCTCTGCGGTCCGGGGGCCTTCATGGAAAGCATCACGGACGATCTCCGCGCCTGGGGCGTGCCGGACGCCAACGTCCACTACGAGGCCTTCGGCCCGGCCTCGGTCAAAAAGGCCGCGCCCCCGGCCGTGAAAAAAAGCCTGACCTCCACGCCCTTCGCCGGCATCACCGTGAACTTCTCCAAAACCGGCAAAAAGGCCCGTTGGGACCAGGCCTATGGTTCCATCCTTGAAATCGCGGAGGCCAACGGCGTGAAGATTGACGCCGGCTGCCGGGCGGGAAACTGCGGCTCCTGCCTCGTCGCGATCAAGTCCGGCAACGTCGAATACGTCAACGGCTCCGGGGCCGATGTCGAAAAGGGCTGCTGCCTGGCCTGCGTTTGCAAACCGGCGGGGCCCATCGAACTGGACGCCTGATGAGCACCTCCGCCACCCTTGACCGTCCCCGCCGCTGGGACGCCCCCTTCAGCGATGACATGGAGGAATCCGAGGTCCGCCGCATCCTCTCCGTGGCCCCTTTCCGGGACATGCGGGCGGACTCCTTTCCCCGCTCCGCCCCGCTGCCCGAGATCATCCGCAACGACTGCCGCGTCCGCTCCTTCCGCAAGGGTGAGATCATCGTGCGGGAAGGCGACTACGGCACCTCCGCCTTCCTCATCCTCAAGGGGCACGCCCGCGTGGTCCTCGGCCCCGAGCTGCCCGCCTCGCAGCTCGGCCGCCGCGAGCGCTCCAAACGGGGCATCCTCCGCTCCATCGCCAAGTTCCTCACCAGCCCGCGCGAGGACGAGGTCACCCGGGACGGCAAAGGCAGAAGCATCCTGAAAAAGGACGCCCACATCATCCTCCAGGATGTCCCCCGCATCCTCGACAAACACCGCACCGCCACCATGGAGGCGGGGGACTTTTTCGGCGAGATCGCCGCCCTCTCCCGCATCCCCCGCACCGCCACCATCTTCGCCGCCGAGGATCACACCGAGCTGCTGGAGATCCGCTGGCAGGGACTGCGCGACCTCATGCGCAACGACACCGCCCTGCGCCTCCACATTGACAACATCTACCGTGAGCGGGCCCTCCGCACCTACCTGGAGGAAATCCCCTTTCTCCAGCATCTCGGCGAGGAGGACAAAAAGGCCGTCATGGCCGCGACCCAGTTTGAAACCTACGGGGACTACGACTGGTCCGGCGAATACAAGAAACTCATCGCCTCGGGAGCCTCCGCCGCCAAGGAGCAGACCATCGCCGCCGAGGACACCTACCCGAACGGGATCATCATGGTCCGCGCCGGTTTCGCCCGCCTGACGCAGCGCTACGGCGACGGCCACCGCACCCTCAACTACCTGGGCTCCGGCGGCATCTACGGCTTCGAGGAGATCGCCCACAACTGGCGCAGACCGGAGGACACCGTCGAGCTCCGCCACAGCCTCCGCGTCATCGGTTACACCCACGTCCTCGTCATCCCGGCCGCCATCATCGAGCGGCACGTGCTTCCTTCGTTGCCGAAAGATCTCCTCCCGCCCCTGATCGAAACCGCGCCGGGGGAAACCGCCGCGCCGGTTGATTCCAAGGCCAGTTCCAAGATCACGGCCGACTCCGACCTGATGGAGTTTCTGACCGAAAACCGCCTCTTCAACGGGACGGAGACCATGGTCATTGACCTCGACCGCTGCACCCGCTGCGACGACTGCGTCCGGGCCTGCGCCGCCACGCACGACAACAACCCGCGCTTCCTCCGCCACGGCCCCATCCACGACCGCCTCATGGTCGCCCAGGCCTGCATGCACTGCGCCGACCCCATCTGCATGATCGGCTGCCCCACCGGCGCCATCCACCGCGACTCCTTCGAGGGCAACGTCGTCATCAACCCCTCCACCTGCATCGGCTGCTCGGCCTGCGCCAACAACTGCCCCTACGGCGCCATCCGCATGACCGAGGCGCGGGACACCGACGGCGAGATTCTCGTCGCCAGCGACTTCCGCCCCATCCTCAAGGCCACCAAGTGCGACCTCTGCCTTGACCAGAACGGCGGTCCGGCCTGCGAGCGGGCCTGCCCGCATGACGCGCTCAAACGCATGAATCTGAACACTTTGGACGAACTCCTTCCCTGGCTCCGCCGATGATCCACCGCACCACGCTCCACCGCCTTGCCCGCGTCGCGCTGCTGCTCGCCGCCTCGGCCGCTGCCATCTGGCTCCACGAGGAGGCCCGCCCCGACCACCCGCACCTGCCCTTTCTGACCGGCTGGGCCCTGCTCGCCCTCATGCTGGTGCTCACGCTCTACAACGCCCGGAAAAAAATCGCCTTCATTCCCCTGCTCAGTTCCCGGCTCTGGCTCCAGTTTCACATCTACCTGGGACTCTTCACCGGCCTGGCCTTCCTCCTCCACATCGCCTGGCGGTGGCCCGGCGGCGTCTTTGAGACACTCCTGGCCGCCGCCTTCGCCGCCGTCACCCTCAGCGGCATCGTCGGCTGGTGGCTCTCCCGCGCCATCCCCCGCCGCCTCACCACCGTGGGCGGCGAGGTCCCCTACGAACGCATCCCCATCATAGCCAGGGATATCCGCCTCAAGGCCGAGGCCATGGTCCTCCAGGCCATCCCAAAGTCCAAGGCCACCACCCTGGCCGATTTTTACGCCGCCCGGCTCGCCTCGTTTTTCGACGGCCCCGGCAACCTCGGCCCCCACCTCCTCGGCTCCCGCCGCACCGTCAACAACCACCTCGCCCACCTCGCCGAGGTCCGGCGCTACCTCTCCGCCGAGGAAAAAAACACCGCCGACCAGCTCGGCGAGCTCATCCGCCGCAAGGATGCCCTCGACTTCCACCGCGCCGGCCAGCTCGTCCTCAAGTCCTGGCTCTTCGTCCATATCCCCCTCACCTACGGTCTCCTCGTGCTGACCCTCGTCCACATCTACCTCGTTTACGCCTACTCGGGAGGTGCCCGATGAAAACGAAACATCTGCCGACGGTAATGCCCCGTAGGGCTGGGACTTGCGGGCATGCCTCGACTGCTTTAAATCAAGAATCAGGAATCAAGAATCATAAATCCGAAGGAGGTGCCCGATGAGCACCGGACGCATCCCCTCGCCCGACTTCGACCAGTCGCGCTACGAGCGGCCCCAGAAGGACTGGCTCTGCGGCCACACCTGCGAAGGCTGTCCCTGCCGGGTGGGCCCCAGCCCCTCCGGCTCATGCCGCGCCACCGCCGAGTGCCAGCCCCAGCTGGTCCTTGCCTCCGGCGAAACCAAGGGGGCTTGGAAATGCACCCGCCCCAAGGAATGGGGCGGCACCTGCGAAAACGGCCCCGGGCCCGACGGCTCCTGCTGCAAGTCCATCCCCAGGTGCAAACCCGTCCGCAGCCTGCGCTCCCGCCGCGGCCTCGTCACCCGGCTGGTCGTCGCCGCCACCGTCGGTCTCATTCTCCTCACCTTCGGCGGCCCCTGGCGCGACGGGTTCATCAACCCCGCCCCGCTTTCCCACCACCACACCGGAAACAAGTTTGACGCCATGGGCATGGACCGGGGCGCGCCCGGCTGCGCCGCCTGCCATGCCGAGTCCACCCAAGGCCTCGGTGAATCCAGAAACTTGATGGTCGAAAGTCATACCCCAAATATTCTTTTTCAAATAGATAGTTTTCCCGCTTTTTGAGGTTAAAGTGATTGTTTGAAAAATAGGTTTATAACTATC
>JANOBW010000217.1:0-4234 GCA_031411855.1 Opitutia bacterium
GGCGTGACCTACGGCGTCCAGGTCAAGACCGCCGACCTCGACCTCGGCGACACCGGCTGGACCGATGCCGTCCTGAACACCGACTACACCCGCGCCATTGTGGACAACGGCGACGGCACCGAGACCGTCACCGTCACCTTCACCGGCCCCGTCACCTCCGGCAAAAAGTTCGGCCGCGTCTCCGTCACGTTCTGATCCTTCGTCTCCGAAATAATCAAGGCCCGCCGCGCGATTCCATCCGGCGGGCCTTTTTTGGACACATTTTTCCGCCGCCTGGCCATCTTTTGGCATGACAACATCTTTTTTATCCACCATAGTGGGCTGATAATCCCACCGCCGCCCCCGGCCCCACGCTTTTCCCCCAACACTTTTACCTCCAACAGCTTCTACCTATGAAACCCACCCGCCCCAACCTCCTCCGCGCCGCCACCGCCTCCGCGCTGGCCCTGTTCACCTCGCATTCCCTTCACTCAGCCACCTTCTCTTGGAATGTGGATGCCGCCGGCACCTCGTCCACCGCCGCGAACTGGAATCCCGCCGCCGTCCCCGTCACCGCCGCTGGTGATGTCATCAACTTCACCAGGGACATCACCGGCGCGCGCACCGTCACGATTGATACCACCGTCAATGTCGGCGATCTCAACATCGGCGATCCCACCGCCACCCTTTTCGGATACACCATCGCGGGCACCGCCATCAACCTCGACGGCACCGGCACCACCGCCGCCACGGTGGACTTCACCGCCGCCATCGGCAACACCATCAGCGCCCCCCTCACCCTGGTGGACAACGCCGTCTTCCGCTCCAACGTCAACGCCGTCATGACCCTCAGCGGCGTCATCTCCGGCACGGGCAAGACCGTCACCTACAACAACGACACCAACGGCACCTCCAACGCCGCAGCCGCCAGCAATGGCCAGTTCGTCGCTTCCGGGACCAACACTTACACCGGAGGCACCAGCATTTCCGATGTCCGCGTCAATGTCACCAACGCCTCCGGGCTTGGGACTGCCGGAGTCACCATTCCCTCCGCCGCCCAGGTTTATCTGAGCACCGCCATCACCGTCGCCAACACCTTCAGCATCGCCGGCAACGGCTGGACTGAAACCGCCACCGGCCAGCCCTTCGGCGCCCTCCGCCTTGACAACGGAACCATCTCGGGAGCGGTCACCATGACGGCCAACGCCGGCATCGGCAACAACTCCGGCACCGGCACCGTCAGCGGTGTCGTCTCCGGAGCCTTTAACCTCACCAAACGCGGGGCCGGCACCATCGTCCTTTCAGGGGCCAACACCTACACCGGTGGCACCACCATCCCCAACGGGATCCTCCAGCTGAACAGCAACAGCGCCGCAGGAACCGGAGCCATCGCCATCACCGCCGGTGGCAATACCACGTCTGGCACACGCCTGGCCGTCAACAACGCGGTCACCATCGCCAACAACGTCACCATTGCCGCCACGACCGGCGCCACCGGCCGGGGCAACATCGAATACGCCGGCACCACCGGCGCGGCCACGCTGAACGGCACCATCTCCATCACCGGAACCCCCTCCGCCGGCGGTCACATCTACGGCGGCCCCTCCAACGCCAATGTGCTCCACCTGGCCGGCCCCATCACCTCCACCGTGGCCTTCAGCCAGCGTGACCGTTTTGTGAAATATTCCGGCGGTGGCACCGGCTACAATGCCGTCACTGTCACGGGCACCATGATCGTCGGCGTCAACAACGGCCTCTCCACCGCCGCCGTCATCACCCTCGGCGGTTCCGGCAACACCAACCTCGACCTCAACGGCTTCAACCAGTCCCTCGTCGGCCTCACCCGCAACGCCAACACCTGCCTCGTCGGCAACAGCTCCACCACCGCCGACTCCACCCTCACCCTCACCGGTTCCTCAATCTACTCGGGCGGCATCACCGACATCATCTCCCCCGGCACCCGCAAGGTCAACCTCACCGTCGCCAGCGGCTCCCTCACCCTCTCCGGCACCAACACCTTCACCGGGGTCACCAATGTCGCCGGCGGCGCCCTCATCGTCACCTCCACCGCCGCCGTCGCCCCGGGCAGCAACCTGAGCGTTTCTTCCGGCGCCAAATTCGCCTACCAGCCCGCCGTCGTCGGCGGCCTGAACATGGGCACCGCCACCTACAGCTTCGCCTCCGGCTCCACCCTGGGCGGCGCGCTTGGCGGCACCAACAGCCAGTCCGTCACCGCCTTCCCCGGCGCCTCCGGCACCACCGGAAACATCACCGTGGACGTCTGGACCGTCCCGGGCTCCACCGTTTCCCCCGGCACCCATAACCTCTTCACCGCCGTCAGCGGTCTCGACGCCC
Organism: Opitutia bacterium; assembly: GCA_031411855.1. Lineage (GTDB taxonomy): Bacteria > Verrucomicrobiota > Verrucomicrobiia > Opitutales > JANOBW01 > JANOBW01. The sequence continues at coordinate 2,335 of JANOBW010000217.1, forward strand.
CCACCTACACCCTCGGCAATGTTTACAACGCGACGGATTTCACCGTCGGTAACCTCGCCAAAACCGCCACCACGGTCAGCGTTGACGTCACCCCCGCCACCCCCATCACCACCGCCTACTGGAAAGGCGGTCTGCCCGGCGCCACCAATGTCTGGGCCGCCACCAACGGCTCCACCCGGAGCAACTGGGTCACCTCCCTCGGCGGGGCCGACCAGCCCCTCACCCCCGGCTCCACCGCCGACGTGGTTTTCTCCAACTCCACCGTCACCACCGCCCCCACCGCCACCACCCTCGGTTTCAGCACCTCCGTCCGCAGCCTGACCATCTCCGACACCGTCAACGGCCTGGGCCTCAACACCACCACCGACGGCTACACCCTCACCATCGGGACCGGCGGCATCGCCATGACCTCCGGCGTCCCCGCCAGCTCCATCGCCGTCCCGGTCATCTTCACCTCCGACCAGACCTGGAGCAACGATTCGGCCAACACCCTCAGCCTCACCGGCAGCCTCGCCGGCACCACCTTCGGCTTCACCAAGGCCGGCACGGGTAACATCGCCATCACCAACGCCACCTACTCCGGAGCCACCAATGTCGTGGCCGGCGGCCTCACCCTCAACGGCGGCACCCTCAACGGCTCCAATGTCACCGTCTCCCCCGGAGCCAGCCTGACCGCCTCCGCCGTCATCAGCGGGGCCGCCTCCCTGACCACAGCAGGTGCCACCTCCCTCTCCGGGGCCAACACCTACACCGGCGCCACCAGCGTCAACGCCGGCACCCTCACCATCACCGGCGGCACCGTCTCCGGCTCCTCCCTCACCGTCGCCTCCGGGGCCACCCTCAGCCAGACCGGCGGCGTCCTCTCCGGCACCTGGAACCTCGACACCGCCGGCGCCACCACCCTCGGCGGCACCAACACCTTCACCGGCGACATCAACCTCACCGGCGGCGTCCTCAGCGTCAACATGGGCAACGGCATCACCGGCAACCTCGGCTCCGTCACCACCCCGGCCTCGTTCTCCAAGATGGTGAACATCAGCAACAACGCCACCTTCCGCAGCACCAACGCCGCCTTCAACGACAACACCGGCTCCGCCACCGTCCTCCAGCTTGTCTTCAACATCGGCTCCGGCGGGGGCACCATCGAGACACCGTCCGCCACCACCATGACGATTGACGACGGTTCCGCCGCCGGCAACGCCAACAACGCCGCCCAGCTCCAGGGCGCGGGCAACCTCACCAAGATCGGCGCCGGCACCCTCAGCCTCGGCAACGGCACCAGCAACTACGCCACCTTCACCGGACAAATCTTCGTCAACGAAGGAACCCTCACCACCGGCGCCGTCAGCACCAACCCCTTTGGCGACACCGCCTCCGGCACCACCGTCGCCAGCGGGGCCGTCCTCGACGTCAAGGGCGTCAACATCGGGGCCGAACCCATCACCATCAACGGTGCCGGCCTCACCGCCGCCCCCGCCGGGGCCCTCGTCAGCAGCACCGGCACCGGCGGCACCGCCACCGGCCCCGTCACCGTCGCGTCGGACAGCTCCTTCGGCGGCGCGGGCACCCTCACCCTCACCGGGGCGGTCTCCGGCACCTCCGGCCTCACCAAGGTCGGAGTCGGGGCGGCCATCCTCGGCGGCGATGTTTCCGGCTTCTCCGGCAACCTCTCCGTCACCGCCGGCTCCCTCATCGTCCCCGACACCATGTCCGTCGGGGCCCTCACCCTCAGCGGCGGCTCCCTCACCGGCGAGATCACCTCCACCTCCCTCAGCGCCAGCGGCGGCACCATCTTCTTCGACCCCAACAGCGCCGACAAACTCACCACCGGTGCCCTCACCGTCTCCGGAGCCGTCAGCCTCGATGTCACCAGCCTCGCCCCGGCCAACACCACCGTCAC
>JANOBW010000218.1:0-4103 GCA_031411855.1 Opitutia bacterium
GTTGTGGCGGCTGAAGGCCACCAGGGCGAGGTTGGCGGCGTTCAGCATGAGCTCAAGGCACATGTAGATCACCAGGGTATTGCGGCGGAGGAGGACACCGAAAAACCCGATGGCGAAAAGGAGACCCGCGACGGTCAGGTAGGCGTTGAGGCCGGGATGCATGGGTGGAAAGGGAGGGTGTTCCGAATCCGGCTTCCGCCGGAGTTCGGGAATTAAAAATTAAGAATTAAGAATTAAAAAGGGGAGGACCTCGTCCGAAGTGCGCCTTCGGCCTGATGTGGCCTCGAGTTTTGGGGAATCCAGCAGTCCGGACATGGGTGAAATGGTTAATGCTTCAGGATCACTCCTGGGGGGATTTTTTGCTCAGGACGATGACGCCGAGCACGGCCACCAGCATGAGAATGCCCGCCACCTGGAAAGGCAGAAGGTATTTGGTGAACATCAGCTCGCCGTAATTCCGGATCACTCCGGCGGGAGATTCGGTCGGCAGCGGGGCCGGTTCCGGCAGGTGGCCGTGGCTGAAAAGTTGAACCACTCCGAAGGACAGCAGGACCAGGCCGACCGAGCTGGCCAGGGTGGTGACGAGCTTGAACTTCACCTTGTCGTGCTCCACTTCCAAGAGCATGATGATGAACAGGAAGAGGACAATGACGGCCCCCGCGTAAACCAGGATCTGAAGGATGGCGAGGAACCACGCGCCCAGCAGGCCGAAGAGGCCGGCCGCCCCGACAAACGAGACGATCATGCACATGGCGGCGTTGACGGTGCCGCGGAGGAACACGAGGGCCAGGGCTGGCACGAGCGTGAGCGCCGCGAACAGGTAGAAAAGTGAGTCGGCCATAAAGGGGATGAGCAAACGCCGGGAAAGCCGGGTGGGAAGCAAAAACTAGGCCCGTCCGCCGCAAATAGGCGGTCGAATGACGAATGTTGGAAAGCCGAATGTGGAAAGAAAGGTTCCGAGCCCTGCTTTCAGGGACTTGGGCATAAACAATCGAACAAGCGATGCCTTTGGTCAGTTGTCCCGTCTGAAGGCGAGATAGCCTGCGCATCAGAAACCTTCCTGAAAGTGAATTTATTGGACGCATCCCGCAGGCACAAAAAAAGCCGCCGGATTGATACCGGCGGCTTTGAAAGGGAGGAGTTTTGCAACGAAACCTTAGGAGCGGTTGCGGCGGCGCATTTTCCAGGCCGAGGCCAGGCCAAGCAGGGCGAGGCCAGTGGTCGAGTCCACGCCGAAGGGCACGGGCGCGACTCCCAAGGCAATATTGTCAATTTGCATCAAAGCAGGTCCGGTTTGTGCCTCGGGAATAAATGCTTCAAAAGAGAGGCGCACGTCGCTTCCGATGTGAGCACTGAGATCAATGGCTTCGGCCAGTGATCCAGTATCAAAATTTTGGGTATCATGCTGTGCTCTCAATACTTCATAACTGGCCAGAGGAGCTCCTCCTCCCGCAGGACTAACGACAACTGAGAAGACGCGATCTATCTCTCCTCCTCCATTATAAGTAACCATATCCCAACCGGCACGCAAAGTAAAAGTGACCACCGCTGAGTTTGTATCAATGACACCGACATCCTGGAAAAAGCTGATAACTCCAGGAGTGCTACCATCAAAGCCGTGGACAGCAGCCAAGAGCCCATCTGTCGGGGCGGTGGTGAACAAACCAAAACCAGTGCTGAATCCACTTCCTGTTACGTTTAAAGCGGAAAAGGGGACGGCAAGGTCAGCGGTGCCCCAGCCAGTAAAACCACTCTCAAAACTTCCGTTCGTGATGGAAGCGGAATGAGCTTGGGGAGCTAAGGCTATGGCCAGGATTGCTAGGAGAATTTTTGGGGTTTTTTTCATTGGTTTGAACGAGAATTTAAAGTCTTTTCCACCCTACGTAAGTTTGTCAATAATTGAATGAATTTTTTACAAAAATGATGAACCCTTTCTCCGCAATCTTTTCGATTTGGGTCCATATAGCTGCGCATTTGGGGGTTTCAAAAAACTAGCCTGCTTCCCGTGTAGTTCTGCTCGTGCGTATCCCTCGTCCAAGGCAGGCCAGCGGCCTGCGAAACAGCAAGCTGGCAGCTTGCGCTACGACTTAGATCAAAAGTGCCATTTGACTGTATTGGGTTGGGGACGTTTCACCGAAGTCTGCCGATAACCTGGCGACTGTTTCGACCCGGGGTTGACTCCCTCCGCCTCTCCGGCACCCCTTTGAGACATGCGTCCGCTTCTCCTGCTCACCAACGACGACGGCATCGGCAGCCCGTTTCTCCGCATTCTGGCCGAAACCTTTGCCGCCACCCACGATTGCGTGGTGGTGGCCCCGGCCGAGGAACAAAGCTGGATCGGAAAGAAACTGAATCGTTACGGCCGCATCGCCGTGGACCGGGTCGAGGGCTGGCCCTGCGAGGCCTGGAAAGTCAGCAGCACTCCCAGTGATTGCGTCAACATTGCCCTTCATCACCTGCTGCAGCGCCGTCCGGCCCTGGTGGTTTCCGGTCCGAACATCGGCTACAACCTGACCCTCCCCCTCCTTTTTTGCAGTGGCACGGTGGGGGCGGCCCTGGAGGGCGTCTGCTGGGGGATTCCCGCCCTGGCCACGTCCCAACGGCTGCCTTTGGAACTCTTTGACTCGATCAAGGACATGGATCCGGCCGACGAATCCGAGGTGAGGCGCATGCTGAGGATCTCCGCCACCCATGCCGTCCGGCTGGCCAACGAACTGCTGGCCAACCCGCCGCCGCGCTGGACCTTGTGGAACATCAACTTCCCCTGGCCGGTGACGCCCGAGACCGAGGTGGTGGACACCTTCCCCGATCCCGCCCACCTCGGCGGCATGTTTGCCCGCCAAAGTGATGGCCATTATGCCTTTGAGTTTCGCGAATGGGACGAGCCCTCCCAGCCGGGAAGCGACCGTTGCGTCACCTTTGGAGGGCGGATCAGCCGCTGTGTGCTCCGTTACGACAGTCTGGGTGGGACGCCCTGACTTTTGCCTTTTTGCAAGGCTTTTTTCACCGCGAAAAAACGCCAAAAGCGCAAAACGAGGCAGGAGTTGAGGGAGGTTTCACACGAAGCCAGGAAGTCACGAAGAAGAAACAACTACAGTTTTGGATCAGCCCTTCTTCTTGCGCCTTGGGATTTCTTCCGGGCTGAGCAGCGGGAGGTTTGGGATGCAAACTTCGTGCCTTTGTGGCTTCGTGCGAACCTATGCCTTGTTTGGCGTCTTTTTCGTGTTATCGCGGCCAATTCCAGCGTGAATTGCCCTGCCCGCTCAGGCGATATGGTCTTCCGGCGCTTCGGAAGGTTTTTCCGTTTCCCCGGCCTGCCGTCGTTCCACCGCGCGGATGAGCCCGAGATAACTCAGGGTTCCCGCCAGATACAGTCCCGAGGTGGTCAGAAACACGATCCAGTAGGGGAGGTGCTCCTCCCTCAACCCCTGAAAAACCTTGGCCGCCAGCCACCAGGCCCCGCTCCAGATCGCGCCGTTGATGGCGCTCATGAGTTCCCGGTTGTTTTCGCCCACATAGGTCATGGACAGCTCGCTGGTGGAAGGGCCGGCCATGTTCATCAGCGGTTGCCGGAGCATGAAAAAAAACAGGGCGGTGGGCAGCGCCCAGGTGGCCTCCTTCCAGAGTTCGGTCAGTCCCATGAGGGCGAGGGCGACCACGGCGCAGCTTTGCACCCCGAGGATGGCCCCGCGCCACCCCAGATGCCGGCGGACGGTGGGAACGCTCAGGCCCGCCAGCAGGACCAGCACATAGCTGACCGACCCGAAGGCCGAATAGGCGGCGGCGTCGAGGTGGTAAACGTTGCTGAAGAAGAGGTTGAGAAACTGGATGCTCAGTCCCGCCCCCGTCGCCATGCAGAGTGACGGCAGGAGCGCGCGGGCCAGGACGGGCCATTCGGAACGCGGCAGGTGCAGCCAGCGTTCCGGTTTTTCGTTGGGCACCGGATCCGGCAGCCGGTAGTAAAGAAAGGGGGCTCCCAGGCCCGCCAGGGTCAGCAGGAGCAGGGTCGAGTGCTCGTCAAAGACGAGTTTGAGGAACCCCAGGTCCAGCTGCCCGATGTTTTGCAGGACGGTGGAAAGGACTCCGCCGCAGATGCTGGCCGC
>JANOBW010000219.1:0-6737 GCA_031411855.1 Opitutia bacterium
GGGGGCGGGGGGGGAGGGTGTTGCGAGGGGGGGGTAGGTCATGAAAAACCGGTAGGGGGGGGTAGATTTTTGAGTGATTTCCCGCGAGGGCCTATCTCAGTGATTTCGATACACAAAATAGCTGTTGCCATAAAATTATCACAGCCTTGGCGAGCAAATCGGTTTACATTCATACGCTTCGCTCTGTGCGAAAGTGTGAATCACTTTCTTATGACTATTTCTTTTAAAATTGTGAAGGGGCTTTCATGAAACCAACTGACATGAGGCAGTGTGTTAACTTGGCCAAAGGGTTGGGATCATCAGCCAAGTTGGTGTTACTTATTCTAGCAACAAGAGTGCCGGAATTTGGAGACGAATGCTGGCCGGGAAATGAGTCGCTTGCCGAGCTGGCGGAAATGTCAGAGCGGAATGTTAAACGAATGATCGGGGAGCTTAAAAATGCCGGTGTGATTTCCATTCGCATGGCCCCCAAGGAAGGACGAAGATATATTACCATAAATACTCCGTCCGAAAGTATCGGATCAGAGCAAACGACCGAATCTGACACCCAGGAGGTGACAAATCGGGTTGGGGAGGGTGACAATTTGGGTCCTCCCCCTCTATTAAGAGAAAGGAAAGCTGAAAAAACAAGAGAGAGGAAAGCTCACTCTTCATTTAATTCTCTTAACAAAGACACAGTCAAGGCAGGGTCGAAGGACTCTCAAACCTCCCAGTTGAATGTCTTGTCCCAGACCCCCTCCCGTTCCGCGCCCCCTCCCCGTTCGGCAAATTCCGTCGCGGCAAAAAAGCCCGTCATTTCCCAGGTTTGGCCTGAGATTGATGAATTGGGCAAGAAACCAGAGGACTGGGAAGCACTTTTCAACAGTCTGATGAAGATTCAAGGCCGTCCAGAAATCAAGTGGGGCCGCTCCACAACGCCCGAACCCTTTGTGAAAGCTTTTGGGTTCTTACGGAGTTCAATGATTCAGGAAAAGTGGTGGCCAACGGAAGTTGACTTGAAAGCGGTGGACTGGCGCTACGGCTTCAGCCGTGAGTTTCCCAACGAAGGTTGTCGGGGAGGTCATCGCCTAAAAGCCGATCCTTTCTTTTTTCTCAAAGAATTTTACCAAGTTGCGACCGAGTGTGTGACTGAGCGGATTGCGGTTGAGGGACCTCTTGAAGCTTGGTCGCTTAGCAAGGAAGAGGTGGCGCTTAAATTCGAATTTCTGAGAAAGGATATTTCCGAATGGACCGACGAAGAAATACGTTTCGCTTGGAATGCGGGTCGGGTTGACCCCATATTGGTTGAAGAAGAGATAAAAAAGAGGGCTGTTGAAAATCTTAAGCAAGAGGGCTTTCTCCATTTACCTATAACGGAGTGGAGTGAGGATCAAATAAAAGATGCTGCATGTTATGACCAGATTCCTAAAGAATCTGCAAGGAATGAGCTTAATCGTCGCCATCAACTATTCATTGCTGCGGCTAATGTGAAAAGGCTCGAAGCTGAGAGGGATCATTTGGCTCAGAATGAGGCTATTCGAATTAAAGCCGAGGAAGAACTCAGGGCCAAGGAGGAGGCCTTTTTGCAAAAGCCCATTCTGGAGTGGACAAGCCAAGAAGGGAGAAAGGCCGTTAAGTGGGGGAAGATCACAAATGAAGAGTGGGTCGCCGCTTTGGAGGCTCGTTTCAAGAGCGCTAAGCCTGCAAACGGGGCTCTGGCGGAGCAAGGTGCCACTAATGAGGTGATGCCAAGCCCAAGGCCCCTTCCTGGCCCTCCTGCGGCTTGAGTCTTCTTTTCGACATTTGCCCAAATGGCTAAAAATCCGGCTTGCCTTTGTCGTGCTCTTAAACTTTCCTGTCCATAGATCAAGGTTGAGGCCAGCCACGCCCCTCGGGCATATGGACAGCATGAGATCTCCTGTTAGGCTTATCTGCACGACACGGTCATTACTACGTTTCTGAAAACAATCCGAGGGGAAGCACTCAGAAACGTATCCCCATGATCGCAAATGATCTAACACAACCAAACAACCTCAACGCGAAGTTTCTCCCCTTCGAGAAATTTCACCTCGCCCCCGTCACGGACGTGACTGCGGAAGCGATTAAGAACGCGGCCTTTCTGGCCACCACACAATTCAAGGACAGCGGCGAGCCTGAACTTGAACAAACTACCGCTCAAAACTACGTCGTAAAATCGCTGGGTTTCACAGGAGGCTTTGGGGAGTTTGTCGCCAAGCACCAAGATGAACTTGATGCCTTCAAAAAGTCCCACGGTATGGAGACCAAAGCGGACCTCATTCGCCCCCTTCCCATACTCAGTGAAGGATTTCGATTGGTGAGCCTCACTCCTCGGCAATTGGCGGATCGGCTTTTCGACCTATCAAAGTCGCTACCCCAAAGGGTTTTTACTGGTTATAATTTAGATTTTTTCCAAGTTAACAACCGTTGGCATCGCTGCAATCCCTGGGCCGAATGGAAGAACTGCTCATTTCCTGAGGATATCAGTTTTGACGAAGTCGCTACCAAAGCAGATGCTCTCGGAAACTTGGACATAGCTCTCATTCCTCTTGTCTGGGATTCGGCGTTTGCAGCGCTATGGTATCGCATTGGAACGTTAAACAACCTTATTGGTGACCAACTTCTTGATTTCGATTCTGAAGCAGAACACGCGCTAAACCCTCGTGTCTTTCTTTATCAACAGTCAGGACTGAGTGATGAAGCCTTTGCGGCAGACATGAAGCGTTGCATAGAAGCGGCCAAAATTTTCCGGTATTGGATTATGGAGCGCCAAGAAGGTTGGGTGAAAGTAATCCGCTACAATGAAAAGCTGATTTTCTTGAAGGGGCCGAACGGCTCCTACGATTTCGTTTTCCCTGGGCTTAGGGATGAACCTTTTAAGCATCAGGTTTTTGAGAATTACATCCACAATGATGACTTCCCAAATTCAAGTGACGCTAAGCACTTCCCACGATGGCTCTATCATGAATATCGTGGCAACTTGGAGTTAGATAGGCATGAAGCAGAGAAATACTATTATGCCAATGGTGGGCAAAGCATACGAATACCCAAGCCAGATGAAATGTTGAAAAGTTTTTTGACTGCCCGCAGTAAATACGAATATCAATTTCAAGTCGCCAAACTCGTCTCTGGCTATCATCAAGTGGAACAGGGAGGGCGAAAGCTCAATGTTTCCAACCTTATCACCGTGAGTGAGTTCCGCGAATTCATGGCGGATGAAAAGTTTGAGAGATACCGGGCTAGACGCGCCAGATCCAATACAGATTCCTGGGAGTCAGTGAATCAGGAGTCGGAAGCATCACTTCCTGCTGCCGTCACTTGGTATGATGCAAACGCTTTTGCCACATGGGTCAAAAAGAGGAAGGGCTTGCCAGTCCGTCTCTTGACGGAAGCGGAGTATCTTGAACTCGCTGAGAAAGAGCTGGGGCCGGCGAATGCGCAGACCGCAGACCCCCGTTCGAGCATGCAGCTTTGTATTCTGGAATTAGACGAAGCTTTTGAAAGATGGATGGCTTTACAGGATAAGTTTCACGAGGAAGGTCGTCTAACTCCTGAGGAATGGGAGGAGTTAAAAAGACCGTCGCCAAGCGGGAAAAACGAGCCTGACAAAGCCGGTGAAGATGAGCCCAAGTGGGATGCTGACTTTCAAGCCCGAACCCTCACCTACGATCCTGAGGCGCTGGTCTGGAAGATTGGGCCGTCAGGTCTGAAATTTCTTATTTCTGGAGACTTCGGAGAATGGCTCGACGAATTCGAGGCGGCCTTGAGCACGTTAGATCGCGGCAACTTGTGCAATCTTTGGCTGGGATTCCGTCGCCGTTTTCCTCCCCACAGCACCGGCAAATACAAGGGGAAAAAGATTGGTTTTCGGCTGTGTTATTTGGACGGTGAGCCGAAACCGCCGAAGCTGAAGAAATCCAAGAAGTCGGACCAAACCTAACCCGAGTGGCTGGCCACGGTTCGGGACGGAGAATTGCGGTCTCATCTCCCAGTGGGATTCATGTCGCTTTCTTACGTCCTGGGCCGGGGTTGGCCAACCCATGACCCATGAAAACTTTTCAGAAGGTGGTGGTGGTGGGCGGTTTGGTCCGTCCCCAGATCCTTCAGCGGCTTCGCTGTGTTCTCTCGGATCGGGGCGTGGACTGGATTCCCACTCGTGAATCTGACCCAAGCCCGGCCTCATTTGCCTCCCAGGTTGTGAGGCCGGAGACCTGCCTTGTCGTCATTTTACTCGGCGTGATGCGGCATTCGCACAGCCGGTGCCTAGGTGAACTGGCCCGCAAGCATGGCAAGAAGGTGCTGAGGCTGCACCGTAGCCCCAGCCTGAGGCGAATCCTTGAGGCTCTGGGGGCAAGGGCGGGAGGTGCCCGGTGAAAGCCCGCAGCGGGGGGGCAAACAGGCCTCCTCTGGCTTCCTTTGCGGACTGGGCACTTTCGTTTTCCCGGCCTGACCTCCTGGCAAGGTTTCTCATCCCGAGGAGCTGACTGCGCTACGGCTTCTTCTACCGCTTTTCGCACGGTTTCCGTGCCGAAAACCCAAACCACAACCCCAAACACCAGAAAGGAGTCATCCATGAGCAAAGGCAAAGCAGGCTACCCCAGCACGACCGGAAAGTCGTCCGGCGGCGGTCGCGACAACGGACCCCGCAAGTAAGATCAAGGTGCGGTCATAGCAGAGGCAGCGGTGAAAGCCGCTGCCTCTTTTATGCCCAGGCCAAGGCTTCCATCACTTCACCAATTCCATGAGCTTTTCGTAGGTGGTTAGGAACTCATACTTCACCTGGTCGCTGGTGATCTTGGCGAAGAATTTCCGGGCGCACTCGATTTTGCAGTCCTCGATCTTCCGCATGCTCATGCTGGACATGTCGCCTTTTGTTTCGGCGACGAAGTAAACGTGTTTCACGCGGCCTTCCTGGAAGGCGATGGCCCAGTCCGGCGTGTAATGGCCCACGGGCGTCGGGATGAAGAAGGTTTTGGGCAGTTTGGCGTAAACCACCACATCCTTCTCGTTTGCATCGAGATTTTCGACGAAGGTTCGTTCGGTGCCGGAGTCGGTGAAGACGTAGTCGCAGACGTGCCGCTGGGCTTTGAAGCCCTTGGCCAGGTCCTGCTTTTTCTGCTGGGTGAAGATGTCGAGGCCGTAGGTCTCTTTCACCTGGTCATAGCTGAGGTGCTCGACGATGACGGTGGCCTTCTGCTCGTTGATGACTGTCCCGGTTTTGAGGATGAAGTCCTCCGGGTTCATCTTGTAGAAACGGAAGGTGGCTTTGCTTATGCCTTCGAGGATGCGGGCGATGGTGCGCCGGGTGAGCTGGGTGCTTTCCGTCAGCTTGCCGAGGAGATCGTAGCGGACGGCGGATTGGGCGGTGATGAGGAGTTTTTCCGTCTCGTTTTCGCTGATGACGAAGCCTTCGCCCGCCTTGATGCTTTCGTAAGTCACCTGGTCGGTCTGCTCACCCTCGGTGACGTTGTAGTGCAGAGGGGTGACTTTGAGCTCCTTATCGAGGGCTTGGATGCACTTGGCGACCAGTTCCTCGGTGTCGAAGTGGACGGTGTAGGCGGCCTTGCGGTTGATGCGGTTCCACAGCTCCAGAAACTCCTTTTTGTTCAGGTTCGTGTTCGTCGGGTTTTCCCGGACATTCAATTCGTTTTCTGGCTCGGGCAACTGGGCATCGGAGAAGACGGAGTCCACGAGTTTGAAAATCTGCTCCTGATAGGGTTGAAGCTCGGCTGGTAGGGCGGCGAGGCTGCCCGCCTCTTTGGCTTGGTGGTAGGCGGCGGTGACCTTGTCGTTGTCGTCTGTGTAGCCCTGGCGCGTCAGATACTTCTCAATGGCCTTGGCCATCTGCGGGGTGACCTTCACATCGCCTGTGGCTGTCTTGAGCACCTTGTCCTTGAAATAGGCCTCGTTGGCCTGCTTGGGGCGGGAGGAGAGGTTGGCGCTGATGTCCTTCTGGAGGCCGGCCACGAAGTCCTTGTAGCTTTCGTTGGCCACGACCGTGAGGATGTTGATCTGGTGGACGATGGCGGGGTCGTCCATGCGGTCGCCGTTCTGGTTGCGGCAGAGGCGCATCCCCCGGCCCACTTCCTGGCGGCGGGAGACGTTGTTTTCCGTGTGCTTGAGGGTGCAGATGACGAAGACGTTCGGGTTATCCCAGCCTTCGCGGAGGGCGGAGTGGGAGAAGATGAAGCGCACCTGCTTCTTATGATGGGTGAGCAGATCATCTTTTTCAGTCGGAAATTGAAGTAACGTTTCCTTGTCCTTGAGGATGAGGTCGTAAGCGTCCACGTCGTTGGCCTCTCCGGCGGCTTCCCCCCTCCTGGCCACGTCGGGGTTGACGAGGCGTTTCGTCTTTTTGTCCACAGAGAAGTAGCCGCTATGGGTGCGGGAGGTTTCGATGCCCTTGAGGTGGCGCTGGTAGGGGGTGTCTTCGAGGGTGCGCACCTCGTTGAGGTGGGCGTTGTATTCCTCCTCAAACATGAGGGCGTATTCCCCGGACTGCTCGCCCGCCTCATTGTAGCTGCGGTATTTGGCCACCTCATCAATGAAGAAGAGGCTGAGGACCTTGATGCCCTGGCTGAAGAGGGCCTGCTCCTTCTCGAAGTGGGCCTTGATCGCTTCGCGGATCTGGATGCGGCGGAGCGCCGCTTCGTTCACGTCGCCGGTGGCTTCGCCCGAGTGGAGGATGAGTCCGTTGAGGAAGCTGATGGTGTTGTCGTTCGCGTTGATGTCCGAAACGA
>JANOBW010000220.1:0-5099 GCA_031411855.1 Opitutia bacterium
CAGCCCCTCCTCGCCATCACCAAAACCGTTCCCCAGGAAGGTTACCTCCTCGGCGATACCGTTCCCTTCACCGTCACGGTCAAGAACAACGGAACCTTCACCGCCAAGAACGTGGTCGTGACCGACAAACTCCCCGCCGAACTGAAGCCCGTTGATGGCCAGGCCCTCACCTTCACCGTGGGTGATCTCGCCCCCAACGAATCCAAGACCTTCACCGTCAGCGCCAAGGCCACCGCCAAGGGCAAATTCTGTAACGGAGCCACCGTCGCAGCCTCCAACTCCAAGGGCGGTTCCGCCGAAGCCTGCGTCACCATCCGCCAGCCCGGCCTGAATGTCCTCAAAACCGGCACCAAAGAACAGATCATCGGCAAGACCGCCGACTATAAGATCACCGTGCAAAACACCGGTGATGTTGATCTGACCAATGTGGTCGTCATGGACACCGCTCCCTCCGCCACCAAGGTGGTTTCAGCCACCAACGGTGGTGCCATCTCCGGCAACTCCATTTCCTGGACCATCGCCAAACTCGCCGCTGGCGCTTCCAGCGACGTCGGCGTCACCCTCCAGTCCATCACCGCCGGCACCCTTTGCAACGACGTGACCGCCACCTCCGGAGCCCTCAGCTCCAAGTCCCAAGCCTGCACCAACTGGATCGGCCGCGGCGCCATCCTTCTTGAAGTGGTTGACGAGCCCGACGCCATCCTGGTCGGCGACTCCACCGTTTACACCATCTCGGTCAAGAACCAAGGCTCCATCAACATCACCGACATCTCCATCACTGGCGTCCTGTCCGATGAGCTTGATGCCACCGCCGCTTCCGACGGAGGCAGTGTTTCCGGCAAGAACGTGACCTTCCCCAAGTTTGGTCCCCTCGCTCCCGGTGCCACCAAACAGCTCACCATCAACGCCAAGGCCGTCAAGGCTGGCGGCGGTGAACTCAAAATCGAACTCCGCTCGAGCCTGAACGACGGCAAACCCGTCCGCGAAACCGAGTCCACCAACGTTTACTAAAGACGGGACTTCCCCCTTCAACGCCGTCCGGTTCGCCGGACGGCGTTTTTTTGCGCCCATTTTCGGCACCAGATGCCATGTCTGCCTGTTTGATGGTTCGCGCCACTGTCTCAGTGATGTTGGGTCTGTCATGTAATTCGCCTTGCCCCACCTTCTCCTTTTCCGACTTCCTCGCCTCATGTTTCGCCTGTTCCCCCTTCTTTTTCTGATCGTCCTGGGCCAGTTGCTCCCCGCCGCCGACAAACCCCGGCCCAACATCCTCTACATCATGACGGATGACCATGCCGCCCACGCCATGTCGTGTTACGGTTCCAAGGTCAACGAGACGCCCCAGCTCGACCGTCTGGCCGCCTCAGGGATGCGTTTCGCCAACGCCTTCGTCACCAACTCCATCTGCACCCCCAGCCGGGCCTGCCTTCTCACCGGGCAATACTCCCACCTCAACGGCGTCCCGGTCTTCAACCAATTCGACGGCTCGCGCTCCAATGTGGCCAAACTCCTCCAGGCCAATGGTTACGCCACCGCCATGATCGGCAAGTGGCACCTCGGCTCCGACCCCACCGGCTTCGATTCCTGGATCATCCTGCCCGGCCAGGGCGCTTACCGGAACCCCGAGTTTATCACCCCGAACGGACGACTGAAAACCGAGGGTTACGCCACGGATGTCATCACGGACCTGGGAATCGAGTGGCTGGAAAAACGTTCGAAGGACAAACCCTTCCTCCTCATGCTCCACCACAAGGCCCCGCACCGCAATTGGGAGCCCGACGAGAAGAACCGCGAGAAGTTCAAAGACCGCGTCATCCCCGAGCCGCCCACCCTGTTTGACGACTACGCCACCCGCCCCGCCGCCCTGCCCTCCAACCGCCAGACGGTCGCCAAAGATCTGACCCGCAGGGACTTGAAGATGGAACCTCCCGCCGATCTGCCTCCCGCCCGCCGCGCCCAATGGCTCGGGGTCAGCCCCGACGAGGTCACGATCACCAAGCCGGACGGCACCAAGGTCACCCTCACCGGCAAGGAACTGGTCCGTTGGAAATACCAGCGCTACATGCAGGACTACCTCGCCTGCGTCCAGGGCGTGGACGACAATGTCGGCCGTGTCCTCGACTATCTCGACCGCACCGACCTGGCGGCCAACACCGTCGTCATCTACACCAGCGACAACGGCTTTTTTCTCGGCGATCTCGGGCTCTTCGACAAGCGTTTCATGTATGAGCCCGGCCTCCGCGTGCCCTACCTCGTCCGCTGGCCCGGCGTCACCAAACCCGGCTCCGTGACGGACCGCTTCGCCCTCAACATTGATTCCGCCCCCACCTTTCTCGATATCGCCGGCATTCCCGTCCCGCCCGAGATGCAGGGCGTGCCCCTTTCCCCCGTCCTCCGCGACGCCCAGGCCCCCAACTGGCGCGACGCCATCTACTACCGCTACTATCACGACCCCGGCGACCACAACACCCGCGCCCACCTTGGCATCCGCACCGCCACCCACAAACTCGTCTATTACTGGAAGCAGGACGCCTGGGAACTCTTTGACCTCGTGGCCGACCCTCAGGAGCAGAAAAACCTCGCCGCCGATCCCGCCCAGGCCGTCTTGCTGGCCGATCTCAAGGCCCGCCTGACCAGGCTCCAGAAGGAACTGAAGGACGATAACCAGTTCGCCACCGAAACACCCCGCGACGAGGTGGACCGCCAGTCTCCCCGTCCCCAGCTCGGCCTGAAGAGTGTGGCCGAGGCCATCGCCGCGTCCAAGGCACCCTGACGGCAACTGGCTCGCGCGCCCCGTGCTCGGCGTTTCGAGAAAGTGGGTGGGAGGGACGTCAGTTGCCCTCGCTCAAACCGGCCTAAGAACTGAAGTTCCTGCCACTTTCACCAATTCAAGCCACCCTGCCCTCAGCCTCCCGTTTTCACCGCGCAAAGCCGCCCGTGCAGCTCCGAGGTGAGCCCCTCGATCCGCTGGGTCAGGTCGCGGGTGATTTCGGTCAGTTGCGTGTTCTGCCGCACCAGCTCCAGGAGGATCGCCGTCTGTTCGCTGGCGACCAACTGCCGCTCCTCGCTGGCCCGGGCCAGTTCCTCCCGGTGCATGGCGTCGGCCTCGGCATGGGCCTTGTCCCGGTCGGCCTGGCGCGTCTGGGCCAGCAGGATGAGCGGGGCCGCGTAAGCCGCCTGGAGACTGAAGGCGAGGTTGAGGAGAATGAACGGGTAAACGTCAAACGTGGCCACTCCGAACACGTTGAGGCAGATCCAGATAAGAACCACCGAGGACTGGACGACCAGAAACAGCGGGGTGCCGAAAAATCGGGCGAAAGCCTCCGCCTTCAACGCCATCCAGTCGTTGCCAAACACCGGGGCGAGATGGACATGCGGCAGATGGAAACGGAAATGGCCGCGGTCGTTGGGGTTGGTCGAAGCGGCTGCGGGCGGGGGAGAGGTGGTCATAGGGAACGCAGGGAAGAGTGGGAAGGACGCAGTGTTTCCAGAACGGAGAGGCGCGCCCTTTCGTCGGTTATGGCCGGCGTTTCCACCCTCGGCAAGGTCGGGCTTCCCATGACCGACAAAGATGCTCCCTGGGTTTTATCTGCGTCAATCTGCGCTCATCCGCAGTTCAAAATGCCTTGCCTGGGTTCCCTGGAGGCGCGGGGCGGAATCGAACCGCCGATAGAGCTTTTGCAGAGCCCGGCCTTACCACTTGGCTACCGCGCCGTCTGTTGAAACCACAGGAACCACACCGTATGTTGGTTTTGGGAAAATGGAGGCGCGGATCGGAATCGAACCGACGGGTGAAGCTTTTGCAGAGCCTTGCCTTACCACTTGGCTACCGCGCCGAAAGGTCGTGGAAACTCCCCTTCCCCGGGCTCCTTGGCAAGGGTAAAAAAACACGGCTGGCAAACGGTGGTTTGTTTTTGCCAAACCAGCCTTTCCCCGCCGATTAATGGGTTCCCTTTCCCCACCTCTCCTTCGATGAAGAAACTCCTTGTCGCCAACCGCTCCGAAATCGCCGTCCGCATCTTCCGTTCCGCCACGGAGTTGGGCCTGCGCACCGTCGCCATCTACGCCCACGAGGACCGTTTCGCGGTGCACCGTTTCAAGGCCGACGAAGCCTACCTTGTCGGACAGGGCAAGGGCCCCGTCGCCGCCTATCTCGACATCCCCTCCGTCATCGCCGTGGCCAAGGCCTGCGGGGCCGACGCCATCCACCCGGGCTACGGTTTCCTTTCCGAAAACGCCAACTTCGCCCGCGCCTGCGCCGAGGCTGGCATCACCTTCATCGGGCCATCTATCGAGCACCTCGAAATGATGGGCGACAAAACCGCCGCCCGCACCATCGCCCAAAAGTGCGGCGTGCCCACCGTGCCGGGCACGGAGGAGCCCGTCAGCGACCCGAAACAGGCCCTCAAGGTGGCCCGCAAAATCGGCTTCCCCGTCATCATCAAGGCGGCTTTCGGCGGCGGCGGGCGCGGCATGCGCGTGGTCCGCAAGGAGGAGGAGTTCCTCCACTTCCTGCAGGAGGCGCAGAACGAAGCCGGCCTGGCCTTTGGCAACCCTGCCGTCTTCCTCGAACGCTACATCGGCCGCGCCAAACACATCGAGGTCCAGATGATGGGCGACAAACACGGCACCATCGTCCACCTCCACGAGCGCGACTGCTCCGTGCAGCGCCGCCACCAGAAGGTCATCGAGATCGCCCCCTCCGTCGGCACCGACCTGAAGGTCATCAAGGAGCTGTGCGACGCCGCCGTAAAACTTTGTAAGGAAGTGGGTTACGTCAACGCCGGGACGATGGAGTTCCTCTACGACATGGACAGCAAGGAGTGGTTCTTCATCGAGATGAACCCCCGCATCCAGGTCGAGCACACCGTCACCGAGCAGATCACCGGCGTGGACCTCGTCCGCACGCAGATCCTTGTCGCCCAAGGGGAAAAACTCCACGGCTCCGCCATCGCCCTGCCCGCGCAGGACAAGATCCCGCGCAACGGTTTCGCCGTCCAGTGCCGCATCACGACCGAGGACCCCGAGGCCGGTTTCACGCCCGACTACGGCAAGATCGTCAGCTACCGCAGCCCGGCCGGTCTCGGCGTGCGACTCGA
>JANOBW010000221.1:0-13782 GCA_031411855.1 Opitutia bacterium
CGTCAAAGGTCACCTGATCGCCGGCAAAAAACGTGTCGGCGGTCAGGCCGGGATTGAGCCAGGAGGCCGTGGTCTGCGTGTCCCAGGTGGTCTGGCTGCCGCTCCAGACGAGGCTGGTCGCGCCCCCGGCGGAGAGGTTGATCTGGCCGGCGGTGGAAAGATCGAAGACGGGGTTGCGGAAACCCGCGGCGGTGAGGTTGGCGATCGTGCCGGTGAGGGTGCCGGTGTAGTTGAGCACGCGCCAGGAACTGCCGGTAGGGGTGCCCGAGGAACGCACGGTGGTGACGCCGTTGAGGGTGACATCGGAGACGGTCAGGGCTCCCGCCGTGGAAGGATCGAAGTAGAGGCTGGCTCCCGTGGAGGAACCGAGGGTCAGGGAGGCCGTGCTGGTTCCCTCGCCTCCGGCAGACGCGCCATCGGCCACGGTGAGCGGACTGGTTCCGGAGCCGTTGAGATCGAGACGGCCGGCGGAAACCGAGGTGGCCCCCGTGTAGGTGTTGGTGCCGGAAAGGGTGAGAAGCCCCGGTCCGGTTTTGGTGAAACCGTTTGAGCCGGAGATGTTTCCGGTGAACGTGGTGTCTATCCCGGCTCCCGCCGTGACGGCGTCGGCCACCTGGAAGGTCGCGCCCGTGTAGTTGAGCTGGACGTTGGCCGAAACGGTGGAAAGGGCGGAGCCGCCGAAGGTCCAGGTCGTGCCGGTGTAGGGGACCAGGGCGGAGGTCCCCAGGGTGCCCTTGGCGGAAACGGTGCCGCCGTTGACGGTGAGCCCGCCGCGCGGCTCAAGCAGGATGGCGTAGGTGCCCAGGTAGTTGTTGACCTGGAGGGACGCGCCCGAGCCCACGGTGATCAGTCCGGTCGGGGCGAGGGTTCCGGAGGAGAAACCCAGGGCGGAGCCGCCGGTCCAGGCCGTATTGTAAAAGGTGGCGACCTCATCGCCGATGACCCCGTTGCTGCCCGCGCCGGTAAGGGTAAGGTTGCCCGAGCCCCAGCCGCTGGAGTGCCCGAAAAGAACGTAGCCGGGAGAGGTGGAGGTGCCGAGGGTGACGTTTCCGGAGTAGCCGGCCATGTTGCCCTTCACATTCAGATAGCGGGTGTATCCGGCCGTCGTGTTGCCGGCCCGTGCCAAGGTCAGCGCCCCTGTTCCGGTGAAGGCGCCTTCGATGACAAAGTTTTGGGAGAAATTGCCCGTGGCCTGGGAAATCGTGCTGGCGGCGTCCACTTGGAGGGCCGTGCCGACCAGCAAACGCTGAAACTGGGCGCCGTTGGAGGAGCCTCCGGCCAAGGTGCCGCCGTTGAGAATGACCTTGGCGCCGAGGGTCCAGTTTTTGGCCGAGGTGTAGCCGCCGTTGTTGGTCTGGTTGAGGCTGAGGGTCGTGCCCGAATTGGCTTTGACGGTCAGATTGGTGCCGGTGGCCAGGTTGGCCGTGGCCGCGCTGGTGTTGAACTGGAAGGTGCCGGCCTGGATGTCCAGGGTGGTGTCGTTGGAGGTGACCTGCCCGCCCGTGTTGTTGAACTGCCAGGTCCCGGTCCCGGTTTTGGCCACGGTCAGGCTGGGGGCGGAAAGATCCGCGCTCCAGACCAGCGACTTGCCGGTGGCGACCGTCACGGTCGGTGAGGTGCCGACAAAGGTGGGCACGGCGGTGTTGGTGGCCAGGGTGTAGGTGTTGTTGGCCGTGAGCTTGTTGAGGTTGTAGGCCGTGGTGGCGGAGAGGGTAACGGTCAAGGTGTCGGTGCCCCCGGCCAGCACGAGATTCGCGGCCGGGTCCGCGTTGGGGCCGGCCGCGTCATTGTAGGCGGTGAGGGTGCCGGTGGCGGAACCACTGCGCCATAACGCTCCGGCGAGGGTCCAGGTGCCGGTGCCACCGGTCGTGGCCGTGGTGTCGGCATCGGCGTCCCAATACCAATCGGTGGCGCGGGCGGTGGTGGTCAGGGCGGCCAGGCCGAGTGACAAAATGAGAGGAGTGAAAGTGCTTGGTCTTAACATGGGACCAGCGCATGTGCAATTTATCTGCCAGTGACAACCAATTAGGTCGAGAAAAAGTATTACAGGGTATTTTTGTTTAAAAAAAACTCACTGGCTGACAGAAAAGCCTGCTGAATGAGTAAAAATACACTAACAAAGAAAAAGGCAGACTTCGCAGGCCTGCCGTTGGGATTGTTTTCCCGTCCGCCCCGCCGGGGCTGATTCGCCGAATGATTCAGGCCTGCCCGTCGGCCTTGCCCCAGGGAGCAAGGGTTTCACGGCGGCGCAGTCGAAGTGCCATGACCTTGAGCATGGTCAGGGCGAAATTTGGGGTCTGCTGCACCATGAACAGAAAGCGGTGCTCATCAATGGCAATGACCTCCACCTCGTCCACGGCCACGGCGGTGGCGCTGCGGGTGAGCCGGTCCACCAGGGCCATCTCCCCAAACACCTCGTTTTCCTCCAGGGTGTCGAGCAGCCGGTTGTCCACCCGGAGTTCAACCCGGCCCTTTTTGATGGCAAACATCTCCTCACCAATCTCGCCCTGATAAAAGATCACCTCACCGGGGCGAAATTTGCGCGCCTCCATGACATGGCGGAAAATCTCAAGTTTGACGCGGGGCAGATTGGACATGACGGAGGAGGAAAGCAGGCAGGCTGAGTGTGGTGACTCCCTTTCTCAAGCCAAACCTTGCCCAAGCCGGAAACAGCCCGGAAAAAAAGGGGGCGGCGGACCCCAACCGGCCTGCGCAGGTTTTCCCGCATTGCCCGCTGGACTTCACGGTTCCCGGGCTTCACAAACGGTGTCACTCCTTCCATGAAACACCCCGTCCCCAGCCTCCTCGCCAGTCTCGTTCTCATCGCCTCCGCACCGCTTGTCCGGGCCGATGACCCAGCCTCCAACACCTCGTTCAAAGTGGGCGCCTCCTATGGCCGCATCAGCGCGCCGGGCCTGAGCACGGATGTGGCCGGCTTTGGCGCGGGTTTCAACTGGGAACTGGGCGAATTCCTCAACACCGACCTGGGCTGGAGTGTTGATTATCATCATCTTGAGTCCACCGGAAACAAGGTCTTCAAACGGGACGACCTCGACACCGACCTGCGTTTCGGCTTCGGCCTGATGGGGATTTTCAAACCTTATGTCGCGGCCGGTCTGTCCTTCGACCACAACGACGCCCCCGCCTACACCGCCCAGAAGGACTGGACCGCCGGCTACGCCCTGGGGGGAGGAGTTGGGATCACGGTGGTCCCCGGCCTGCTCCACACCACGCCTTCGGTCCGCTACGTGAATTCCAACAATCTCGACACCATCACCTACTCCTTGGATACCGCCCTTCACTTCAGCCTGGTGGGCGTGGGGTTGCGGCTTGATTACGAGGACAACCAGACGCGTGACGGCCATCTGGCCTCGGCCATGGTTTACGCCGGCCTGCGTTTCTGAGCGGCGGAGTTTCCCGCGTTCATTTCAGCCGAAGGAGTTCAGTGCGTAGGGACGTGTGGAGTCCCGTCACCCAGTCTGGCTGTCTGGACATTTTGGCCGGGCTCTCGGTTTTTCGGAAGTCGCAGGGGCTCAGTAACACGCGGATGTTTTTGAGTCCGGTCACCGCGGCCAGAACGAACAGGTCCTCGGCGGCCGTGTCGCCCATGGCGAGGCAGCCGGCGGAGACGTTGTTGCCATGGATCATGATGTCGCCTCCCAGATTGGTCCGGCCCTCGGATTTGGCCTGGGCCCGGTCGAACTTGCTGGGGTAGTTGACCCGCAGCGACAGGTGGTAGGCGCTGTTGGGGTTGAGCGATTCGATCTCGTAAAAACCTTCCGGGACCTGGGAGTCCCCTTCGCGTAGTTTGGGCCCGGGCTGACCGCTGGCGGCGAGGATGGGGTAGGTGGCGACCCGTTTGTTCACTCCCTGGGCGTTGGGGGCCCAGACTTCCAGCAGATTCTCCTGTTTCAGCCCCACCAAAATCAGGGACGGCGGCGGGTAGGCGACACCGGCGTTCCGAAACGGCGCGGCCAGGCGGAATTTCACGGCGGGGCCAAACTCAGCCAGGCGGGTCGCCACCGTCTGCCGCCCCGCCAGGCCGGCTCCCGGCGCGGCGGCCAATACGGTCAGACCGACCGCGAGGCCGGCCAGAAGGGCGGTTGCGACGACACGGAAACGCGGAGGTTTCATGACACTTCAGACGCCCCGGTTTGATTCACCTAAACCCCTTCATTCGAAGAACTTGCGAAACTTTTCGAAGAAGGAGTCGCTGACGGGGTGGTCCTTGTCGCTGCCGGCGGTGGCAAACTCCTCGAGCTTTTTGCGCTGCTCGGAGGTCATCTTGGTCGGGACCTCGATGCTGACGCGCACCATCTGGTCGCCCTTGCTGCCGCCGCGCAGGCTGGGCATGCCGTGGCCGCGCAGGCGGAAGGTGGTGCCGCTCTGGGTGCCGGCCGGGACCTTGAGTTTCACCTTGCCGCCGAGGGTGGGGACGTGGACCTCGCCGCCCAGGGCCGCGAGGGTGAACTTGATCGGGATCTCGCAGTGCAGGTCGTCCTCCTCGCGCTGGAACAGCTCGTGGTCGCGGACGTTGAGGAAGATGTAGAGGTCGCCCGAGGGCGCGCCGTGGGCCCCGGCCTCGCCGTTGCCGGCGGACTTGAGCTTCATGCCGCTGTCCACCCCGGCGGGCACGCGGACCTTGAGTTTGGACTGGTCAATGACCCGGCCCTGGCCGTTGCATTTTTTGCAGGGCTTCTCGATCTTCTGTCCGGCCCCGTGGCAGGTGGGGCAGTTCTGGCGCATGTTGAAGAAACCGCGCGAGACGGAGACGTAGCCCTGGCCGCGGCAGGTGGGGCAGGAAACTTTTTTGGAGCCGGGCTCGGCTCCGGAGCCGGTGCAGTTTCCGCACTCGACGGGACGCCGGTAGGTGATCTCCCGCTCAATGCCCGCGGCTGCCTCCTCGAGGGTGAGCTCCATGTCGTAGCGGAGGTCGGAACCGCGCTGGGCGCCGCCTTCCTGGCCGCCTCCTCCGCCGAAGAACTCCTCGAAGATGCCGCCCATGCCGCCGCCGCCCTGGCGGCCCTGGCCGAAGACCTGGCTGAAAATGTCCTCCGCGCTGTGGAAGCCGCCGGCCCCGCCTGGCCCCCGCGCCCCGCCCGCGCCCTGCTTGAAGGCGGCGTGGCCGTAGCGGTCATAGGCGGCCTTTTTGTCGGCGTCGCTCAGGACCTCGTAGGCTTCCGAGACCTTCTTGAACATCTCCTCGGCGGCGTGGTTGCCGGGATTTTTGTCCGGGTGATACTGGATGGCCTTCTTGCGGTAGGCTTTCTTGATGTCCTCGGCGGCGGCGTCTTTGGCCACCTCCAGGAGTTTGTAATAGTCTTCGTCGGCGGCCATGGAAAATCAGGTGGCGGGGGAGGTGGAGTCGGGGCCGGCGCTGAGGACGACGGCGGCGGGGCGGAGCAGCTTCTCGTTGAGCAGGAAGCCTTTGCGGCGCACGGCCACGATGCGGTCCTCGGCCAGGGTGGGGTGGGCCTCGCGCCCGACGGATTCGTGGAGCTGGGCGTTGAAAGGTTCGCCGACGGGGTTGAGCTCACGCAAACCGTTCTGGGCCAGGGCGTTGTTCAGCTGGGTCAGGATGAAGTTCATGCCGTCGAGGATGGGTTTGGCCTCGGGGATGCGGGTGGCGGCGTCCAGGCCGTAGCCCAGGTTGTCCATGACGGGAAGGAGGTCCTCGATGACGTTGGCGGCCCCGGAGCGGCGGGCGTCGTCGCGGTCGCGGGCGGCGCGTTTGCGGAAATTGTCGAACTCGGCGGCGGTGCGCAGGACGCGGTCCTCCTCCTGGTTGAGGCGGGTCTTGAGGCGTTCGTTTTCCTCGGTGAGGGCGGCGATCCGGGCCAGAAGTTCGGAGACATGATCGGCCTCAAGGTTGTCCCCCGGGTTCTGGTCGGCGGGCGTGGCGGAATCATCAGGACGTTCGTCGGAAGCGTTCATGGAGCGGGAAAAGAATTTTTTGAAGCGGTTGCGCAAAGTGATGGGTTAGCCGGTGGCGGGCCAACTGGTGGCGGTCCCAAACCGCATGGGCAAGCGGTCCGGCGTGGGCCGCGTGCCAGAGGGCTGGGACGTCGTGGCACTAATCGGGCAAACTTGTCGCGCGACGGCAAGGAAACTTCCCGTCGGCTTCATCCCGGGTCGTCTGTGGCCCGGGCCTTACTTGCGGAAGGCTGAGGGCGGGGGCACGAGGTTCCCGTAACGGTGGCGCGTCTCGGACACGGCCTGTTCGCGGTGCCAGTTGAGGAGTTCCAGGCGGCCGTTGGCGAGGAGCGGGGCGTCAAGGAGCGGCACGCCGGCGGCGGTGGCGGCGGAGGCCAGGGCAGGGTCGGTGTTGCCCGGGACGCGCAGGACGGCGAACTTCGGCTGGCCGGCGAGGCGGCCGGCCAGGGCCTGTGATGTTTCGTTGACGAAAGAAAGACCGAAAGGATCGGAGGGAGACTGGGCGGGGTCGGCGCTGACCTCAAGGGGAACGCCGGCGGCCTCGGCGGCCAGCACGGCCAGAAGGAGCGAGTGGAGGATGGACTGGGCGGTGTCGTGCCCGGCGGGGGTCAGGCGCAGGATGACCTTTCCGTGCGGCCGGTAGCGGAAGACGTTGCTTTCCGAGGCCAGTCCGGAGGGATCGTGCTCCACCCGAAACTGCTTGGCCACAGCGTGTCGGTAGGAGAGGGCCGCCGCGGTGGCGAGATCGAGGGAGAGGGCGTTGAGGTGGGGTTTCGCCCGGGCCAGGATGGCGGCGGCCCCAGGGCCGGGCTGGCCCTGGGCGCCGGGCGCGGCGATCTGGCGCCACTTGGCGAAGGTAAAGACGTAGTTGGGGCCGCCGGCCTTGGAGCCGGGACCGAAGACGGAGCGCTTCCAGCCGCCGAAGGGCTGGCGCTGGACGATGGCGCCGGTGATGGGGCGGTTGATGTAGGCGTTGCCCACCTCGGCACGATCCCGCCAGTAGGCGATCTCACGGTCGTCGAGGGAGTGGATGCCGCCGGTCAGGCCGAAGAGGTTGTCGTTCTGGATCCGGCAGGCTTCCGCCAGGTTTTCCGCGCGGACGAGGCCGAGGACCGGGCCGAAACATTCGGTGCGGTGGAACCACGAGCCGGGCTTCACGCCGAGTTTGATGCCGGGCGTCCAGAGGCCGGGATTCTTCGGGTCCACTTTGGGCTGGAGAAGCCATTCCTCGCCTTCGTCCAGGGTGGTGAGGGCGCGGAGGAGGTCCGGCGAGGGTTCGCGGATGACGGGCGGCACGATGGAAGCGGCGTCCCAGACGGAACCGACGGTCAGGCTGCGGGCCGCGTCGCGGAGCTGTTTGCGGAAGGCGGGGTCGTCATAGACATCGGCCTCCAAGATGGCCAGGGAGGCGGCGGAGCATTTCTGGCCGGCGTGGCCGAAGGCGGATTTGACGAGGTCCTTGATGGCCAGGTCGGGATCGGCCGCGGCCGTGACGATGAGGGAGTTCTTGCCGGAGGTCTCGGCGTGGAGGCGGAGCAAGGGCTTCCAGCCCAGGAACATGCGGGCCGTCTCATAGGCGCCGGTGAGGATGACCGCGCCGACCCGGGAATCGGTCACGAGGGCCTTGCCGATGTCGTTGTCCGGGGCGGGGACAAACTGGAGGACATCGCGCGGGATGCCGGCCTCCCAGAGGTGGTTGACCAGGTGCCAGGCGGTCAGCACGGCCTCGGGGGCGGGCTTCATGATGACGGGGTTGCCGGCCATGAGCGCGGCCAGGACGCCGCCGCAGGGGATGGCGTAGGGGAAGTTCCACGGCGGGGTCACGACGACCGGCCCGACCGGGGTGGAGGCCACGTCGGCCAGCTCCTCGGCCGCCTTGTCGAAGGCGCGGGCGTAGTAGTGGGCAAAGTCCACGGCCTCGGAGATTTCGGCGTCGGCCTCGGGCAGGGTTTTCCCGCCGTCGAGCAGCATGACGGCGGCGGTCTCGACCCGTTTTTCGGCGATGACCTCGGCGGCGCGGATGAGGAGGCGCTGGCGTTCCTCGACGGAGCGGGAGGACCAGCGGGGCAGCGCGGCGGCGGCGGCGGCCAGGGCCTGCTCGACCTGGGCGGCGTCGGCCAGGGCGTGGGTGTAGGCGGTGGCACCGGGCCGGGACGGGTCGCGGCCGATGCCCGGGAAAGAGGTGGCGACGGTGCCGCCATTGATGACGAGGGGAACCTGCGCGGCGGGGGCGGAGCGGAGGCGGGAAACTTCGTCAACGAAACACTTGCGGTTGGCGGCCCCGGTCCAGTCCGTGTCGGCCTCGTTGTCAAAGTGGGCGTCGCCGCGGCAGGTGGTGCGGCGGCCGGCCGGGGTGGAGCGGTCCTGGTTGCGCCGGGAGGCGGCGTGGACGCGGTCCTGCTCGGCGCAGGATTTGAGGAAGCGCTCCCTTTGGCGGTTCCAGGCGGCCGAGCCGGGGGCGAGGCCGAAGAGGTCGCGGAGGAAGTTCTCGTCGGAGGTGTTCTCGTCAAGGCGGCGGACGAGGTAGGCGATGGCGCTGGGGAAATCCTTGGAGGAGACGACCGGGGCGTAGAGGAGGAGGCCTCCGGCGGCCTGGCGGGCGGCCTCGGCCTGGTGGTTGGCCATGCCTTCAAGCATTTCCAGCTCAACGTGTTCCGCCACGCCGTTCAGCTCGCGCAGAAGGAGGGTGTGGGCCACGTCGAAGAGGTTGTGGGAGGCCACGCCGACGCGGACGGCGGCGGTGTTTTCGGCGCGCATGGCGTGGCGGACCATGCGCTTGAAGTTGGCGTCCACCTCGGCCTTGGTGGCGTAGGGGGCCTGCTCCCAGCCGTGCTGCTCGGATTCGACGCGTTCCATGGCGAGGTTCGCGCCCTTGACGAGGCGGACCTTGATGGGCGCCCCGCCGGACGCGACGCGCTTTTGGGCCCAGGCGGTCAGCTCCTGGAGCACGGGGTGGGAGTCGGGCAGGTAGGCCTGGAGGACGATGCCGGCCGGAAGTTTTTGAAATTCAGGCTCTTCCAGCGTCCGGGTGAAGGCCGCGGTGGTGAGGGCCAGGTCGCGGAACTCCTCCATGTCGAGGTTGACGAACTTGGGCGGCGTGGAGGCGAGGGCGGCGCGGTAGAGTTTGCGCAGGCGGGGCTTGAGGGCCTCGACGGTGGCCTCGAACGCGACGACGTTGAGCTGGGAGAAGATGGCGGAGATCTTGACGGAAAGGTAGGTGATGGCGGGGTCGGCCAGGAGCCCGAGGACGCCTTCGAGGCGGTGGGCGGCCTCCTCCTCGCCGAGGATGGCCTCGCCCAGCAGGTTGACGTTGAGCGACAGGCCGGCGGCCCGGCGCCGGGCCAGGTGGGGGTGGAGTTTGTTCCGTTCGGAGGGCAGGATGACGCTGGCGCTCTCCGAGCGGAGGCGGTCCGTCACCATCGGCATGACCACGCCGGGCAATAGGCTGGAGGCGGCGGCCCCGGCACCCATGAGGAAACGCTCGCCGCAGCCCAGGTAGGCTGGCACGCCGTAACCATCAATGAGGTGGCGGAACTGTTCGGCGGAGCGGGCGTGGGAGCGTGGGCGGAAGACCTGGTCGGCCAAGGTAAGCGTGAGGGCTTTGCCGGCGGGATCATCCATCATGCGGGCGATTTTGGCGGCCTGTTTCCGCTGGGCGGAGGTCTCATGAAGGCGGGCCTCGGACAGCAGGTCGGCGGCGTGGGCCACGGAGGCGTGCGCCAGGGCGTCGCGGTCGTCGGGACGGGAGCGGAGGGCCTCCACATGGCGGGCAACAAGGTCGGAAACGGAAGACATGGAAACGGGTGTAAACTATTTAAGCGAGGGCCTGTCAATTATTTGCCTGCCGTGTGGTTACCAAAAGGTGCGATGTGAGTATGCCTTGGGTTTGAAATAAGCAGGCCGTTGGTCCGGCAGGACGCGTTTCCGATTGCCGCTTGTTCCCCGGTAATCCCTGGATCAGAGGGGGATGCGATAACGCAAACCGGGTTTGGAGCCGTAACTCTCCGGTTTCACAAACGTCTCCACGAAGATGCCGCCGTTGGTTTGGATCACGCGCCGGGAAGGGACGTTGTCGGGGTCGGTGGTCAGTTCGACATAGTCCAGCCCCTCGGCCTTGGCTTCGACGAGGAGCAATCGGAGGGCCCGGGTGGCGTGGCCGAGGCGTTGTTTCCAGGGGACCACGGCGTAGCCGATGTGGCCGAGGCAGTCGGGCGGAAGGGTGTTGGCCCCGGGTTGCCAGCGGAAGCCGATGCTGCCGCAGAACTCCCCGTCCCACATCCACTTGCGATAACCGGGCAGGCGGGGGACCTGGCGGCCGTCCGGCAGGGTGACCGGACCTCCGCGGGCCTCGCGGTCCACCAGGCCGGCCACAAACGCGGCGGGATTCTCCCGGATCAGGGCCATCTCCCTCCGGGCGGCCTCGGCCCCGTTGAAGGTGTCGGCCGACCAGCCCCGTTCCAGGGCCTGGAAATAGGCCGGGAGATGCTCCAGGGCGGGCCAGACGAGTTTCATGCGGAAGGGACGGGTGGAAGTGGGAGCGGATTTCAGGCCCGGGCCAGGGCATCGAAGAAGGCGCGGAGTTTGGCGGGGTCCAGCACGTCGCCGGTGCGGACGCCACCGCAGAGGTCGAGGCCGAAGGGCCGCACGGTGGCGATGGCCTCGGCCACGTTCCCGGGGGTCAGTCCGCCGGCCAGAAACAGGGGGGTGGAAACGGCCTCGCGGATGCGGCGGCTCAGTTTCCAATCATGGGTGCGTCCGGTTCCCCCGAGTTCGCGGACGGGCAGGCTGAGGTTGCCGGAATCGAGCAGGAGGGCGTCCACGTGGGGTGCGGCCGAGAGGGCGTAGTCCACCGCCTCGGGGCCGGAGACATGGACGACCTGGACCAGCGCGATGCCGGGGAGGGCGGCGCGCAGGGCGGGATAGACGGAGGGCGGAAGGTGGTCGCAGAGCTGGAGGGTGTTGGTGCGGCAACGGCGCTGCTGGGCGATGATGGCGGCGGGGTCATGCTCCGAGGTGAGGAGAAAGGTCGCGACAGGGGGCGGGACGGACGCGGCGATGGCGGCGATCAGCTCCTCGCTGATGACGCCCGGGCCGCTTGGCATGTGGGAAACCAGGCCCAGGGCGGAGGCTCCGCAGGCGATGGCCAGGGCGGCCTCACCGGGAGTTTTGATGCAGCAGATCTTGACGCGGGGCGGGGGCATGGCAGGTGGCTGTGTTGGAGGAAAACCGCCTCCGCTCCGGCCGCAAGCGTGGGGATGGGGACGGCTCAGGAAATGAGCCGGTGGTCGAAGGAAAACGGCTCCGGCGCTCCGATCGTGATGAGGCGGAAATCGGGATGGCGGGGGTTGAGCAGGCAGTTGGATTCGCCCGGAATGATGACACTCGGGAGCTCCAGCACGGCGGAGCGGCCGGAGCGCACCCAGATGTCTCCGACAAGCTGGGCGGCGGGGGGCGGCGGGTGCTCGGTCCAGTTGGCCGGAAGGCCGGCGGGGGCGAACCTTTCGACGAGTTTTTCGGGAAACTCCAGGCGGAAGGCGACGTAGCTGAACAGGACGGGCGGGTTGAGATGGACGAGGGTTTCGAGGGCGGCGAGGGATTTGCTGCCGCTCGCGTAAACGACCCAGGTGCCGTGCGAATTCCAACGGCCGCCGGAGCGCGACGCGCCTTCTCCGGTGAAGGCGGTGGCGGCATACTTCTGCTTCACGATGCGCCAGGCGGCGGGCATCAGGAGTAAACCCCTTCCTCAATGCGGCCCAGCAGGTCCTCGACCTCGCGCGCCCCTACCTCGGTCTCGGCGTAATGCAGGGGAATCTCCCCGCCCAGGCCGACCTGGGGGGAGGAGAGCCAGAGGCGGGCGTTGGCCTCGGATTCGAGCACCACGAGGGCCTTGCCGAGGAGTTTGGCGAAACGGACGACGCGGTCGGATTCGGCGGTGTCGAGGCGGCCGGCGGCCTTGCGGCGGTGCAGCGTGGCCATGGAGATGCCGAGGATGGGCGCGAGCTTCTCCAAGGGCAGGCCCAGGCTGAGGCGAAGCTCCTCCAGCTCGACAAAAGGCAGCCCGGCCTTGAGGGAGCTGATGAGTTGGGCGGGAGTGCCGGACGGCCCCCGGACGCAGGACCGGATCGTGCCGAGACCGGAAAAGCGGGCGGGGCGCTGGGCGGGGCGAGGCGACGGGCGGAAGGCAAGGGTGGCTGTCATGTGACGGAATAAAACCTATCAAATGAGAAGAGTCAAGCGCCCTCTCGCCTCAGGCCAGCACGCCTTTGACGATTTCGCCGTGGATGTCGGTGAGGCGGAAGTCCCGGCCCTGATAGCGGAAGGTGAGGCGGGTGTGGTCCACGCCCATGAGGTGCATGATGGTGGCGTTGAGGTCGTGGACGTGGACGCCGTCCTTGACGATGTTGTAGCAGTAGTCGTCGGTCGCGCCCCAGGTGACGCCCTTTTTCACGCCGGCCCCGGCCATGAGGACGGTGAAGCAGCGCGGGTGGTGGTCGCGGCCATAGTTCGTTTCCGTAAGAGTTCCCTGCGAGTAGATGGTGCGGCCGAACTCGCCGCCCCAGACGACGAGGGTGTCCTCCAGCAGGCCGCGCTGCTCCAGGTCGGTGAGCAGGCCGGCGGTGGCCTGGTCGGTGTCGTAACATTGGCCCTTGAGCGCCTTGGGGAGGCCGAAGTGGTGGTCCCAGCCCATGTGGAAGAGCTGGATGAAGCGGACATCGCGTTCGGTCAACCTTCTGGCCAGCAGGCAGTTGGCGGCGTAGGTGCCGGGTTTGAGGACCTCGGGGCCGTAGAGGTCGAGGACGCTCTTGGGCTCTTTGGAGAGGTCGGTCAGCTCGGGGACGCTGGCCTGCATGCGGAAGGCCATCTCGTATTGGGAGATGCGGGTCTGGATGTCGGGGTCGCCCAGGACATCGTGGTGTTTCTGGTTGAGCGAGCCGAGTTCGTCGAGGGTTTCGCGGCGCATGGCGCGGTCCATGCCCTCGGGGTCGGAGAGATAGAGGACGCGGTCGCCCTTGTTGCGGAACTTGACGCCCTGGTGTTTGGCGGGGAGGAAGCCGGCGCTCCAGAGGCGGTCGTAGAGGGGCTGGTCGTCCTTGCGGCCCGTCCCGAAGGAGGTGAGCACGACGTAGGCCGGGAGGTCCTGGTTGGCGCTGCCGAGGCCGTAGCCGGCCCAGGCCCCGATGCTGGGGCGGCCCGCGAGCTGGCTGCCGGTCTGCATGAAGGTGATGGCCGGGTCGTGGTTGATGGCCTCGGTGAACATGGAGCGGATGACGCACCACTGGTCGGCCTTGGCGGCCATGTGGGGCATGAGGTCGCTGAACCAGGCGCCGCTCTGGCCGTGCTGGGCGAACTTGAAGATCGAGGGTGCGACGGGAAACGACTTCTGGCCGGAGCTCATGGTGGTGAGCCGCTGGCCCTGGCGGATGGAGTCGGGCAGGTTTTCCGCAAACCGCTTCTGCAGCATGGGTTTGGGATCGAAGAGGTCCATCTGGGAGGGCGCGCCGGACTGGAACAGGTAGATGATGCGCTTGGCCTTGGGGCGGAAGTTGGGAAACCCCGGCAAACCTGTCGCGGCGGGCTGGGCCGGGGAGCTGGCGCCGAGGGAGAGGGAAGGCAGGAGGGAGCCCAGGGCGGCCAGGCCGATGCCGGAGGCGGAGCGGGAGAGGAAGGTGCGCCGCGAGACGGCCATGCGGTCGGCGGGGTTGAGGTCGAGGAAGGAGACGTCGTTGCAGTTCATGGGGAGGGCCGGGTTCGGGATTTCAGATTTCAGAAACGAGTTTAAGAATGAGGATGGGGAGGGCCGGGTTGGGGATTTCAGATTTCAGAAGGGAGGGCGGAGGCCGGAAAATC
>JANOBW010000222.1:0-4238 GCA_031411855.1 Opitutia bacterium
CGGAAAACCTCTCGTCCACCTTTCCCACTTATGACTCCCTGATGCGCCACAATGTGGAGGTAATGGTGGCGGCCCTGTCGGCGGATTGAACGAAGGACGGAGGATCGGGGGACAAACCTGACGGCTTTGGCTTCCCCCAGCGGTGCAAAGGAATCCGTTTTCCCCTATAAATCACGTCGGGCTGTCTGACTGCTTTAGGGTTGCGCAAAACATTTTCCTGGTGATTTTGGGAGGCAAACTTGGGGAGGCGCCCTTCTTCTTCCTTGTTTTAAACCCCAACCTCCCCGTCCCCGGTCTCCTGATGCAAGCCGTGCCCCGCCGTCTTTGTCTGTCCTTCTTTCGCCGCTCCTCCCGCCTATCGCTGCCCCTGCTGCTCATCACTTCGCCCCGGGCCCTGGCCCAGGTGACTTTTAACGAGGTGTGCGCGGTCGCGAACGAGCGGCTGGTCCGCTACGACACCGCCGGGCAGGGGAGGGTGGGTTACGGTCCCGCCTGGTTTGACGAGGCCTTCAACGACTCCTCCTGGCTGACGGGCCCGGCCCCGCTGGGGTTTGGCGTGAACGGGCTCGGCACCAATCTGAACGGTCCGCTCAACGGCTCGACCCCGTCACTCTATGCGCGCAAGTCCTTTACGGTCAGCGCCTCGCAGGCCGCCTCGGCCGACAGCCTCCTTCTCCGGGTCGCTTACAAGGATGGTTTTGTGGCCTTTCTCAACGGCCGCGAGGTGGCCCGCTCGCGGCTGGGACCTCCCCGGATGTTCATCGCGGCCGATGCCACCTCCTTTTCCGCCTACAACACCTCCGCCCCGGAAGTTTTCAATCTGGGGGCGGCCTCCTCCTTCCTCAAGGCAGGGGGCAACGTCCTCGCCATTCAGGTGGCCAACTACGCCATTGATGCGAAGGACGGCCTCAAACTCGACGTCGGTCTGGAGATCAACAATGGCGTCACCGTCACGACCGAATACACCCAGGCCTTCGCCGACGCCAACGGGTCCTCGGCCACCCATGCGAACACCGGTGGCACGGTCGTGGATTCCACCACGGGCACGATCCCGCCGAACAGCTGGCTGGGCCTTTCCCCGGCGGTGCAAAGCTCGGGTCCCTGGACCAGCCTGGCGGTGGTTTCCAAACTCGACGCCACTGGCGGCAACGGCGGCGGGGGAGGCATGACCTACACCTTCACCGGCTCGGGCGCGGCCCAGACCGCCCTCGTGCGCGGGCCGGCCCTGGCCGTTTCGCAGTGGACCGCCGGCGCGATCACCGCGGCCGATCTCGACCAGACCAACCTTTCCTTCCGTTTCAAAACGCCCGTCGGCATGGTCGCCGATCTCCTGCTGGAGCCCGAGGGAGGGACGCCCGCGTCCGCTCTCAACCTCGGAACCCTTCCTCCCGCGTCCGGAGCGGCCTTTGGGGTCGTCGGCCACTGGCGGTTTGACGACGCCGGGGCCACGGCGGGCGGCACCATGGCCACGGCGGTCAGCCAGGCCAACGCGCCGACGCTCAACGCCACGCCCACCAACGCCCCCAAGTTCAGCGCCGATGTGCCCGGGTCCCGGATCCTTGATCCCCTGACCGGAAACGCCTACCAGAACTCCTTCTCCCTGGATGCCTCCGGAGCCAACGCCCGGGTTTCCGTGCCCAACCACGCGCTCCTCAACAGCGACAGTTTCACCATCGAGTGTTTCATCAAACTCATCGGCGAACCCACCGGCTACGACGCCTTTCTCCAGCGCTCCGTTTCCGGCGTGGGAGACTCCGCCACCAGCTCCCAGCGCAACGCCTGGCAACTCGACTTCGACAGCAACGTGGCCGCCACCTCCTACGGCAAAATCCGCAGCCGCTGGGACACCGCCGGCACGCCTCCGCCCACCTTCAACCGCGCCGTTTCCGGCAACTACATCTTCGTGGACACCCCGTCCGGCGACGGCAACCCGGCCAACTACGGGACACCGGCCCCGGCCGATGTTTATCCCCTGGGTGACGGCGCCAATGACACCGCCAGCAAGATCTGGCACCACATCGCCCTCAGTTACAACGGCACGACCCGCACGGTCACCCTCTACACCGATTACGTGCCCAATGCCTCGATGGTCCTGGCCGGCACCTTCATCCACCCCTCGGCCAGCATGTTCCTGGGCAAACTCAACTCCTCGACCTACGGACTCCTGCTGGACGAGGTGCGCTACTCCTCGCGTGTCCTCGGCACTGCCGAAATGCTCCGGGCCTCCAACAGCGACCCGACGGCCTTCACCACCTTCTCCGCCAACCTCAGCTCCGCCACCCCGGCCAGCCAGAGCGCCTTTCTGGCCGCGATGAACTCCCTGGGCGTGAAGAGTTTCCGTCCCGTCATCCGCGTCCGTTCCGAAACTTATTCCGCCTCCGGCCGCACCCTGGCGCTTGACGATGTCTCGCTTGTGTCCAACCGCCAGGCCCCGATCAGCTCCTTCGTCAGCCTGGGCGGAACCCTCTCCTACGCCGCGGGCATCGGCGAACCCTCCGGCGGGGTCTTCGACCCCAAACATCCCCGCCAGACCAACAACCCGTCCGAGGCCGGGGATCCTCCGCCCTTTCCCGACCTCATCGGTTTTTCCGACTGGCTGGAACTGCGCAACGCCGGGGCCGCGCCGGTGGACCTCACCGGCTGGACCCTGACCGACACGCCCTCCACTCCCGGCAAATGGGCCTTCCCCGCCGGCACGACGATTCCCGCCAACGGCCATCTGCTGGTCCTGTGCGACGACCAGGCCGACCTTCCCGGCCTGGCCTACCTGCACACCAACTTCAGCCTCGGGGCGGGCGGGGAAAAACTCCAGCTCTACCAGGCCGGGGTGCTGCGCGACGAGTTCACCTATCCGCGCCAGGACGAGTTCAACACCTACGGGCGTTCCCCCGTGGACGGGTCGCCGGGCTATTTCAACGTCGGCACGCCCGGCGCGGCCAACCCCGCCCCCATCGCCGCCGAGCGTTGCTCCACACCCGATTTCTCCCTCGCCGGAGGCTTTTACACCGGGGCGCAGACCCTCACCATCGCCACGGTGACGGCCGGGGCGGAGATCCGCTACACGACCGATGGCTCCGAGCCCTCCGCCACCAGCCTGCTTTACACCGCGCCCGTCACCGTCGCGCCCGGGGCCAATGACAAGACCGGCCGTGTCATCCGCGCCGGGGCCTACAAGTCCGGGGCGGTTGCCTCGGGCATCCGCTCCGCCACCTATCTCATCAACCAGAACGGCGCGCTCAAGGGCGTGCCCGCCATGTGCTTCACCGGCAACGAGTCCCGCGACTTCTACAAGGACCACGGCATCCTCGCCATCTCCGGCGGGGTCTATGCGACGGATGCGACCGCCGCCCTCTGGAGCCCCACCGCGCCGGGGGATTACAACATGGCCCTGATGCACGGGCGCGCCGTCGAGCGGCCCATCTTCCTCGAATGGTTCCGCAACGACGGCCTGCCCGGTTTCGCCGAGGACGCCGGGGTGCGCTACGCGGGCAGCCCCCATGCGCGGCCGCGCATGAAACTGACCCAGACGGCCATCTCCCCCTGGCCCGCCACCTCGACCGAGAAACCGAGTTTCAACCTCTTCTTCCGCAGCGGCTACGGGGCCTCCCAGCTTCAGTATCCCTTCCTCGGCCAGGACTACCCCGTCCACACCTTTGACGAGCTCCGCCCCCGGGCCGGCAAAAACGACATCTCCAACCCCTTCATCCGCGACGAGCTGGCCCGCCGTGTCTTCCGCTCCATGGGCCACACCTCCGTCCAGGGCACCATCAACACCCTCTACCTCAACGGCTCCTACAAGGGTTTCTACAACACCGTCGAGCGCTACCGGGAGACGTTCTTCCAGGAACACTTCGGCTCGAAGGAGGCCTGGGACATCCGCATCATTGACACTCCCGAGGTCGGCGATTCGGCGGCCTGGGACGCGATGAAAACTTCGGTGACGAAGGATCTGACCGTCCAGGCCAACCTCGACGCCGCCCTCGCCCAGATAGACCTCGACGAGATGATTGATTACTACCTCTTCAACATCTACCTGGGCACCTGGGACTGGCCCAACAACAACTGGGTGGCCAGCCGCGAGCGCACCGCCGATGGCCGCTGGCGTTTCCACGTCTGGGACGCCGAGGGCGCCTTCGGCAACATCACCACCAAGCCGCCGAACTACGACACCCTGCTGACCGACCTCCGCACCGCCACCTCGACCACCGGGGCCGGCGCCGTCTCGCAGATTTTCCGGG
>JANOBW010000223.1:0-4105 GCA_031411855.1 Opitutia bacterium
CCCGGTGTTACCCTTGCCCCGGGGGAAGGCCATCCCGTGGTCACTGGAGACGACGACGATGGTGTTTTCCAGCAGGCCGCGCCGGGCCAGCTCCTCCAGCATACGGCCGAGGTGGCTGTCGAAGTGCTCGGCTTCAAAGGCGTAGTCGAGCAGGTCGTTGCGGACGGTCTCGTTGTCGGGCCAGCAGCCGGGCACGTGGTCCACCTCGGAGAGCTTTTTGCCCCCCTTGGCGACACCGCTGCCAAACTCATAACCACGATGGGGTTCCACCGCGCCATACCAGAAGCACCAGGGCTTTCCGGCAGGCGCGGCCTCCAGGAAAGCCCGGAAGTTGGCAGCGTAGTCGTTGTTGGAAATGCCCGAAGTGGGAGGCTCGGCCGTCTTGTCGTTGAAGGCCTTTCCGGTCATCTGGCGGGGCCTGCCGTTTTGATCCAGCGCCACCCCCGGCCCCCAGCCTTTCTGGGTGTGGCCGACAAACCAGCCGTTGTCCGCCAGGGCCTCGCCCCAGCCCTTGAATTCCGGGGGGAAGTAGCAGATGTGGTTGGCGGCCTCCTTGAGCTGCCAGGGGTTGCGGCCGGTCAGGATGCAGGCCCGGGAGGGGGCGCATTTGGCGGCGGGGGTGTAGGCGTTGAGAAACAGCAGTCCCTCGTTGGCCACCCGGTCAAAGGCGGGAGTTTTGACCCAGGGCGTGCCATACGCGCCGGCGTGGGTGCCCCAGTCGTCCGCGATGGCGAAGAGGATGTTGGGCGGCCTGTCCGGTTTCTGGGCGGAAAGTGAGCCGGCCCAGAAACCGGCAAGCAGGAGCAGACCGATCCGTTGGATAAACGTCATCAGACCCGTGACGCCGCTCAGTGCGCGCAGGTTCCCGCCGAAGCGGCGGCCCAAGTGCTTCCTTTGCATCCGTTGTGGAGAAAGTTGAGGTGGGCAGACTCAGAGGAAACTTGCCTTTCATCCGAGCCCGCGTAGATTTTCAACATGACTCAGGTGCAGGAAATCGAATCCGCCATCAGCCGCCTTTCCCGGGAGGAGCGGTGGAGTCTTCTCCATCGTTTTTCCGAAGAGCTGTGGAAAGACTGGGACGAAGAGATCCAGGCCGATCTGGCTTCGGGTCGGCTGGATTCACTCCTGGCTGAGGCGCGGACCGAGATCGCCTCGGGGAAAAGCCGTCCCTTGCATGAAGTCATTGGGAACAGTTAAGTTCTGGGCGCTTTACCGAGGGCTTCCCCCAGAGGTTCGCGAGGCGGCGAAAAAACAGTTTCGTCTCTGGCAGGCCGACTCCCGTCATCCTTCCCTTCAGTTCAAACCCATTGGTGAGCTTTGGTCCGTCCGCGTGACGCAGGACTGCCGTGCCCTGGCCCTATGGGACGGAGAGACTTACCACTGGTTTTGGATCGGGAGCCACGCCGATTACGACCACATCCTACGCAGGCGCTAAAGCTTTTCGGCCCTTCCCGCTCAGTGCGCGCAGGTTCCGCAGCCGGGGCCGACCTGGGCGAAGAAATCGTTGCCCTTGTCGTCCACGAGGATGAAGGCGGGGAAGTCCACGACCTCGATCTTCCAGACGGCTTCCATGCCAAGTTCAGGAAACTCAAGGACTTCGACCTTGCGGATGTTTTCCTGGGCGAGGATGGCGGCGGGACCGCCGATGGAACCGAGATAAAAGCCTCCGAACTTCTTGCAGGCGGCCGTGACCTCCGCGCCGCGGTTGCCTTTGGCGATCATGACGAGCGAGCCGCCGTGTTTTTGGAAGAGGTCCACATAGCTGTCCATCCGGCCGGCGGTGGTGGGACCGAAGGAGCCGGAGGGCAGGCCGACGGGGGTTTTGGCCGGGCCGGCGTAATAGACGGGGTGGTTTTTGAAGTAGTCGGGCAGGCCCTTGCCGGCATCGAGCTGCTCCTTGAGTTTGGCGTGGGCGATGTCTCGGGCCACCACGATGGTGCCGGTGAGCGCGAGGCGGGTGGTCACGGGGTGTTTCGTGAGTTCGGCGAGGATGTCCGCCATCGGGCGGTTGAGGTCTATCTTCACGACTCCGGTGTCGTTGCGGACGCGGAGGGCGTCGGGGATGAGTGTGCCGGGGTTGGTTTCGAGCTGTTCGAGGAAGATGCCGTCGCGGGTGATCTTGGCCTTGGCGTTGCGGTCGGCCGAGCAGCTCACGCCGATCCCCACCGGGCAGCTCGCGCCGTGGCGGGGCAGACGGATGACGCGCACGTCGAGGGCGAACCACTTGCCCCCAAACTGGGCGCCGATGCCGCAGGTGTGGGCGATCTCCAGCATGCGTTTTTCGAGGCCGAGGTCGCGGAAGGCGCGGCCGTGGGTGTTGCCGGTCGTGGGCAGCCCGTCGAGGTATTTGGCGGAGGCCAGTTTGACGGTCTTGAGGCAGGCTTCGGCGGAGGTGCCGCCGATGACAAAGGCAAGGTGGTAGGGAGGGCAGCCGGCGGTCCCGAGGGAGACCATCTTTTCAGTCAGAAACTTCTCCAGGCTGGCCGGATTCAGCAGGGCCTTGGTTTCCTGGTAGAGGTAGGTCTTGTTGGCCGAACCGCCGCCCTTGGAGACGAAGAGAAAGTCGTAGGAGTCGCCGTCGGTCGCATAGAGGTCCACCTGGGCGGGCAGGTTCGTCCCGGTGTTGGTTTCCTTGTAGAGGTCGAGCGGTGCGGTCTGCGAATAGCGCAGGTTGTTGTCGGTATAGGCCTGGTAAACGCCCTGGGAGAGGGCCTCCGTGTCGTCCGCGCCGGTCCAGACGCGCTGGCCTTTTTTGCCGATGATGGTGGCGGTGCCGGTGTCCTGGCAGAAGGGCAGCACGCCTTTGGAGGCGACCTCGGCGTTGCGCAGGAGGGTGAGGGCCACCATGCGGTCGTTTTCGCTGGCCTGGGGGTCGTCGAGAATGGCGGCGACCTGTTTCAGGTGGGCGGGCCGCAGGAAAAAGTTGATGTCGTGGAAGGCCTGGGCCGCCAGAAGGGTGAGACCTTCGGGGGACACCTTGAGCATCTCGCCGCCCTCAAAAGGCACGGTCGAGACGTGGTCTTTGGTGATCAGGCGGTAGGACGTCGTGTCGTCCGCGAGATCAAAGAGTTCCTGATAGTGGAAGGGCGGCGTGGGCATGGGAGGGGATGGAAACTCCGGGCGTGGGCCGGGCAAACGCAAACCGCTCTTCCCTACCGGGTTGCGGACTCTTTCCTCACCAAGCAAAGCGTCAGGCATTGCCGGTTTGACATGGCCCGGACCGGGGCCAACCTCGGTTTCAACCCATGAAACCTCGCCCTCTCTCCCTTGTTTGCGCCGCCACCCTGCTGGCTTTTCTTCCCGGTTGCGGCACTTTTTCCAGCTCACCCAAGGCCGAAACAACACCTTCCGCCCCGGCGCTCCCCGACCCCCCCGCCCCCGCCGTCGTGGTCATTCCGGTGGTCCCGGTCCCGGAAGCGCCTGTGCCGGTGTTGGTCCCGGCCCCGGCCCCGGCCGTTCCCGCCGCCAGCCCCACGCTGATCGCGTTTCAGGGGCAGTGGAAATACACCCTTTCCCCCGAAGGTTACGAGGGCGACTGGAAGGGGGCTGACTTTGCCGACTCCGCCTGGTCCGAGGGCAAGACCCCGATCGGTTTCGGAGACGACGAGATGGGCACCATTCTGGACAACAGCGGGACGGCCAAGATCATTTCATTGCGCGCCCGCAAAACCTTCGAGGTGCCCGCCCCCGCCTCCTACAGCAACCTCCGCATCCGCATCATGCGCGACGACGGCATCGTGGTTTACCTGAACGGCTCTGAAATCGTCCGCGACAACCTTCCCGCCGGCGCCCTCAAGGCCGCGTCCCTGGCCCCCAAGGCGATTTCCGGCGAGGCCGAGCGCGAATACATTGATCTGCCCCTTCCGGCCGAAAAACTGGTCGCAGGCAAAAACGTCATCGCCCTGGCCCTCCATCAGAACCGCGCTACCAGTTCGGACATGTGGTTCGACATCGAACTGACCGGCGAGGTCAAGTAACCCCTTTTCCCCATGCTTACCCCAGCCACCCGCCGCGAGTTTCTCCACCTCGGCCTGCGCGGGGCCGGCCTTCTGGCGTTCGCCCGCCACGCCCCGCTCTTTCTGACCCAGTCGGCCATGGCGGCCAC
>JANOBW010000224.1:0-7003 GCA_031411855.1 Opitutia bacterium
CGTCGACCTGGTCCGACGCGAGGCCATTTATTTCGACTACGCGACCCGTCCGGCGGATGCGCTGACCCCGGAGGTTTTGGGCCGTTACGACGCGCTGATGCTGTATGCCAACCACACCGACATCAAACCCGAGCAGTTTGAGGCGTTGAACGCCTACATCGAGGCCGGCCATGGTTTCCTTCCCATCCACTGCGCCTCGGCCTGTTTTGGCAACGACCCCCGCTTTGTGGCCCTCGTCGGAGGCCGCTTCGCCTCCCATGGCACGGGTGTTTTCAAAACCACCATCCTGGACAAAAACCACCCCATCCTGAAGGACGTGGAGGAGTGGGAAACCTGGGACGAAAGCTACGTCCACAGCGACCTGAACGACAAAAACCGCACCCTCCTGATGGAGCGGGTGGAGGAGGGACGGCACGAGCCCTGGACGTGGGTGCGCGAGCAGGGAAAGGGCCGCGTTTTCTACACCGCCAGCGGCCACGATGAGCGGACCTGGAAGAACCCGCAGTTCATCCGGATGCTGCACAACGCCATTATCTGGAGCGTGGGTGACTCGGTGAAATCCGAATGGGAAACCTTTCTGGCCCAGCGTGAACCGGAGAAACGGGAGAAACGCGACACCGTGGCCAACTACGAGAAACGCCCCGAGGCCCTCACCTTTCAGCTTCCCTTCGGCACCAAGGGATCCATGGAGCGCATCCAGGTCCCGGCCGACTGCCATCTGGAACTGTTCGCCGCCGAACCCGAGATCCGCAAACCCATCGCCCTGGCCTGGGATGAGCGCGGCCGCTGCTGGATCGCCGAGACCGCCGATTACCCCCACGGGGTCCGGGAGGATGGCAAGGGCAACGACACCATCCGCATCTGCGAGGACACCGATGGCGACGGCAGGGCCGACAAGTTCACCGTCTTCGCCGACGGACTGAATATCCCCACCACCCTCGTCTTCGCCAACGGCGGGGTCATCGTCGGGCAGGCCCCCCGGCTCCTTTTCCTCAAGGACACGAATGGCGACGACAAGGCCGATGTCCGCGAGGAGCTCATGACGGGCTGGGGCATCAGGGACACCCACGCCCAGGTCAGCAACCTGCACTACGGCCACGACAACAACCTCTACGGCGCGGTCGGCTACTCCGGTTTTGATGGCACCGTGGGCGGCCAGAAACTCACCTTCGCCCAGGGCACCTTCCGCTTCAAATCGGACGGATCGGCCATGGAGTTTCTCCACCAGTTTTCCAACAACACCTGGGGCCACAGCGCCAACGAGGCCTTTGACCAGTTTGGCGGCACGGCCAACAACGCCCCGATCTTTTTCGGCGGCATCCCCGCCAGCGCCGTTCCCAAGGGGGTGCGCGTCATGACCGCGAAAAAGATCAACGAGGTTAACGAGGCCCACGCCATCACCCCCAACTTCCGCCAGGTGGACGTCATGGGCGGCTACACCGCCGCCGCCGGCTCCAACTTCATCTACTCCAACAACCTGCCGGCCCGTTTCCAGGGCAAGGCCATGGTCTGCGAGCCCACCATGAAACTCGTCTCCCTGATGGACGTGCGTCCGAGCGGGGCCGGTTACACCGCCAAGGACGGGTTCAACCTCTTCGCCAGCAGCGACGAATGGACCTCGCCCGTGTTTGCCGATGTGGGCCCCGACGGCGCCGTCTGGATCGCCGACTTTCAAAACTTCATCATCCAGCACAACCCGACCCCCAGCTCCGGCCGCGGCGGCTACGACGCCACCACCGGTCCCGGCGGGGCCCATGAAAACCCCCTCCGCGACCATGCCCGCGGCCGCATCTACCGGGTCGTCTGGAACGAGGCCAAGCCGGCCGTGAAAAACCTCGCCAAAGCCACGACGGAAAGCCTCGTCGCCGCCCTGGCCGACGATGTGCTGACCTGGCGCCTCACCGCCCAGCGGCTTCTGGTGGAAGACAAAAAGACGGACGCCGTCCCCGCCCTGAAGAAGCTCGTCCTGGCCCCGGAAAACCCTGTCGCCTCACTCCACGCCCTCTGGACGCTCCACGGGTTGGGAGCCTTGGATGCCGAGACCCACAAGGCCGCGCTCCGCGCCCCTGACGCCCGCGTGCGCCGCAACGCCATCCGCGCCCTCGGCTCCTCGCCCGCCTTCCTGGAACTCTACTTTGGGGCCGCGCCCTTCGCCGATCCCGACCTCAACACCCGCCTGGCCGCCTTCGTGAAGCTTTCCACCTTCGGCACCACCGACCAGATCAAGGCCCTGGTCCGGAAACTGGCCTCGGACGACGTGAACCGGAAGGACGAATGGCTGCGCGACGCCACCAAGCTCCTGCTTCGCAAACACGAGGCCATGCAATACAAGGAGGGCCCCAACCTGTTGGTCAACGCGGACTTGGAGAAGGCGGGCAAGGACGGGCTGCCCGAGGGCTGGCAACGCCGCGATTACAACAAAAACACGGGCACCACCGGGGCGAAGTGGGAGGTCGTTTCGGGCGCGGGCCATGTCCACGGCGGATCCAAGGCGTTGCGTGTCATCACCACCGAGCAGGCCGACACCAGTTTCTTTCAGGACGTGAAACTCAAACCCGACACCGACTACCGCCTGACCGGCTGGGTCAAAACCAAGGGAGTGAAGGGCTTCTCCACCCTCAACGACCACAATTCCGGAAACTACACCGACAAGGTGGACCGCACCAACGACTGGCTTTTCATCGAGGGCACCTTCAACAGCCGCAGGCAGGCCGTGGCCAGCATCAACCTCCTCCACGTCGCCCAGGGTGAGGCCATTTTTGACGACCTCAAACTCTGCGAATACACGATGGACGGCGACCTCGGGGACAAGGTCACCGCCGGAGACGCCAAACGCGGCCAGGAGGTCTTCTGGAACCATCCCGCCATGGCCTGCAAAACCTGCCACATGCTCGGCGGCCAGGGCAGCGCCGTCGGCCCCGCCCTCGACGGCATCGCCTCGCGCCAGACCGAGGCCTATCTCCGCGAGTCCCTCCTGGAGCCCAACGCCAAGATGGCCAAGGGTTTCGAAAATCTCCCGATCAGCCCGATGCCCCCCATGGGCGTCATCCTCAAACCCCAGGAACTGGCCGATGTGCTGGCTTTCCTTCAGACCCTGAAGTGAGGCGGGCGGACTGGGCCGCGGATGAGGCGGCAGTGGTTGTATTCCGCCTTATTTCACCGCCGGGGCCGCGAGGGCCTGGCTGAGGGCGGTCCGCACGACCTGGGCGTGGAGGATGGTGCCGAGGCCGAACGGGTGGTGCAGGGTGCTTTCACCGTATTCGCTGGTGACTTTCTCGTCGTGGCGCAACTGGGCCAGGACGATGCCCGCGAGGAGGGGCGAATCCTTCGGTCCCGAAACAAAGACCGGCCCGCCGCTGTCGCCCGCGAAGGTGGTGAAATCGGCCAGAAATGTCGGATGCGTGGCCACCGGCAGGAGGGGCGGACTGGCGAAAATGCCCTGGCGGGCGACGGGGAAACCGGCACCGTTGGACTCAAACCGCTGGGGATAGGTCAGCACAAAAAGCGGACTGCACATGTGGATGCCGGCCGCCCTGAAGTCGCTTTCGCTGGCCACCACGGAAAGGGGCAGGGCGGGAGTGGCAAAGGGCAGCGGAGAGGGCAGCCGGATGATGGCCACATCCTCCTTCTCATGTTTGAACCACAGGGGTTTGCCCTCGCGGCGGATGGGCACGGGATGGTCCCGGCGTTCGTAGGAGCCGTCGGGTTTGGCCTCGCGCAGGACGAGCAGGCAGGTGTCGCCGGTGGCGCGTTCCAGGACATGGGCGGCGGTGACGAGGCAGATGTCCGTGGCCGGGGCGTCGGGCCGGATGAGAAAGCAGGTGCCGGTGGAGTCCTGGTTGAAGAGTTTGAAGGTGGACTCCATCATCTGGGTGGCGAAGTCGGCGGCCCAGGCCGCGGATGAACCGAGAAACAGGAGGGAGGTGAAAACGTGGCGGCGCATGGGGAAGTGTTGAGGTAACTGGTTGGTAAGGGTGTGGTGAAGGGAGCCGGGAACTCAGGGCGCGGCGACGCTGTTTTTGGCCGCCCAGGATTTGGCCGCCTCGGGGTCGCGTTTGAGCCATTCCTTCATGCCCAGCGCGATCGCCCCCTTGCGTTTTTTCTCATCACTCATGCTGGCCGCCCAGGTGAGGGAGGAACTCGGGTCGGAGTCGAAAGTGGCGAGGGCGAGACCGCCGACGCCGGAGTCGCGGGCCGGGCCGGGCGGCTGGGTTTGGAGCCAGGTGGACGCCGCCACCGGATCGGCCGTGGTCCAACGCCACATGACGGTGTTCATGGCCTCGTTTTTGGCGTCGCCCTCGGGCCGGTTGACGAGCCAGGAGGCGGCCTCGGAGGGGGCTTTGTTGGTCCAGGGTTCCACGACGGCCTTCATCTGCTCCACGGTGACCTCCTTGGGGTCGAGGGTGGCGAGGAAGGTGGCGGCCTTGGCCGGCTGGTTTTCCGCCCAGCTGGAGAGGGCCTCGCCGAGGGCGGCGGAGCGTTCCTTGCCCTGCAACGTCTGCACCCAGGCCATGGCCGCCTCGGGGGACTGGCGGCCCCAGGTCTTGGCGATGTTGGCGATGGCGTCCTGGCGGGCCTTGCCGGGCTCCAGTTCGGTGCCGAGGGTGGCGGCGGTGGCGGGGTCGCTTCCGGCCAGGGTGGCGAGGAGGCCGATGTAGGCACCGGTGCGCTGGTTGTCGGGAAGATTTCGCGCCCAGGCCATGGCGGCGTTGGGATCCTGGCGGACCCATTCCTTGCCCACGCTGCCGGCCAGAAACAGGCCCATGAACGGGTAGGAGGGCAGGGGATTGTCGGGATCGGCCAGCCAGTCCGCCGCCTTCTTGGGGTCAAGCGAGGCGATGCCGGAAAGGATGCTGATGGCGTCGCCGCCCTGTTTGCCGGGGTTGAGGGTGCGGAGACCGGCCAG
Source organism: Opitutia bacterium (assembly GCA_031411855.1). Classification (GTDB taxonomy): domain Bacteria; phylum Verrucomicrobiota; class Verrucomicrobiia; order Opitutales; family JANOBW01; genus JANOBW01. Next base: position 4,907 of record JANOBW010000224.1, read on the forward strand.
GGCCTCCTCGGGCGCTTCCCGGGCCCAGCGGGTCAGCAGGAGATGGATGGCCATTTTGGCCTCGGGGTCCCATTCGGGAGCTCCTTCCCGGAGCTGTTTGAGGGCGTCGGTGAGGCCGGAGGTGGGCACACCGTCCACAAACTCCAGGAGGGCATGGACGCGGCTGGCGGGGTCGTGCTGGGCCAGCACCTCGCGCAGGTTGCGCTGCTTGGTGGTGGCGGCCGATGGTTTGGCCACCGCCGTCTCCTCCGTTGCTGAATCCGGTGTGGCGGCCTGGTCCCGCCGCATGCGTTCCACCAGGGTCTCGTAGTTTTTCACGGCGGCCTGGAGCTGGCCCACTTCTATTTCGTGAGTTTCCCTCTGCCAGACGAACAGGCCGAGGGCGGCGACAGCCACTACGGAGGCGGCAAGGGTGGCGGGTGAGGGTTTCATGGGCGGAAGTGTCGCAGGTGGGAGCCCCCGGGCCAGGGCAGAGTTGGGAAACGTGCCATGGCCGGCGGGGTTGAACTGAAAACAACACGCGAACGGGTGGGTGGGTTGCATCAGTTGTCGCGGCGCCGATCCACCGTGGCGGTTCGGGATGGCTGCATTTAACATTCGTCATTCGGCCCTCCCTCCTTTGCCTTGCCGGACACATGTCCCAAGCCGCCCTGATTTTTCTCCTCCTCCTGCTCCTCAAGGCAGTCGTCGAAATCGTGCTGGAAGCGCTGAACCTGAGGGCGTCGCAGGCCGCCGTCGGAAAAATCCCCGCCTTTGCCGCGGGGGTGATGGATGAGGCGACGTATGGGAAGTCCAACGCCTACACCCAGGACAAGGCCCGTTTCGCGCTGGTCAACCACGTCTGGGACGCCGCTTTTCTCGGCCTGCTGCTGCTCACCGGCGGTCTGGCCAAGGTGTGGGGACTCTGGAGCGGCCTGGGCCCCTGGACGGCCGGCACCTTCGGGCAGGCCCTGGTGTTTTTCCTGACCTTCTGGACGCTGGGACTGCCCGGCCTCGTTTTCGACTACTACAGCCACTTTGTTTTGGAGCAGAAACATGGCTTCAACAAAATGACCCCGGGCCTGTGGGTGGCGGACCTGCTCAAGGGGTGGGTCCTCGGGGTGGTGCTGACCCTGATCCTGGTTCCCATCCTGCTCTGGATCACCAGCTTGGGAACCTGCTGGTGGCTGGGGGCCTGGGCGGTGATTTTCGGCTTCATGCTCTTCATGGCCTTTGTCGGCGGGGCCTGGCTCATGAAACTCTTCCACAAGTTTGCCCCGCTGGAGGACATCGCCTTGCGGGACCGTCTGCTCGCCCTGGCCAACCGCACCGGCTTTGCCTGCAACACCATCCTGATGATGGACGGATCGAAACGCTCGGCCCACTCCAACGCCTTTTTCATGGGCTTCGGGAAGGCCCGCCGGATCGTGCTGTTTGACACCCTGGTGAAACAACTGTCGCCCAGCGAGTTGGAGGCCGTCCTGGCCCACGAGATCGGGCATTTCCGCTGCGGCCACATCCCCCGCCGCCTCGTCATTTCCGGTTTCATGACCCTCTTCGCCTTCTGGCTGGTGGACCTGCTTCTGCACGCCGACTGGTTCAAGACCGCCTTCGGTTTCGGGTCCGGCGCGGGCCTGGCCCCCGTCCTTCTCATTTTCGCCCTGGCCAGCGGCGTGGTCACGTTTTGGTCCACCCCGGTCTCCTCCTTCTTCTCCCGCAAGCAGGAGTTTGAGGCCGACGCCTTCGCCAACAAGGCCATGGGCGGCCCGGCCGACCTCATCCAGGCGCTCCGCAAACTCTATCAAAACAACCTCGGCAACCTGACCCCGCATCCGCTCTACAGCGCGTTTTATTACTCGCATCCCGTTCTGCCCGAGCGGGAAGGCGCGATGGTGAAGTGAGGGGGGCAGGCGCTCTTGGTATTACATCCAGAACGTCAGAGTGTCACCGCAACTTTCGGCGCAGTCTCAGGAGGCATAGTGAACCCAGCGCGAGAAGGGCTAGTGTAGTGTTTGTGAATTGACTATACAAAACAAGCGGGTGAAAGTGGACCATGGCCCGCCCCATCAGTCCTCTTCCCCTCACCCCTGAGCAGCGTCAGGAACTCAACGGCGTGTT
>JANOBW010000225.1:0-8008 GCA_031411855.1 Opitutia bacterium
GGGCAGGTCGTAGGTGCGGCCCCGGCAGGTGGTCCGGCGTTCCTGCATGGCCTCGAGCAGGGCGGCCTGGGTCTTGGGCGGGGTGCGGTTGATTTCGTCGGCCAGGAGCAGGTTGGTGAAGAGCGGGCCGGCCATGAACTCAAACTGGCGGCGGCCGGTCGCTGGGTCCTCCTGGATGATGTCCGTGCCGGTGATGTCGGCCGGCATGAGGTCGGGCGTGAACTGGATGCGCTTGAAGTTCAGGTCCATGATGGACGCCAGCGTCTGCACCATGACGGTCTTGGCCAGGCCGGGGACCCCTTCGAGGAGGCAATGGCCGCGGCAGAGGACGGCGTAGATGAGCTGTTCCAAAACCTCGTGCTGGCCGACGATGACCTTGTGCATTTCCGCCAGCATGGCCTGGCGCGCGGCCCCGATGCGGGTGACGAGTTCCTCGTCGGAAAGGGTGGGCGTGGCGGCGGGGCTGGGCGGGGAAGACTTGAGGGGAGCGGTGGGTGGGGAGGCGGGAGGCGAAGGCAGGGGGCACCCCTGTCACTGGCAACCGTTTTCCAGACCGTGGTCGGGGGATTTCAGTTCCTTGCCGGAGAGAGGAAACTGAAGGCTGAAAACGCACGGCGTCGGGCCCGCCACGGGCGGCCTCCTTTGGTGTTTTCGGCCCGCACGGCCGGCTTTGAAACCTCCCGCGCCGGCACCGGGCCAAAAAAAGCCCGCAGCTGTCTGTGGCCGCGGGCTGGAATGTGTTGAGGACCCCGCGCTCAGCTTTTCCAGGGAGCGGGGATCACCTTGTAGCCCTCGGGGGTTTTCCGGTAGTAGGTGCTTTCGCATTCGAAATACTCCACTTCCTTGAACCAGACGGACTTGTGACCCACAGGCAGCATCGAGGTGATGGCTCCGAAGGGGGGCTCGGACCAGACGGAGCCCTCGTAGGTGCGGCGGAAGAACTGGCCGTCGCGGATCTCGTATTCCACGTTGCCGACCCAGATGGCGTGATAGTCGGGAGCGGCGGGAGCCGGAGCCTGCACCACGACCGGGGCGGGGGCGGGATTCACCACCTGGTAAACGGGGGCCGGGTTGGTGTAGATGACGGTGGGGGGAGGGGGCTCCACCACGACGTAACCCGTGGAGCAGGGCTGATAGTAAACGTTTTCGTAGCGGTAATAGACACTGCGGCCGAACGAGACGCTGACGCAGGAGCGGGGCAGCTCACGCACAAAACAGCCGCGGGGAGGGGGGCAGTAGGGGCGTTGCACCACCGGCGCGCAGTAGGGGGCCGGATGGCTGTGGGGCCAGGAGGTGCCGAGTGAAATGCCGACACTGACGTTGGTGCGGGCCTGGGCTTCGGGAGCGATCAGACCGGCGGCGGCAGCGATACCGCCCAGAACGAATCGGGAAGCGGCATGGTGGATGGAGTTCATGGTGGGAAGAGACTTCTTACTTAAACCCGAAATAAACACTAATGTTCCGTTTTTAGCAAGTGTTCTCGGAGGAGATTTTGACTCCGCGTTACCAGCACCCCCTGTGCCAAGAAGCACCAAGTGACTGGTGGTCATACAAGTTTTTGATTGCCTTAAACTTATGGAAGACAGTGGTTTGTTTCTTAACAAAACGGCCGGTCATTTTTTATACGACGGGCCACTTTTTTGCGTTATCTTGTGTTTAAAAATGAGCCAAGATCGCGTTATGATAAAAGGGATTTTTGTATGCTAATCTCACTTTTTCGACAATTCTCGGAACGAAACCTGGAGTTTTCCGCCCGCAGGGGGAGTCCGGGGGTTGGGGATCAAAAGGAAGGAGTCGGCCACGACAGGTTTAAGAGCTTGGCCTTCAACGATTTCCACGGGCCCCAGGGGGTGGGGAAGGAAGGCGACGATGGGGCGGAAGCCGCGCTGGGCCCCGTTGAGGTTGACGGGCTGGAAGGTTTTGTCGCCCGCGAGACCTTCGACTTCAAAGGTCCAGAGGCCGTCCTTTTCCGTCAGGGTCTGTTTCCAGCGGAGCGGCCCCGGGGCCAGGCGGGTGTCCCAGCCGGGGTCGCCGTAGAGAGCCAGCACATCGCGGTCGTAGCGGAGGCCCTGCTCGTCCTGGGAGGCGGATGTTGACTCCGCTTTGGTGCTGCCGCCGAACTCCGTCTCCAGCCGGTGGATCAGGGCGTGCTGGTTGGCGAAAAAGGCCTCGGCCAGGTCGTAGCGGCCGGGCTGTTCGACGAAATAGTCCAGCAGGCCCCAGCCGGCGTAGCCATACCAGGTCTCGACGGTGTAGCCGACCATCTGGCGGACGCCGGCGCTGTGCATCCAGGCCAGGGCCATGGCGTCGGGGCCGTCCACGTGCCCCATCAGGCAGTTACCGACGGCGAGATAAACCTTTGGATTCGTGGAGTTTACGTCGAAGGCCTTTTTGGCGGTGTCCTCGCCGTAGAGCCGGCCGGCCTTGGATTTGAAGAAACCGTTTTTGTAGCGGAAGCCGATCATCCAATTGCGCTCGGTGGCGTGGCCGCTGGTGACAAAGAGGTCGGGCTGGTAGTCGTTGAGGGTGTTGACGAGGGCGGCGGTGGTGTCGGAGGGGACGGTTTCCGTGACCGTCTCCCCGCCCGGGTCGCGGTGGACTCCCTTGCCTTTGTTGAGTTCGCAGAACCAGCGTCCCTGTTCGACGAGGGAGAGGTCCAGCTCGGTGCCGGCGGCGGCCTTGCGGATGACGAGCGGCTTGGTCTGGCAGGCGGCGAGGGCGTCGGTGGCGTCGAGACCGGTGACGATGCCCCAGAGGGTGTCGGCGTAGGGATCGGCGTCGAGGGCGCGGGTCAGGCGGTGGATTTCGGCCACGGCCTCGCGGGTGGCGCGGCGGTGGGGCAGGACAAAGGCGGTCCGGGCGGGATGCTGGGCGGCCAGGGCGGTGCGGACTTTGTCCCAGTCACCGGAAAATCCGACCTGGACGGCTCCGGGGTGGTTTTTCGCCAGGGTGTCGGCGACCTCTTTCCAGGCCGGATCGGCGAGGTCCGCGGTGTGGATGACCACGGCGTAGGGGACGGTGGCGAGGGCGGGGGCGGCCAGAAAGGTGGCTCCGGTCAAAAGGCGGGGGAAACGGAAGGGGGGGAAGACGCGGCGGGGCATGTCAAACAGTTGGCATCGGGATGACCTTGCGGCAAGGGTGAAGCGGACGGGAGGGTGGCCGAATCCTGATGACGCCCAAGGCCGGGACTACGTGCGGCAGGCATTTCCGCCGGTCTGTTTTCAGGAAAAAACCATGCGTAACTTTATGCAGAGAGAAGACTTAGGAAGGTTTGAACTTCTCTTGACTCGCCGCGCGGCCCGCCTGTTGATGGAGGCTTTCCCGCTTCACCACCCCATGAACCAAATCCTTTCCCTTTCCCTCCTGGCCTCCTCCCTGTTTTGGGGCGGATGCGAATCCCTCAACTCCCTGGCCACCCTGGCGGGAGACATGGGCAAATCCAAGCTCCCCACGATGGGGGCGCACGTCAAGCTGGCGGCTCCGGACGGGGGCTATCTCGGCAAGCCGGCGGCCCAGGGCAAGATCAGGTCCATCTCCCTCTCGCCCACGGTGGAAGGGGCCGAAGTGCTGGCCATCGGGACGCAGCTGGCCGGGCTCGTTTACGGTGACGGGAAGGAATTGATCCTGCTTCTGGCCGACCCCTCATCGCTCCCGCCCGACCAGCAGGCCAACACCCGGCTGGGGGTGGTTACCGGCAATCGTGTGGGTTATCTTCCGGAGACGGCCGCGCCTGAGACCTACACCTGGACGCTGGAGCCGGTCCATGTGAACACCAAAGGCAAGGCCTACATGTATGGCGATCTGATCCGGCTGCGCAACAAGGCCTCGGGCCACTATCTCCGTGCCACGGCCAACGGCGTCGAGTTCACTCCGACCAAGGGTGACGCCCTGTGGGCTTTGGAATATGTGAAACCCCCGGCCCCGCCCGCCGCCCCGGCGACGGCTCCGGCGACGAAATGAGCGGGCGGGTGCCGCGCACGGCGAGGATGACCGCCGGGGGAGGGCATAAAAAAGCCCCGGGATGGACCGGGGCTTTCGAAGAGGTTGGGAGAGCTGCGGCTTTCAGGTGTGGCTGCGCCGGCGGCGGAGGGCGAGACCGAGGACCGCCAGGCCGGCAAGGGCGGCGTAGGTCGAAGGCTCGGGGACATAGACGAGGTTGAAGTTGTTGCCCGCCACTTCGGTTTTCCAATAGGCGCTACCAAAGTTGGTATTGGCGAAGTTGGTCAGGTCGATATTTACGGCCGCAGGGTCAAATCCTGTGATACCTGTGGTGGTGGAAACAAGAGTCCAGGTGTGACCGGGTGAGCCGTTGGTGAAGTCAATGACAACGCCACTGTTGTTGAGGATCGTGAGGGAGGTGACGACGATATTAAGCTTATTGAGAGGTGTGGCGGTGAGGGTGAGGCCGCCGGTGACGACAGAGGTGTCGTAGTTGGTGCCGGCCGCGCCGTTGGCGTCGTTGACTTCCCAGACGTAGTTCCCGCCGCCCAGGGTGAGGCCGCCGGCGAAGGTGAGGGTGCCGGGTGAGTTGCCCGGGGAAAGGGTGCCCCCGTTGGGGATGACGACCGCTCCGGTAAACGAGGCCGTGCCCTTGAGCGTGCCGGTGAACGTGGGGGTTCCCGCGATGGTGCCGGAGGTGGTGATGATACCGCCCACGGAACCTGAAACCGTGCCGCCGGATTGGGTCACCGCGGTGGTTCCCGCCACACCCGACAGCGTGCCTCCGTTGTTCGTGATGGTGTTGGCCACGGCGAAGCCACCGAGGTTCAAGGTGGCGCCGGCGGAGAGGGTGACGGAATTTGAGCCCAAAGCGCTGAGATGGCCAACGGTGGTGGTTCCCGCGTTGAGGGTGGTGCCTCCGCTGTAGCTGTTATTACCGGAAAGGGTGAGATTGCCCGCCCCGTTTTTGGTGATGGCAAAAGCCCCCGAGATGTCGCCACCCAAAGAGAGGGCACCGCTGTTACGAATTTCCGTGTTGGCCGCGAGGACGATGGCTCCGGCCGCGGTTGACACGGTCGAGCCGGTCACGGTGGGAGTGATGACGCGGAAGGAGCCGCCGGTGGCCGAGACGGCGTTGCTGATTGAGGTGGCCCCGTAGTTGTAGAGCCGAACGGTGAGTGCGTCGTTGGTGATCAGGTCCCCGATATCAAAATTACGGGTTTGAGTGCTAGTCGCTGTGGTTCCGGTGAAAGTGGTCTGGGTGGATGTCGTGAAACCATCCGTGCTGTAGGCCGTGGCGTAGCTGTTCGGTGCAGTGCCACTGCCTTGGCTGGTCCAGTTGATTCCGGTGGCGAGGATCACGTTCCCGGCTGAAGGGGTGACGGAGAATCCCACATAATTCGTGGCCAGGTTAAGCGTATTAGTGATGTTGGCTCCGTTTGAAAAAAACGACCCAGCAGCGCCCGTGGTATTAGTAAGAGTAGTCCGACTCAGACTTGGGGTGCCGCTGACACCGCTGGCTTGCTGGGTGGCGTTAAAGGTGGCCGCGATGGAAAGCGCAGCTGTCGTGTTAAGAGCGGTGTTGAAGGTCACCACTTGGGCTTTCAATCCGGCAGAGATAGAGACGATAATAAATGAAGCAACAACAGGTGCGGCGAGGAGAGGACGAGTGATGGGACGCATGAGGGATATTCCTGGTTTGGTTTGAAGAAGTCCTCAGCAGGCTGTGAACCAAGGGGGTATGATTGGGGTGAGTAATACCCATTTTTCTTAATTTTGTCTATTTAAGCCCCATTAACTGTCATGAACACCTTGAGGTAACGCACTCTGGTTCGTTGGTTTCGGTGGGGAGGGGTATTTTTGGACAACGCCTGAGGGTTGGTTTATCGGGCGTAAAAAAAGCCCCGGCGGGTGAGGCCGGAGCTGAAGGTGTGAGGCGGAAGTTTCTGGCGGGATCAGGCTTTGTTGCGCCGGCGGCGGACGGCGAGACCCAGGACCGCCAGGCCGGCGAGGGCGGCGTAGGTGGAGGGCTCGGGGACGGCGGGGGTCCAGGTCAGAAGGATGTCTCCGGACGTGTTGGCGACGGACCAGGAACCCTGGCCGGCGAAACTTCCGGCGGCGGAGGTATCGAGGGAGAAATTACCCGTGCCGGTGCCAACGCTGGTAAAATCAACGACGGAGAAGACGCGCGGGGCGTCCCACTCCAGGGCGGAGTAGTCCACCGTGGAGGCCAGCAGTTGCAGGGCGGCTCCGGCCGTGACGGTGAGATTGCCGCCGGTCACGTTGACGCCGTCGTAGTCCGTGCCACGGGTGGCGAGGGTATTGCCGACAAACTCCCATTGCAGGACGGAGGCGGCCCCGTAGGTGAGGCCGGCGGCGAAGGTTTCGAGGCCCGGGGAGTTTCCCGGGGCGTGGGTGCCCTCGACCCTAATCGCCCCGGTGAAGGTGGCGGTGCCTTTGAGGGTGCCGGTGAAGGTGGCGGCGCCGGAGACGCTGCCGGAGGCGGTGACGAGGCCGCCGAGGGTGCCGGTGATGGCGCCGCCGGTCTGGGAAACCGTGGCCGAGCCGGAGGAGCCGACTATCGTGCCGCCGTTGTTGGTGATGGGGTTGGAGAGATTCAGCCCGTTGAGGTTGAGGGTGGCCCCGGTGTTCAGGGTAATGCCTCCCGAGCCGAAGGCCGAGGCCGAGCCGGCCTTGAGGACCCCGCCATTCACGGAGGAACCACCTGAGTAGGAGTTGTTTCCGGAGAGAGTGAGGGTGCCGGCGCCGTTCTTGATGAGCGCGCCTTTGCCGGAGATGGCGGCGGTCATGTTCGCGTCGTCCGAGTGGCTGAAGGCAAGGGTGCCGTTGTTGACGATGTCTCCCGACAGCGATCCCACCGCGCCTCCGACGCCGAGCTGGAGGGTGCCGGCGGAGATGGTGGTGGTGCCGGTGTAAGTGTTTGCCCCGGTGAGGATCACGGTGCCGGCGTTGATCCGCGCGGAGGAGAAGTTCGAGAGGGCTCCCGCATAGGCGAAGGTGTTTCCGGCTCCGGGGGTGATGACGAGCGAGTTCGAGCCGCCGGTGCCGCCGCTGATATCGCCGGTGACGGAGGCCGCGCCACCGAGGATGTTGAGGGTGTTGTTGCCCCCTTGCAGGTCCACGGCCAGGCCGTTGTCGCCGATGATGGTGCCGGAGTTGGTGAGGGTGTCGTCGCCGTTGCCGGTCTGGATGGCGGCCCCGGTGCCCGCGCCCCGGATGGTGCCGGAGGCGTTGTTGGTGATGGAGTTGGCAAAGGTGCCGACGAGGCGGATGGCGGCGCCGGTCTTGCCCCAGATGAGGCCGTCGTTCGTGATGGAGGTGGCGGCGATGGCGTCCAGACCGGAGCTGTTGTCGGCCAGGATGCCTTCTCCTCGCCGGGTGCTGTCGCCGTTCGGGGCGTCGGCCAGGAGGGTGCTGCCGATGATCTGTCCGGTGGCGGTGTTGACGATGGTGCCGCCGCCGATGGAAACGGCCTGGGCGTTGTTCGGAAGGGTGTCGCTGCCCACCCCTTTGGCCCCGTAGCCGAGGATGGTGCCGGAGTTGGTGAGGGTGAGGACGCCGTCACTATCCACACCGTCGCCGTCGCCGTTGTCCGAGGCCGCGAGCACGCCGCCCCGGATCGTGGCCCCGGCGGCGTTGGTCACCGTGGCGGACGAGCCGAGGTCGTCTATGTTGAGTCCCGAGCCGTTCACACCGGAGATGGTGCCGGCGTTGTTGTTCACCGAGATGGCGAAGCCGGCCACGCCGCCGGTGATGCCGTGGCGGCCGGAGATGGTGCCGGAGTTGGTGACGGTGACCCCGGAGTTGTTGGCCTGGATGCCGTCGCTGCCGGTGGGGGTGTTGGTCCCCGCCGGGGTGGCGGTGATCGAGCCCGCGTTGGTCACGAGACCGTTCAGGCCGGGACGGACGGCGTCCTCGCCGACAGTGGAGATGATGCCGCCGGACTGATTGGTCAGCGTGTTGGCCGCCGTGGTGATGAGGCCCCAGTCAATGCCCTGTCCCCCGGCGGTGACGCTGATGGTGCCGCTGTTCGTCAAGGAAACGGCCG
>JANOBW010000226.1:0-2689 GCA_031411855.1 Opitutia bacterium
GGTTTCAACCTCTCCAGATCCCCCCGACCTCCATCCCCGATCCCCTCCCCCTCGTCCCCTGTGATAAAAACCTGCCTCGCCACGATGCTCTGCGCCCTCTGGCTTCCCGCAGCCTCGGCGGAGACCTCCCTGCCCAACATCCTCGTCATCCTCGCCGATGATGTCGGGTATGGTGATGTCGGGTGTTACAACCCGGAATCCAAAGTGCCCACCCCGCACCTCGACAAACTCGCCGGCCAGGGAATGCGTTTCACCGACGCCCACTCGCCCTCCACCGTCTGCACGCCCTCGCGCTACAGCCTGCTCACGGGCCAGATGGCCTTTCGCATCAACTACCGGAGCGTCTTCGAGGGGGTCGGCGGCCCCTGCCTCATCCGCGCGGACCAGCCCACCCTGCCGGGCCTGCTCCGCGACCAAGGCTACACCACCGCCCTCATGGGCAAATGGCACGTGGGCCTCAGTTTCTCCGACCAGGAAGGCCGCCGCATCACCCAGGGAGGCATCGAGGGCGTGCGGCAGATAGACTACGCCCGGCCCATTCCGGACTCCCCCATCCACCGCGGTTTCGACCGGTTTTTCGGCACGGCCTGCTGCCCCGGCACCGATTACCTCTACGCCTTCATTGACGGCGACCGCGTGCCCGTGCCCCCGACCGCGATCCTCGACAAAACCAACCTGCCCAAACACCCCTACGCCCATGACAACCGCGTGGGCCTGATCGCCCCGGACTACCACCTCGAGGAGCTCGACCTCGTTTTCCTCCGCAAAAGCCGCGAGTTCCTCGAATCCCATGTGAGGACGCATCCGGGGAAACCCTTCTTCCTCCTCCACTCGATGGCCGCCGCCCACCTCCCCTCTTTTCCCGCGCCACAGTTCCAAGGCAGCACCAAGGCCGGGCCCCACGGCGACTTCCTCTTCGAGCTCGACCACATCGTCGGCGAACTCCTCTCCACCCTCGATAAACTCGGCGTGGCCGACAACACGCTCGTCATCTTCACCAGCGACAACGGCCCCGAAACCACCAGCGTCGTCCGCATGCGCGCCGACTACGGTCACGACGGCGCCCGCCCCTGGCGCGGTGTGAAACGCGACCAATGGGAGGGCGGCCACCGCGTGCCCTTCCTCGTCCGCTGGCCCGGGAAGGTCGCCGCCGCCAGCACCACCAGGCAGACCCTCTGCCTGACCGACCTCATGGCCACCTGCGCCGCCATCACCGGGGCCAGACTTCCCGACAACGCCGCCGAGGACAGCATCAACTTCCTCCCCGTCCTCCTCGGCCGGGATGGCGGCACACCCGTCCGCGAGTTCACCCTCCACCAGACCATCAGCCTCGCCCTCGCCATCCGCAAAGGCCCCTGGAAGTATCTCGACCACCGCGGCTCCGGCGGGAACAATTACGCCAAAGGCGAACTCGTTCCCTTTGCCCTCCCCGACACCGCGCCCACCGCCCCGGGCCAGCTCTATAACCTCGACACCGACCCCGGCGAAACCACCAACCTCTACTTCCAACACCCCGAGATCGTCAAAGAACTCAAGGCCCTCCTCGACCAAAACAAAAAGGCCGGCCCCCGCCTCACCCCCAAAGTCCCGCCCTCAGGCAACTAGCCCCGCTTCCCCTCCCACGCCTGCTTCATCCTTTGTCTGCCCCACCCATGCGCCTCCTCATCCTCCTTTCCCTCTCCCTTCTCGGTGGCTGCGCCAGCCTGGCCGAAACCCCCGCCTCCGCCAGCGCCGCCCCGGCCACCCCGCCCAACATCATCCTTATCATCTCCGATGACCAAGGGTTCCCCGACTACGGGTTCATGGGCAACAAGGACGTCAGCACCCCCAACCTCGACCGCCTCGCCGGGCAAAGCCTCCTCTACACCCGGGGCTATGTCATGCCCGTCTGCTCGCCCTCCCTCGCCTGCCTCCTCACCGGCCAATACCCCCACAAACACGGCATCACCGGCAACGACCTCGCCCCCGGGTCCATCCCGCCCGGCAACGGCAAAAAACGCGATCCCCTCGCCCACCAGCTTCTCAGTAACCCGCTCCTGCTGCCCAAGGCCCTGACCGACGCCGGCTACCTCACCATGCAGACCGGCAAACTCTGGAACGTGACCTACCAGGACGTCGGTTTCACCAGCGGCATGACCGACACCGCCGGACGCCACGGCGACGCCGGCCTCACCATCGGCCGCACCGGTATCAAACCCGTCACCGACTTCATCACCACCGCCACCGCCGCGAAAAAACCCTTCTTCCTCTGGTATGCGCCCATGATGCCGCACCAGCCCCACAACCCGCCCCAGCGCCTCCTCGCCCACTACCAAGGCAAGGGCCTGACCAAGGAGGCCGAAAGTTACTACGCCATGGTTGAATGGTTCGACGAAACCCTCGGCGAACTCGACAACTACCTGACCAAGAACAACCTCGCGGAAAACACCGTCGTCCTCTACCTCGCCGACAACGGCTGGGACGCCTCCTACGCCCAAAAACACGACCGCGCCAAACTCTCCCCCTACGAACTCGGCATCCGCACCCCCATGTTTGTCCGCTGGCCCGGCCAGGTGAAACCGCAGCGCGACGACCGGACCCTCGCCTCCATCGTGGACTTCGCCCCCACCATCCTGAAGCTCGCCGGCGCCACAGTCCCCGCCGACCTCCCCGGCCTCGACCTCCTCAACCGCGACGCCATGACGGCCCG
>JANOBW010000227.1:0-7667 GCA_031411855.1 Opitutia bacterium
CTTGAGGGAGGATGTAAACAGGGGCTCGCCCTTTTTAAGGCCTTCGCGACGATTCAAATACAGAGCAAAACCAGCCAGCCATAAAGCTGCCAAAGACCACAGGATTAAAAAGGGTCGAGGAGTATTGAGCTTCGCGACGAAACCGCCGATGCCGAGGATAACACCAGTCAATCCGGCGCACAGCATGATCGGACCAAGTCTCCGCCGGTAGATGGCGGCGCGTTCCATGATGGTGCGGATGACGTGGAGGTTTTCCTCGGCCTGGTTCGTTTCCATGAAGTCACTTTGTGTCGCAGAGTTGCCTGTGGTCAAGGGTGATTTTTTGAAAAACCTGCTGCGAATCACCGGTGCTCCGCGTCATTCATACAATCCGTGGTTCATGGTTGGCGCTTGGAGCTTGAAGTTTCTTTGGTGCTTGGGGTTTGGAGCTTGGTGCTTTCTCCGCCTCGCCTCCGCTTCACAGCCACAACCCTTCCACCGCCTCACCCATCGCGTCTCTCATGACCATCCCCACCCATTTCCTCCTCAGTTGGCATCTGGCCCGGTTGGTGACTCCCGAAGTGAAAGAGCGGCGCTGGATCGCCTGGGCCGGGGTCATTCCCGATCTCGACGGGCTCGGGTTGTTGGTGGATATCTGCACCGACCGCACCACGCTGTATCTCGACTGGCACCATCGTCTCGGGCATAACTTCCTGTTGCCTGTCGTCTTTGCGCTGCTGGCGGCGGTTGCCTGCCGGAGGGTGAAAATCGGGGTGTGGGCCTGGGTCTGTTTCCATCTGCATCTCCTGGCCGACCTGGTCAGCGGGCGCGGTCCGGAAGGTTCACCCTGGCCCCTGTATTATCTCTGGCCTTTTTCCGACCGGGAGTTCCAATGGGACGGCCAATGGAAACTCCACGCCTGGCCCAACACGGTGGTGTTTGTGGTCCTGCTGGCCTGGGCCGTGGCGGCGACCTGCCGCCACGGGCGTTCGCCGGTGGAGTTGATGTCCAAACCCTTCGACGAGAAGGTGATGCGTGCGTTTCGGTCGGTCTTTGCCAAACCCAAGGGATGAATTCGCGCGGGGGTTGTCGGGCACTGCGCCGTGAGCCGAAAGAATGGCTGCGTGCCTACCTTCGGTTTGGCCTTACCCTTTGCCTCAGGCCAAAAACCAACCGACAGGTGGCGATCTTCCCACGGCTGGGACCTCAGGAATGAAAGTGGTGTCCGGCAGGGTGTCCCACTTCAACACCCTGATGCCAAATCCCGCCACCCACCGGCTGTTTCCCCTGCTTCTCCTTGGTCTCTCCGCCGCCGGATCCCTGATGGCCGCCACCCCGGTGGAGTCCGCGAATCCGCTGGTCGGCACGGCGTCGCTCGATGATCCCAAACTGCGGGGCAACGCGCCGCCGCGCGGGGAGGAAGCCTACACGGGTTTCACCTATCCGGGGCCGGCCCTGCCCCATCGCGACATCATCCTGGGCCCCATCAACAAGGACCTGACCGAGGCGGCGGGCAACCACGGCATCATTTATCCCTATGTGCATGCGCGGCGGACGATGCTGGGGTTTTCCGCTCCCATGCCGGGCCTTACCATCATGCCCGTGGTGGGCGACTGGAATGTCCCGCCCGACCGCGCCTATGCCTCACCCTATGACAAGACGACGGAAAAGGCCTCCCCGGGTTATTACTCGGTGTTTTTCCCCGACACCGGGATTCGGACCGAACTGACCACCACGGAGCGCACCGGCTATTACCGTTTCACGTTTCCACAAACCGAACGCGGCACGGTGCTGATGGACCTGGGCGCGGGCGACAACAGCATCGAGATCGTCGGGGATCGGGTGGTGCGCGGCCGCCAGCGCGGGGGACGCAGTTTTGTGGCGGAGTTTTCCAAACCGTTCCAAGTCTTCGGCACCTTCCGCCAAAACCAGCCGCGGCTGGAAGGCGGACGCGTCCGCCGGGACGATGCCATCTTCGCCGACTCGCGGTCCACCTCGGGCAGTTACGCGGGGGCCTATCTGGAATTTGCCACCACGGCGGGTGAGCAAATCCTGGTCCGCGTCACCGGAGGCCGGTCATTTGAAACCGCTCAGCAACAACTGGATGCGGAGCCGAAAAACTTTGCCGAAGTCCACCAGACGGCCAAGGCGGCCTGGGCTGAGAAGCTGAACCTGATCGAGGTCAAGGGCGGCACCGAGAAGCAGCGGGAGATGTTTTACTCCACGCTGTATCACTCCCTGCTCACGCCCCGGATGATCACGAAAAAGGGAGCCCCCCTGCGCGGCCGCGACCAGGAAGGGCGCACCGCCGAGTATGACCGCTACAGCCCGATCGCCCTGTGGGACACGGGTCGCAACCAGATCGTGCTGCTCACCCTGATCGAGCCCGAGGTGAAGGTGAACATCCTGCGCACCCATCTGGAAATGGCCAAGGAATCGGGCTTCATGCACACCTCCTTTCACGGCGACAACGCCGTCCTCATGTATCTGGGCGACTGGGAACGAGGCCTGCCCTTCGACTACGCCTCCGTTTACGAATACCTGCGCAAGAACGCCATGGACCCCAAGGGGCCGCGCGGCAACCTGGCCGAATATCTGGAAAAAGGCTGGGTCCACGACCCCAAGGTGGAACACCCGAGCCCGCCCAACGCCGATGGCAATGCGGGGGTGGCCAAGACCTTGGAATACTGCTGGAGCGATTACGCCCTGGCCCTCTATGCCAAGAAACTCGGCAAAACGGAGGACTACAACCTGTTCCTTGCCCGCGCCCGCAACTACACCAAGGTGTTCGACCCGGTGACCGGTTTCATGCGGGGACGAAACGTCGATGGTTCGTGGATCACCCCGTTTGATCCCTTCGAGCCCTATTATAACTTCATGATGAAGGAGGCATCAGGCTGGCAAACTCTGTGGCTGGTGCCGCACGATGTGGAGGGTCTGATCAAGCTGTTGGGGGGCCGGGAAAACTTCCTCAAGCAACTCGACACGTTTTTCACCACCCCCTACACGCCCAAAGGGATCGCCCGCGATGTCACCGGCATGATCGGCCTGTATTGCCAGGGCAACCAGCCGGACCAGCAGGCCCCGTATTATTACGCCTACGCCGGCCAGCCTTGGAAGACGCAGGCCCTGGTCCGCAACATCCTTCGCCTCATGTATGGCAGTGACACCTACGGCCTGGCCTTTCCGGGCATGGATGACCAAGGGGCCACATCCGCTTGGTATGTGCTCAGCGCGATGGGTTTCTACACGGTTGATCCTTCGAGTCCGAACTATGTGATCGGAAGTCCCCTCTTTGACGAGGTCACCCTGCACCTGGGCAACAACAAGGACCTCATCCTTCAGGCCAACCACAACTCCGAGCAGAATCCCTACATCCAATCCGCCACGTTGAACGGCAAGCCCTGGAACAAACCCTGGTTCAGCCACGCTGACATCGTCAACGGCGGGAAATTCGTTTTCGAGATGGGCCCGAAACCAAACCCCAGCTGGGGAAGCGCGGTGGAAGCCGCTCCGCCTTCGCTGACGCCGTCAACCGGCTCGGGCCGCTAGTGCCCCTCACGCCGGTTTCGCGAGCAGGGAGTCCAGCAGGGAACGCAGCGGCGTCGGCACTTTCCCGCGCTGCCAGGCCACCATCAGATCCCAGGTGGCGGACGAGCCCCGCAAGGGTCGGAAAACCACGCCCGGGACCTGCGTTTTCCCGATATACTCCGGCATCAGGGAGACCGCTCCTTCCGTCACAATCGTGGAGAGACCGTGGGCCAGGCTTTCCGAATCCAGGACGAAGCGCGGCCGGAAGCCGGACCGCCGGCAAAGCTGTGTGACCCACTGGTTGTGGCCCGGCATGTCGGCCTCAAGCGCGCCGACAAAAAGTTCCGTTTTCAAATCGGCCAGGCGAAGCGTAACCTGTTTTGCCAGAGGGTTTTGCTCGGCCAGCGCCACGATGACAGGCATGCTGGCCACACGGCGGACGTGAAACTCCCGGGCCAGAAACGACCCGGCGCTTCCCAGCAGGGCGACATCAATCTCTCCTTTGCGCAGCGCCGTGATCTGCTCGCCGGGCGAAAGGTCGAGCAGCCTGACCTTCACCTCGGGGTGGGCCTGCCGCAACACCGACAGGGAGTTCAGCAGGTAGCCGGGTGCCGCCGACGCGAGGTAGCCGATCCGCAGGCTTCCGCTCTGGCCCCGGGCCCGCTTGCGCATATCCTCCACGACTTCGTCAAAGTTTGTGAGGACGGGCCTCATACCCTCCAGCAGCGCGTGCCCGAGCGCGGTCGGAGACACCCCGCCGGGGGTCCGCTCCAGCAGCAGCCCGCCCAGATCGGCCTCCAGCGCCTGAATCTGGCGGGTCAGCGTGGACTGGGAAAGGCGCAGGCGTTCGGCCGCCTTGTTCAGGCTGCCCTGCTCCACCACCATGAAAAGCGTCCGTATCGGATCCAGGTTCATGCAGGGAGGGTTATGCGGGAAACGCATGACGGCAAGCCTGTCAGCGCATTGGCCAGGGAAGCCGGTTTCTGATAGGATGTCGGCACCATGAAAAACAAACTCTCCCTTCTGCTCAAGGCCTTCGCCGCCATCGCCTTGCTCAGCGCCCTCTCGGTCTGGATCGCCACCGGTTCCCACCGGGGTTGGACCCAGACCAGCACCGTCGAAATGAAAACCGACGAGATCACCGGCATCAATTATCCGGTCCGCCACGACGGCTTCGTCGCCGGGGTGGAAATCCCCGCCCTCGGCCTCCTCGCCGCCTCCACTCTCGGTGGGCTCGGTTTTCTCCTGGGACGCCGCCCCTCCGCTCGGAGCTAAGTCCCCTCCTTTTTCCTCACACCTTTTTCCTCCGCACCATGAAAACCTCCCTCCGCACCTCCCTCCTCGCCGCCGCCGCGCTCAGCGCCGCCGCCCATACCGCCGTCCAGGCCGCCCCGCAGTCGTTCGACTTCAAGGACCCCAAAGGCGTCAACAACGTCCAGTTCAAGCTCGACGCCCCGCTTGAGTCCATCACCGGCACCGCCACCGGCCTCAGCGGCTCGATCTCCTTCGACGCCGGCAAACCCGAGGCCACCACCGGGCGCATCGTCCTCGACACCGCCTCCCTCACCGTCGGCAACCCGCTCATGGGCGAGCACTTGCGCAGCGCCAAGTGGCTCGATGCGGCCAGGCATCCGGCCATCACCTTCGAGGCCGTCTCGTTCGCCAACGTCCGGAAGAAGGACGCCCAGATCCTCGCCGATGTCACCGGCAAGCTCACCGTCAAAGGCATCACCAAGGAAACCACCGTCCCCGTCTCTTTCACGCACCTGCCTGACAAACTCGGCGCCCGCCTCGGCGATCCCAAACTGAAGGGCGATCTGCTCGTCCTCCGCGCCAGCTTCGAGATCAACCGCAGTGATTTCGACCTCCAACCCGGCCAAATGACGGACAAAGTCGCCGAGACCATCCACCTCTCGCTCAGTGTCGCCGGGGCCGCCCCTCGTCCCTGAGTTTTCAATCTCCTTCATCATCAATCCCTTCCATGTCATGAATACCATCCCACCCCGGCAACTTCTCGAACAGCTGAGCTGGCGCTACGCCACCAAACAGTTCGATCCCAGCCGAAAGATCAACTCCGGCGACTGGGCCGCTCTTGAGGAGGCGCTGCGGCTCACGCCCTCCAGCGGCGGGTTGCAGCCGTGGAAGTTCATCGTGGTGACGGACCCGGCTGTGCGGGCGAAACTGCTCCCCGCTTCCTACAGTCAGCCCCAAATCACCGACGCGTCGCATCTGGTCGTCTTCGCCGCGAAGAAAAACTTCAGCGAGGCCGACGTGGACGCCTTCATCGCACACACCGCCGAGACCCGGGGTGTTTCCCTTGAATCACTCGCGCCGTTTCGCAACATGCTCGTTGGCGGCATTGTGCAGAGTCAGGATGAAGAGGCCCGCGATGCCTGGGCCCGCAACCAGACCTATATCGCCCTCGGCAACCTCCCACCAGCGCCGCCCTGCTCGGCCTCGACGTCTGCCCGATGGAGGGCTTCGACCGCGCGCACTACGACGGGCAGCAAACCTCAGCCTTCTCGCTTCGCTCTCTTTGCGATTTCAGAACCGCAGCGGTTTGCGGGCGATCCAGCCGGCCATCACGAGGCCCAGGGCGGCTAGGGCGCTGGCTCCGATGAGCCAGGGGCGTTCGGTGAGGGTGGGGGCGTCGGCCAGCTCGATATCGAGGGCGAGGGGGGCGGAGCCGCCGACCTGGAGGGAGCGTTGGAAGCGGATCTGCTCGCCGCCCTGGGGCAGCTCGGGACGCAGCGCGGTGTGCGGGGTGGCGGCGGCCTCCTGGCGTGCGACGAGTTTTTCCGCGACGCGGCGGTCGTTGTCGTCGCTCAGCTTGGCGTTGGCGTCCTTGAGGGCCTGCTTGGTGTATTTGTTCACGTCCTCCTGCTGGGCCTGGGGAATGGCGACCTGGCTGGCACCGGCCACTTGCACCGAATTCTGAAAGCCCCGGCGGCGGGCGATGCCGTTGAGGGCCTGGTCCACCACGATGTTGTTGTATTGCACACGGGCGTCCTCGTTGAAGGCGGCGTCCTGAGAGGCATAGTTGCGGGCGTTGTCGAGAAGGACGCGGGCCTGCTGCTGGTCGCCGGCACCCCAGAGTTGGTTGCCGAGGGCGTAGAACTGCTTGGCCTGGTTTTCGAGGGCCTGCTGGCGGGAGCTGGAATTGCGCAGGTAACCGCTCCAGCCGACATCGGCGACAGGCTGGCCAACGGGGCCGGCGGCGCGGTCTAGCGCTCCTTCCCACTGGCGGAGCACCTGGCCATTGGGAAGGCGGAGGTCCCAGGTGATGTGGTCCTGCGGGGCGTCGAGGAAGGGGGCCTGGAGCTTGATGCGTTTGCCGGTGCTGGGCTGGGCGTAGAGGACTTCAAGGATGGCGGGCTGGTCGGCCAGGGGCGAGGGGGCCACGGCGATGAGCCACAGGTCGCCCTCGCGGGCCGGGGCGGCGCTTTGGTTGTTAGCCCATGCGCCCCAAAAGGTTGCGCCTTCGGGGAGGCGGAGGCGGAGCGTCTGGCGGGCGCGCAGGTCGAGTTCCCAGTTGACCAAGGTGAGGGCCGCTCCGTCGGGCGAGAGGGCGGTCATGAGCTGGGCCGAACGAACCCGGGCGGGCGGGAGTTTGGCGGCCTCGTGGCGGCGGAGGGAAGCGTTGAGGCCGAAGGAGTTGCCAACGACGCGGAGGGTGTAGGCGGGGGCGGCGCTTTCCAGACCGCGGCGCAGGCTTTCGGAGAGGCCGGGCCATTCGGCGGGCTGGAGGCTGGCGGAATCAGGAGTGGCGGAAACCTCATAGAGACCGGCGGCGCGGAGGGCGAGGTGGCCGCGGCTTTGCGAGGCGTCGGGGAAGGCCGGACCCACGAGGGCGAGCGGGGCGTCGCCGGCGGGCATGGGCAGGGTGGCCTGGACCTGAAACTGGACGCGGCCGAGGACACGGCGGGTGAAACGGACGACCCAGGTGCCGGGCGAGCCGGGGGTCTGGGTGGCGTCGGCCACGAGATCGCCGGTGGCGCGGACGCCTTCGAGTTCCTTCGGGAGGTTGAGAGTCAACGACTTGACGCCTGAGTTATCCACCGAGGTGTCCACGTTGAGGACCCAGCGGGCCTGGCCTTCGCGGAGGGTGACCTCCTGGAGCCATTGGACCTGGACCCAGGGGGCGATGGGCTCGAAAC
>JANOBW010000228.1:0-3629 GCA_031411855.1 Opitutia bacterium
CAAGAAGGTTGTTGTTGGTGAAATTGATGGTGTGCTGCTGGGCACCGTCCACCTGTGAAGTGACCTGCACCGCGAAATCGGACTGGTATTTACCGGGGAACATGCGGTCGGCCATCTCGTTGAGAACCTGGGTAAGCTTAGCCGCGTGGCTTTGGCTGACGGCGAAGATGATGGACTTGCCGATCTCGCCGCTGATGGGGTCGCGCAGAGCGTTTTCGAGAAAGATTTTGCAGAAGAGCTGGTTGGTGGCAGGCGAGAAAAACTTCTTCTCAAACTCCCGCTGCCGGTAGGTTTCCTTCTGGTCGTCACCCTCCTCGTCCTTGAACTCGACGACAAAGCCGGACTCGGAAAGAAGCTTGGTGGTGATCGTGCTGCGGGCGTCCACGACGGTGGGGTTGATGAGGAAACCCTCCTTCACGCCATCCAGCAGGGAGTAGCGGAAGGTGGGCTGGCCATCGTCGCAGCCAAAGGTGCGGTAGGTGTCGAGCAGGAGGCGGCGCTCGAACTCACGCGGGTCCTTGGTCGTGGGCTTGTCCTTGACGAACTTCTTGAGGTAATCCCGTGGCGTGGCGGTGAGGCCCAGTTTGTAGCCGATGAAGTAATCGAAGACAGCGCGGGCATTGCCGCCGATGGAACGGTGGGCTTCGTCAGAGATGACGAGGTCAAAGTCGGTGGGGCAGAAGAGCTGCCGATACTTGTTGTTGAAGAGAAGGGATTGGACGGTGGTGACGACAATCTCCGCATGCCTCCAGTCGTCGCGGTTCTCTTTGTAGATCACACTCTTGTAATCATTCGCGAGAACCTTTCTGAAGGCCTTGAGCGCCTGGTCTTCGAGTTCGAGACGGTCCACGAGGAAGAGGACGCGGCGGGCATTGCCGGTGCGGAGGAAAAGCTTGATGATGGCGGCGGCGGTAAGCGTTTTCCCCGTGCCGGTGGCCATTTCGAGAAGGAAGCGGTCGTTGTTCTTCGCGACAGCCTGCTGGATGGCGACAATGGCTTTCTTTTGATACGGCCGTAGGAAACGGAGGCTGTTGAGTTCGATGAAGCGCGGGCGCTCGGCCTCGTTTTTCCAGGCGGCTTCGGAAGCGTAGTTGGGACGCTGGGTGAGAACCACGTAGTCGTCTCCCACCTGTTCCTCAATGAGGCGTTTTGGATCGGGAACGCTTTTTTGATAGCCAGTGACAGAGGTGGGGGTCGGGAACGAGGTGATGACGTAGGGGTTTCCCCGTTCGAGGTCCCAGAAGTAGTGGAGGTTGCCGTTGGATAGGATGACAAAGCGGCAGTTTTGTGATTTGGCGTATCGGCGGGCCTGCTCCTTGCCCACGAGGGGACTTTTGTCCTCGGACTTGGCTTCCAGAACGATGAAGGGGAAGCCCTTTTCGTTGAGCAAAAGGAAGTCAATGTAGCCTTTGCTGGCTTTCTCAAAGTTTTCCCCCAGGGCTTCAAGATCCTGCGACTTCAGCGTGACGCGGGGTTCGAGTTGAATGTTAGCCGGTCCGTTGGCATCCACAAAAAATCGCCAACCAGCGCCTTCGAGCAGCTTGTTGATTTTGATGCGGGCGGCTGCTTCTTTCATGGTCGTCAATCGTAGAGGTAGGATGTGAAGCGCCTTAAGATTTCCTCGCAGTGGAACGAGCCAAGGCTACGGAGGGGGCGGGCATAACAGGGAGTTAGGACGTAGGAGTAAATGATTGGCAAGGCTGGTTTGTGTTTCCCGACTTGGCATGAGCTTATCCAAAGGGGCCGGGGCAGCTTGCACAGTTGCGATTGGTGCGAGTCGAAACAGCGGGGCAAGCTGCCCCGATCCCTTTGGTTTCCCCGAATGAAGCGGAAGACCGCCCTCACGCACCCACTTCGGCGCGGACCTTGGCGAAGGCTTCGAGGGCGAACTCGAGGTCCTGGCGGGTGTGGCCGGCGGAGATTTGAGTGCGGATGCGGGCGGTATTTTGCGGGACCACGGGGTAGAAGAAACCGATGGCGTAAACACCGTGGGCCAGAAGGCGTTTGGAATACTCCTGGGCCAGGCGGGCCTCGCCGAGCATGATGGGCGTGATCGGGTGGGTGCCGGGGCGGATGTTGAAGCCGAGCTTGGTCAGGCCCTCGCGCCAGAAGCGGGTGTTTTCATGGACCTGGGCCACGAGCTCGGGGTGGGCTTCGAGAATCTCAAAGGCCTTGAGCGCGCCGGCCGCGATGGCCGGGGCGATGCTGTTGGAAAACAGATAGGGACGGGACTGCTGGCGGAGGAGGTCGATGATTTCCTTCCGTCCCGAAGTATAACCGCCGCTGCCGCCGCTCATGGCCTTGCCGAGGGTGCCGGTGATGATGTCCACACGGTCCATCACGCCGCAGTGCTCGTGGGTGCCGCGTCCGCGAGCGCCGAGGAAGCCGGTGGAGTGGCAGTCGTCGAAGGCGACGAGGGCGTCGAAGCGGTCGGCCAGGTCGCAGATGCTCTTCAGATCGGCGATGGTGCCGTCCATCGAGAACGAGCCGTCGGTGAAGATCATGACGTGCTTGGCGCCGGCCGCGCGGGCCTCGGAGAGCTTCGCCTCCAGGTCCTGCATGTTGTTGTGTTTGTAGCGGTAGCGGGTGGCCTTGCAGAGGCGGATGCCGTCAATGATGGAGGCGTGGTTGAGCTCGTCGGAGATGACGGCGTCGCCCTCCTTCAGCAGGGTTTCAAAGAGCCCGCCGTTGGCATCGAAACAGGCGGCGTAAAGGATGGTGTCCTCCATGCCGAGGAAGCTGGAGATTTTGTCCTCCAACTGTTTGTGGATGGTCTGGGTGCCGCAGATGAAGCGGACCGAGGCGCAGCCGAAGCCGTAGGTGTCGAGGGCGTCCTTGGCCGCCTGCACGACCTCGGGGTTGTCGGCCAGGCCCAGGTAGTTGTTGGCGCAGAAGTTGAGGACCTTGCGGCCGTCGGCCAGAACGAGATGGGCCGACTGCGGCGAACCGATGACGCGCTCCTCCTTGTAGAGCGAGGCGGCGCGGATGTCGGTGAGGCGTTGTTGGACTGAAGGTTGAAAAGTTTTGTAAGACATGGATTTAAGAATCCCCAAGCCCCAATCACCAAGACCCAAAGAAGCTTCAATCTTCAAAGGGTGGGAGACAGGGACTGGGTTGTTTTGATGATTGGAATTTGGAGTTTCTTTGGAACTTGGGGATTGGGATTTGGGGATTTCGCGGCGGTGCCGCGACGCGCGTTCAGCTCCAATGCAGCACGACTTTGCCGGAGTTGCCGGAAATCATGGCCTGGAAGCCCTGTTCGTAATCCTCGTAGGCGAACTCGTGGGTGAAGACGGTGGAGATGTCGAGGCCGCTGCGGAGCATGGCCGTCATCTTGTGCCAGGTCTCATACATTTCGCGGCCGTAGATGCCCTTGAGCATCAGGCCTTTGAAGATGACCTTGGACCAGTCTATGGCGCCGTTGGAAGGGAGGATGCCGAGGAGGGCGATGCGGCCGCCGTTGACCATGTTGTTGATCATGTCGTTGAAGGCGTGGATGGAGCCGGACATTTCCAGGCCCACGTCGAAGCCCTCCTTGAGGCCGAGTTCGTGCTGCACGTCGGAGAGTTTTTCCTTGGAGACATCCACGACACGGGTCGCGCCCATTTTGCGGGCGAGTTCGAGGCGGT
>JANOBW010000229.1:0-14051 GCA_031411855.1 Opitutia bacterium
CACCATCGTTTCCGGCGGCACCCTCAGCGTCAGCTTCAGCCAGTCCGTCAACCCCGTCGGTTCGGGCCCCATCTCGGTCGCGACTGGCTCCACCCTGGTCCTGAACAACACCAACACGATCAACAGCACACCTTCCATCGCGAACACCCTGTCCGGTTCGGGTCTCGTCAAACTCAACTTCGCCGCCGGCACCACCGCCCGCAACACCACCGTGCCCAACCTCGGCACAGCCTTCACCGGCACCTTCCAAGTGACCGGAGCAGGTGCCACGGGAGACAAATGGAACGTGAGCGGCGTCAACGCCCCGAACACCGCCGTCGTCGTTGATTCCGGCAACCAGGTCTATGTCAACTCAACCGCAGCCACTTTCGGCTCACTTAGCCTCACCGGCACCGGAAACAGTGAAACCCGCGGCGCTCTCCGCTTGGGCAGCACACTCAACTCCAACATCACCCTAGCCGGTAGCTCCACCGTGGGTGGCGAAGGCGGAACCATCAATGGCAACATTTCCAGTGGCGCGGCCGGCTCCCAGACGCTGACCCTCGGCACCGCCAACTCCACCGTGGGCGGCACGATCAACGGCGTCATTGGCGGCGGCGCGGGCACGATCATCCTCAGCGCCGCCCGCGGCACTTACACCCTCGGCTCCGCCAACACCTACACCGGAAAAACCTCCCTCGGAGCCGCCGGCGCGGCCCAGCTCAACATCTCCTCCTTTAACAGCGTCAACGGCGGTTCCCCGCTGCTCGCCGCCAGCTCCCTTGGCGCCCCCGCCACCGTGGCCGACGGCACCCTTGACCTCGGCAGCGGTGTCAACGCCGCGACCCTGGTTTACTCCGGAACCGGGGAAACCACCGACCGCGTCCTCAACCTTTCCTCCAGCATCGGCAATCCCACTCTCACCCATTCCGGCACCGGTCTGCTCAAATTCACTTCCGCCCTCACCGCCACCGGTGTGGGCGGCAAAACGCTTACCCTCCAGGGCTCCACTGCGGGCTCGGGTGAGATTTCCGGTGCCATCGGCAATCTCTTTAACAACGGGGCCAGCCTCTCCACCACCGCCGCCGCCGCTTTTGCCGCGTCCGCCGCGTCCATCACCGTCAACTCCGTCACTGGCATCGTCATCGGCGCCACCGTCTCGGGCACCGGTATCACGGGAAGCCAACGGGTGACCAGCATCACCGGCGCGGCCGCACCCTTCACCATCGGGCTTTCGGCTGTCACCAATGCCGCCGGAACTTCGGGCCAGGCCATCACCTTCACCGCCCCAGGCTCGGCCCTGACCAAGGCCGGCACGGGCACGTGGATTCTCTCCGGCAACAATTCCTTCACCGGCGGTATCTCCATGACCGCTGGCACCCTGGTCCTCTCCGGTAACAACTCCTTCACTGGCGGGGTCACTTTGAACGGTGGCACCACCGTCGTCGCCCACCCCTCCGGCCTCGGTTCCACCGCCAACCTGACCACCCTTTCCACCAACGGAAGCGCCGCGCTGGAAATAGCCACCGACACCTCTTTTTCCGGCTACCCGATCTCCCTCAGTTCCAACAACCCATCCAGTTTTGTGCTCAACCGTGCCACCCCCGGCGCCGCGGTGAACCACTCCTTCCTCTCGCTTAACCTGGGCAACAACACCATGTCGTTCACGGCCGGGGCAAACGTCACCTCCGGCATCCCCCAGCTTTCGATTGGCTCAGTCAATTACACCGCCGGAACCACGGGCACTTCCACCCTGAACCCCACCACGGCCACCATCGCCATCCCCGGTGGTGTCAACATCGCCACCAACGCCCTGGCCAAAACCCTCAACCTCGGCGGCACCAGTTCGGGCAACTCCATCGCCGGCCCCCTCGCTAACAGTGTCGGCACCCTAAGCGTCACAAAATCCAACACCAGCACATGGACCCTTTCAGGGACAAACACTTACACCGGAACCACCACGGTCAGCAGCGGCACCCTCATCATCTCCGGCACCAGTGCCGCCACCGGAGCCACGACCGTCAGCGGTGGCACCCTTCGCCTCGACTACGGGACCAACGACACCTCCAAACTCCCCGACGCCGCCGTCCTCACCCTCGGCGGTGGCACGCTTGAGCTCACCGGCGGCACCCACTCCGAGATCGTCGGTTCCACCACCCTCACCGCAGGCACCACCAGCTCGGTCACCGCCACCAGCGGAGTTCTCCAAATGAACACGGTCACCGCCAATGCGGGTGCCCTCGTCCTCTTTGGTTCTGAAAATATCGCCACCACGGACAACGCCAACAGCAACGGAATTCTCCCCTGGGCCCGTGTCTGGAATGGTTCCTCCTACGTTTATGGAACCAATTCAACGGGTGGTGCCGACGGCTTCATCGTCGCCTTCACCGGTTACAACGACATCACCCGCAACGGAGGCATCATTCCCAACGGAATTGCCAGCCAGGTCCGTATCACCGAAGGCGGCACTTCCGGGAATGTCACCCTGGCGGTTTCACCGACCAACCTCATCGGCTCTCTCTTCGCCAATGCCAATGGCGGGCTCACCACCGTGGATCTCGCCGGAAACACCCTTTCCGTGGGCGATGAAACCGGCGGAAACATTTGGCAATCGGATGTCGCCGGAGGCCTTGCCATCGGGACCTCCGCCAACAACGGCATCCTCACCACCGGCAACACGGCCAATGCCACGGCCGCCACCCTTGGCCTGATCAACGACAGCCTCGTCAACTCACTGACGGTCAACGCCGCCATCACCAACAACGGCACCGATGTGGTCGGCCTCGTCAAAACCGGCCCGGGCACCGTCACCCTCAATGGCAACAACACCTACACCGGCGTCACCACCGTCGGCAGCGGGAACACCGTCCAGACCAACGCCGGGACCCTCATCCTCACCGGAAACAACTCGGCTGCGACCGGAAACACCCTGGTGGGCAACGGCGCCACCCTTCAGTTACAGTCCGCCAATGCCCTCGGAAACACCGGGGTGACCAATTCCCAGCTCCAGCTCTGGAACGGCTCCACCCTTCAGCTCCGGGCCGACAGCGCGGTGACTTTCAACGGCACCCATGGCATTGGAGCCCTCAACAACGCCACCGTCACCCTCGACGTCAACCGGCTCACCGGGGCAGGCTCCAACCAGGTCCTCAGCACCTCCACCACCGCCGCCACCCCGGTGGGCAACGCCGTGACGGTCAATGTCACCGGCGGCAACGGCTACTCCCTCGCCACCAGCGCGTTCCAAAGCGTCACCGGCACGGGCACCAACCTGACCTTTAACCCCACCTCGGCCAAACTTTTCCTCGGCGGATACAACAACCAAAACAATGGCACCAGCAGCAGCACCCTCACCCTCGCCGGCACGGCCTCCGGCAACATCGTAACCGGCGTGATCGCCAATCAGGGCGCGGGCTCCACCGGCACCACCGGCACGGTCGCCGTGGTGAAGAATGGCATCAGCACCTGGGAACTTGCCGGCGCGAATACCTACACCGGCAACACCACGGTCAACGAGGGGACCCTGACTCTCTCCGGGGCCCGCACCGGCTCCAGCGGCGTCATCTCGGTCGGCACCACCGGAGTGAATGCCACCCTCAACATCGTCAATGGCACCTATGCCCTCGCCGGCAACGCCATGAACATCAGCAACTCAGCCACCACTGCCTCCACCGGCACGGTCAACCAGAGCGGCGGTGCCATCAGCTTCACGAGCGGGAACGCCGTTCTCGTCGGCCAGAACACCGTGGGCAACCAGGGCGTTTACAACATGAGCGGCGGGTCCATCACCACCTATGCCAGCACCACCCGGGGAATCATGCTGGGGGTCAACTCCAACCCCGCTCCCGGCCCCAACAGCGGTGGCGGCACCTTCAACCTCAGCGGCACCGGTATCCTCAACATGACTGCCGCGAGCGGAGGCGGCGGTGATGCCCTTCTGGAAATCGGCCGCTCCGATAGTTTGGCCAACAACACCACCAATGCCTTCAACCAGACGGGCGGCACGGCCAATGTGGGCATCCTCACCCTTGGCGGCGCGGCCTCGGCCGGCTCCACTGGTATCAACGCCACCCTCTCCCTCACCGGCGGCACGTTCTCAGCCAACCAGTTCACCCTCCTGTCGGCCGCCGGCACCAACACCTCCACCATCACCATCGGGGGCACCGCGGACGTCACCCTTCCCGCCTTCCCCACCGTCCGCGGTGCGGGCTCCACCGCCACCCTCTACTTCAACGGCGGCGTTCTCAAACCCCGCGCCACCAGCACGACCTACCTCAGCGGCCTGAACAACGCCTTCATCAAGTCAGGTGGGGCGAAATTCGAGGTGGCCACCGGCAATGACATCACCGTCCCCCAGGCTCTTCTCACCGACCCCGTCTCCACCGGCGGCGGTCTGACCAAGGAAGGCCTGGGCATGCTGACTCTCACCGGAACCAACACCTACACGGGCAACACCACCGTCAACGCCGGCACCCTCTCCGTCTCGGGAGCCAACTTCGCCGACGCCTCCACCGTCACCGTCGCCTCGGGAGCTGTTCTCAACCTCAACTTCTCCGGCACCGACACCGTCTCCTCCCTCGTCCTCAACGGCGTGGCCCAGGCTCCCGGAGTTTACACCTCGGCCAACTCCGGCGGCCTCCTCACCGGCACCGGCTCCCTCACGGTCCAGCCCACCGGTCCCACCCTGGCCGCCTTCACCTCCGCCAACTTCAGCCCCGAAGAGCAGGGCGATCCCCTCGTCTCCGGCTCCGGGGCCGACCCCGATGGCGACGGCCTGATCAACGCCCTGGAATACGCCTTCGCCTCCAACCCGAAGAACGGCACCAAGGCCAACCTCCCCAAGGCCGTCACCGTCCCCGTCACCGGTTCGAACTACGTCGGCTGCGTTTACACCCGCCTCAAAGGCGCCACGGACGTGACTTTCACCCCCCAGTTCAGCTCCGGCCCCGATTTCACCTCCCCGACCGGAGTCTTCACCCCCATCAGCATCGTGGACAACCTCGACGGCACCGAAACCGTCACCCTCCGCGACAACACCCCGATCACCACCGGAGCCCCCCGCTTCGTCCGCATCCTGGTCACCGTCACGCCCTGATTCCCAGCTCGGCCCAACTTCAGCCGGGAATCCCCCACGGGTTCCCGGCTTTTTTACGCATGCAACTCGTCACCTACTTCGGCAACTCCAGGTCCTTCTTGCCCACAGCCGCCCCCCCTCCCTCAGTTTGGAAAACCCCCATGACACCGAATATCATCCCCACTCTGACCGTTTCCCTCACCCTCTTGACCGGTGTTTCCCCCGCTGCCGAAACTCCCCCGGCGAAACCCAACATCCTCGTCATTCTCGCCGACGACCTCGGCTACGGCGACCTGCGCTGCTACAACCCCGAACGTGGCAAAATCCCCACGCCCCAGCTCGACAAACTGGCCTCCCAGGGCCTCCGTTTCACCGACGCCCACTCCTCCTCCGGCGTCTGCTCACCGTCGCGCTACACCCTTCTGACCGGACGCTACCACTGGCGCACCCGCCTCCAGACCGGCATCGTCGGGCTCTGGGAAAAGCCCCTCATCGCCCCCGACCGCCTCACCATCGCCGGCCTGGCCAAACAGAACGGCTACCACACCGCCGCCGTCGGCAAGTGGCACCTGGGCTGGGACTGGCCCATCGCCCCCGAACAGCGGCCCTACTTTCGCGATGGCGCCAAACCCGACGCCGAGGCCACCGACGCCCACCGCGCGGCTTGGAAAACCGTCTTCAGTCAAACCCTCGGAGGTGGTCCCACCACACGCGGCTTCGAATCCTACTTCGGCACCGACGTGCCCAACTGGCCGCCCTACTGCTTCATTGAAAACAACAGGACACTTGGCCTTCCCGACGCCTTTCTTCCCGCCCAGGACCTCACCCGCAAAAACCTCGCCAGCAAACAGGGACCCGCCCTCACCGGCTGGAAACTGGAAAACATCCTTCCCGGCCTCATCTCCCGCGCCGAACAGGTCGTCACCGAAGCCGCCGCCCAACCCGAACCCTTCCTCCTCTACCTCGCCCTCACCACCCCGCACACCCCGCTGGCCGTGAACGGCGAATGGAAGGGTAAAAGCGGCCTCGATAACGACTGCGCCGACCTCATCATGGAAACCGACGCCGCCGTCGGCCGCGTCCTCGCCGCCCTCGAGAAAACCGGCGAGGCCGACAACACCCTCGTCCTCTTCACCAGCGACAACGGGTTCGCCGCCTACGCCGGAGCCAAACAGCTGGAGGCCCGCGGCCACTTCCCCAGCGGCCCGTTGCGCGGTTACAAAACCCAGGTTTACGAAGGCGGCCACCGCATGCCCTTCCTCGTCCGCTGGCCCGCCGTGGTCAAACCCGGGACCGTCTCCGCCCAGCTCGTCCACCACGCCGACCTCATGGCCACTCTGGCCGACATCTGGGGCGCGAAACTTCCCGACAACGCCGGCGAAGACAGTTTCAGTTTCCTTCCCCTGCTCAAAGGTGCGGACCAACCGATCCGCGACAACGCCATCAGCTGCGCCTCCAACGGCACCCCCGGCCTGCGGGTCGGCCCTTGGAAACTCATCCCCGCCCCCGCAACCGGCAAAGGCGCGAGACCCGCCGATGAAACCCAGCTCTACCACCTGACCGACGACCTCGGGGAAACCCGTAACCTCGCGGCCCGGGAACCGGCCCGCGTGGCCGAAATGAAAGCCCTCCTCGACACCCTTATCGCCAACGGACGTTCCGCCCCGGGTGCCAAACAGCCCAACGATGTGGAGGTCACCATCCTGCGAAAACAGGTCGCCGCCGATCCGGAGTGAGAAGGACCCAACCGTGCGACGGGCACGCGCTCGGTTCGAGTGCCAAGGTTCGATCGCGAAAGCTTGAACCATGGCTCCCCGAGACATTCGGTTTTGGTCTCACCAAGGGAGTGAAGAAAGCAAAACCCGAGAGAGCGGTTTACTGCCTTCTTCGCTCCCTTTGCTCCCTTGCTGAGACCACCCTGCATGACGAGAATCCGGGGCCTGTCTCCTACTCGGCCGGGTCATGGACCCAGGGCGAACTTCCAGTCACCGAGGAGAAACCAACGGAGGCAAAGGGCGCGGGCTCACTTCGCCCGGTGGCCGGGGATACGCCAGCCCCAGTCATCGGCCCCATGGCTGGAAAAACCCTCGTAGGGACTGATCTTACCCCCATCGTCACTGAGATTCCAACCCTCGGACCAGACAGTCGCCCCGCCGTCCTTTTCCACGCGGTAGTGGAAGGAGTTGCCGTTGACGACCTGGTGCGGGAGCTTGTCGCAATACTTCGGAACCAAAGCATCAAGTGACTCTGGCATGGCACCCGTGGCGAGGCGGTGGCGTTCCAGGGCGCAGGCGAGGACGCCGAGGTCGGCGACGGTCTGGGCATGGGCGGTGGTTTGGACTTGGATCATGACCTCTCCTAACGGTTCCTGGAGCCAGAACGCATACGGTGAGTGTCCGCCAAGCCGTTCTCCCAGAGCCAGTTGGTTTTCCCGCAGCCGTTCGCCATGGATGCGTTTTTCCCGCGCGTCCACCATATCCATGAATCCCTGCTGGGCCAGGGCCAGGTTCGCCATGTTCTGTTTTCTCCAGCCCTGGGGTGAGAGCTGGGCAAAGAGCAGTCTGGGGTTGTTCCAGGGTATGCCCGCCAAGGAAACTGCGGCATCGGCGGCCAGTTCATGCGGGGTGGCGGTCAGCAGGTGGTGGCAGTCGGCCGCCCTCTCCGCGCGAAGGCTTGCGGCCAGAAGAGCGGGCTGGTTTTCAGCGGCAAACGCGGTTTGGAAACGGAGCAGATGGGCGTCGCTCCACAGCCCGGCGCGAAGGCCCTGGTGCATCACTTCGGCTTTCCTGACCAGCAAGACCCGCTCCACGCTTTTGTTGATCAGAAGCAAAGGCGGGGCCTGAAGGATGCGCCGCGCCGCTTCGACCAGTTCAAGGCCAGCCATGGCCTGGTCGGGCTCGTGCAACAGCAGGTGGGCCGACGCCTGGTGAATTCCCAGGTAGCAGAGATGGATAACACGCAGGAAGTTCGCTCCCGTTCGGGCCAGCGGCCTTTCCACATCCGGCTCCCAGGAGGCCAGCGGACGCCGGGCGGCGGCGCGTATCAGGTCGCAATCCCCACTGAAACGGCTGGTGGCATCCAGGTAGTCGCGGGCACTGAAAACTACCGAGTTTTCGGTATTTCGAGCCATCAGATTGAAGGTGTTGGCCTCAGCCCCTGCTTCGAAAGTGTGACTGCTGCCATCCCATAACCCCACGTTTTCAAAACTTTCCGTCAGCTCGGCGAGTGAAGGGATCGTGGCCGCATGAATCACGAGAGGTGCCGGTGGTGGTTGGACGGGAGAGGTCCGTCCCAGCGTGAGTTGATAACTCAACAGATGATCCGGCAGCAGGAGGTGGACTTTGGAAAGTTTCCCCGTCACAAGGGGAAGATCTTCCCAACGGAAGGTTCCCGGGGGGGTGCTTTCCGGCTTTGTCCCGTCGTCCGCTACAAAAACAAACCGGGCGATCAGGAAGGGACCCTCCCCATAGAGTTTTTCCGATTCCAGAGACTTTAACTCACCTTCCAGGAAGGCGGGGGCGCCGTTGCCTTTCTGGAGAAACCACTCCGCCATCAGCGGGGCCTTGAGCATGTTCTGGTCGTCTGGGATGGGCGGGGGAACGAAGTCCTTCCATTCGATTTTTTCGCCCTTGGCCTCCAGTTCGGCCCTGGCGTTGTTCCAGGCGCTGTTGCCCCGGATGTTTTCGATGGCGTAAAAGAGGATCGGCAGCGCCGCCAGGGTGAAGACCGTGAAGCCGATGCGCCGCAGCCAGACGCGGGTGGTCGAGGGAGCGGTAAGGTCGTGCGGGGCGTTCATGGCGGGTCTCAGTCACTGGAAAACGATGGGGAAGGAAACGTTTTTATTTCGCCAATACGGCGCCGCGGAAAAACGGGGCCTGACCCCAAACAGGTGAACCACGAAAACATCAAAAACACGAAATCATGGCGGGGGATTTTTTGCGCCCTTTGCGTTCTTTCGCGGCTAAAACTGGCACGGTGTTTTCCAGGCCGCGGGGTCCACGAATCTCACGAATGGTCACGAATCTGAAACTGGGATATTTGGAGCGGTGGCAGTGCAGCGTGCCGGCACAACTGCTGTGACGAACGCAAAGGCCATGACGTGGGTAACTCTGCGTCGCTTCCGATCCTTCTGTTTAAAATCAGGCCGGTGGGAGATTGAGGCAATTGGTCTCGCGAAGGATGGGAAGGGAGCCAAGGCCGAGGCAGCGAGATTTCCCGTCCTCCCTTCGCTTCCTTTGAATCCTTCGCGAGACAAACTGTTTGTAAAAAGGCTTGGCCAGACTGGACCGGCAAGCGGTCCGGGAGTTTCGGTTTGGAACAGAAGATAAGAAGATTCGCAGGCCTTCGGGTATGATGGTTTCAAGGCGGGCATGCTCCCGAGGCAGTTTTAACCGCAGATGACGCAGATGGGCGCAGATACGGAGCAGGAATTTTTTGGGAGTGTGATAAGAGCTTCAAGCCAGGCAGAAGACTCCAGGTATTTCTTCCGAAGGTCACGCCGAGGCGGCGGCGGCGCGGCCAGCCTCAAAGCGGCGGCGTTGCCACCGCACTCCAAGGTGCTTCGCACTCACACGCCGCAGCACTTCTTAAACTTGCGGCCGCTGCCGCAGGGGCAGGGATCGTTGGGGCTCACCTTGGGGGCGGCCTTGGCCGGTTTGGGGGTGTTGGCGGTGGGGAAACGGGCGGCGGAGATGTCGGTGAGTTCGCCAGGTTCCTCGTCGGGGTTTTCCTCGTCCGGGGGTTCGGGGGCGTCGGAGAGGGAATCAATCCATTCCTTCCAGGTGGCGAGGGAGGCCTGGTGGTTGGTCAGGGTCATGGCCTTGCGCTGGGCGGGGAGGCCCTGGAGGTTTTCCTTGACCGTCTCGGGGCTGAAGATGGTGACCTTCAGGTTCTTACGCTGCCAGGCGGTGCTGCGTCCGTAGGCTTCGAGGAAGGGGGCGGGGTTGATCTCCATGGTGTCGAGGAGGACCCAGGAGGCGGCCTCCATGTCGTTCCAGAAGGAGGGTTCGTTGACCACGCCGCGGAAGAAGGCGATGGCCTCTTCGTAGGTGAGTTTGTCGGTGGCCCAGAGGGAGAGGACGGCGCGGGCCACCCAGTCGGAGACCATCCAGTAGCGGCTGCGGTCATGGAGGAGCAGGGAGCGGAACTGTTCGAAACGGCCCTCGAAGGTGGTGGCGAGCATGACGGGGACCATGTCGTGGCCGACCTCGCCGAAGAAGTCGTCCATCCACTCGGGGTCGTCGCGACCGGCCTCAAGCAGGCCGATGAGTTCGGGGAGGAGGCTGGGTTCCTTCCAGAGGTTGCCCAGATAGAAGGCGTGGCAGGAGAGATGGAAATCGTCGTCCGTGATTTCGTAAGGCGTTTCGTTGCAGCGCTTTAGGCTATCGAGCAGGGTGGGCCAGAGGGCGGCGCGCTGGGCGGTGGCGGCCTCGTGCAGGACGGTGACCGGAAACTCCGGCTGAGGGAGGGAGAGCTGGCGGAGGATTTCGGCGGAGGTCATGCGGGAGGCTTACTTGGAAAGGAGGTTGGTGGCGCGGCGGACAAACTGGAAGGGGACGCCCCAGGGGTCGCGGAGCATGGCAAAAGTGTCGCCGCGCGGGGTGGTTTTGGCGGATTCGACGAGGTGGGCACCGGCCGCGACGAGGCGGGCGGTGTCGGCCTCGACACTGGCAGACTGGAAGGCGAGGTGGAAGGAGAGGACGTGGATCTCGTCGTAGTCGGGCACGGGGGCGTCGTGGCCGTAGAATTCAAGGAGGATCTGGCCGGAGTCGTCGGCCAGGAAATGGGCGAACGGGTGTTTCTCACCGACACGGACGATGCGCAGGCCGAAGTTGGCGGCATACCAGGCCGAGACAGAGGCGGGGTCGCGATGGTTAAGGGCGACGTGTTCGATTTTCATGAGGCAAGGAGGTTGGCGGGAAGGAACCGGGGCGGGCGAGGTCGTTTTTTGACCGCAGATTTCGCTGATAGGAGACAGGGGAGGAGGCAGGTGATTTGAGAATTCTTTTCTAACCGCAGAAAGGCGCAGATGGGCGCAGAAACGAGGCAGTTTAGCCGCAAAAGAACACAAAGAGCACAAAGACCAATCCAAGTGGCTCGTTTTTTTGCGCTCTCTGCGCCTGTCCCGGCCTTGGCGGCGGGGTTCTTTCGCGGCCAAAACTTGGCGTCACAGAAATGACTTTCCCCGAGTTTTGCTCAGGCTTCGTGGACGACCTGCCAGATGCGGAGGCAGGACTTCACGAGGGCGGGGAGGTCGCCGAGCGGGATCTGGTTGGGGCCGTCGGAGATGGCCTTTTCGGGGTTGGGGTGGGATTCGAGGAAGAGGCCGTCGGCCCCGGCGGCGAGGGCGGCGCGGGCCAGGGGTGGGACGAACTCGCGGCGTCCGCCGGATTTGCCGCCGGCTCCGCCTGGAATCTGCACGCTGTGGGTGGCGTCCATCACGGTGGGGTGGCCCCAACCGCGCATGATGGGGAAGGAGCGCATGTCCACGACGAGGTTTTGGTAGCCAAAGGTGGTGCCGCGCTCGGTCTGCCAGATTTCGGCGGCTTTGACGCCCTCGAGTTTGCGGACGACAAACTCCATTTCGACGGGGGAAAGGAACTGGCCCTTCTTGACGTTGACGACCTTGCCCGTGGCGGCGGCGGCGAGGAGGAGGTCCGTCTGGCGGCAGAGGAAAGCGGGGATCTGGAGCACGTCCACGACCGCACCGACCGGGGCACATTGCTCGGGGCTGTGGACATCGGTCAGGATGGGGAAACCGTGGTGCTCTTTGACCCAGGCGAGGAGTTTCAGGCCAGCTTCCATGCCGGGGCCGCGGTCGCCTTCGAGGCTGGTGCGGTTGGCTTTGTCGTAGGAGCCTTTGAAAACGATGTTGAGCTGCGGATGGGCGTCGCGCAGGCGGGCCAGGGTTTCGGCCACGGGGCGGACGGTGGCTTCCCCTTCGAGGGAGCAGGGGCCGCAGATGAGGAGAAGGCGTTTCGGGTCGAAGATCATGGCGTGGAAAGGGTTGAAGATAGGAATGGGTTAGTCGAGCGGTGATTCAAGGTCGGCTTCGCCGAGTGCGGCCGGCCAAACGCGCCCGATGATGACAGTGCCGTTTCGAATCGTGTAGATCAGCTTCCACCGGCGGTAAACAAGCTTTCGCCAGCCGCCTTCCCGCAACTCGTCGAGCAGGGTTCCGGCTTGAGGATGGGTGAGAAGAAGTTGCGCCCGGGCATAAATGCCAAGCCCGATGGAATGCGCAGCCTGCGGGTTGCGGCGGGCGATGTAGCGGACGATGGCCTCAATATCTGCGGAAGCCCGTTCGGTCCATATCAGCGTGCCAGCCATCCTTCGATTCTGTTTTTCATTTCGGAGTTGGACAGGAGACGGTTCGCGCGGATGTCGTCCTCGGCCTCTTCCACGGCCGCAAGCAAGGCGATTTCCTCGTTCACATCGTGAAAGTTGATGTCATCCGGGAGGCGTTGAATGGCAGTCAAAACCTGTTGTTTGATGGTCATACGGCAAGGTTATGGGCGGGTGGTGGACAGACAAGCGCGAAGATGGCTTTGGCTGCCCTCACCGCGCCTGCGACTCGGTGCGGCGTTTGAGGGCGGCGGCGATGAAGGAGGCGAAGAGCGGGTGGGCCTTCTGGGGTTTGGACTGGAACTCGGGGTGGAACTGGACGCCGACAAACCACGGGTGGTCAGGGATTTCGACGATTTCGACCAGGTTGCGGTCGGGGTTGACCCCGGCGATGCGCAGGCCGGCCTTCTCAAGCTGGGCGCGGTAGGCGTTGTTGAACTCGTAGCGGTGGCGGTGGCGCTCGGAAACGGTTTCCGCGCCATAGGCTTCGGCGCTGCGGGAGCCGGGTGTGAGTTTGCAGGGGAAGGCGCCGAGGCGCATGGTGGCACCCTTGCCGGTGATGTGTTTCTGCTCCTCCATGAGGTGGATGACCTGGTGGGGGGATTTTTCGTCAAACTCCTGGGAGTTGGCGCCTTCGAGGCCGGCCACGTGGCGGGCGTATTCGATGGTGGCGATCTGCATGCCGAGGCAGAGGCCGAAGTAGGGCAGCTTGTTTTCGCGCGCGATTTTGGCGGCGAGGATCTTGCCCTCGATGCCGCGTCCGCCGAAGCCGCCGGGGACGAGGATGCCGTCGAGTTTGAGGACGCGTTCAAGCTGGTCGCGCTCGGTCAGCTCCTCGGCGTCAATGCGGTGGATCACGACCTCGCAGTCGTTGGCGATGCCGCCGTGGACGAGGCTTTCGTAAACGGACTTGTAGGCGTCCTGGAGCTCGATGTATTTGCCGGCCACGCCGATCTCGACGCGGTGGGCGGGAAACTTGAGGCGGCGGACGACATCCTTCCACACGTCATGTTGTTTGGTGTGGGCGGAGAGGCCGAGCTTGTCGCAGACGATCTGGTCGAGCCCCTCGCGTTCGAGCATGAGCGGGACCTCGTAGATGGAGTCCTCGACGTCAAGTTCCTCAATGACAGCGCGTTCCGGCACGTTGCAGAAGAGGCCGAGCTTCTGTTTGAGGTCGCGGCCCAGGGGGTGTTCGGCGCGGCAGACGAGGACATCGGCCAGGATGCCGATCTCGCGGAGCTTGGCGACGGACTGCTGGGAGGGCTTGGTTTTGAGTTCGCCGGCGGCGGCGAGGAAGGGGACGAGGGTGACGTGGATGAACACGACATTTTCGCGGCCCACATCGTTGGAAAACTGACGCATGGCCTCCAGGAAGGGCAGGCCCTCGATGTCGCCCACGGTGCCGCCGATTTCGGTGAGGAGGATGTCGCAATCGGCGGAGGCCTCGATGAGGCGGGCCTTGATCTCGTTGGTGAGGTGGGGGATGACCTGGACGGTCTGGCCGAGGAAGTCGCCGCGGCGCTCCTTCATGATCAGGCGCTCGTAGGTCTGGCCGGACGTCAAGTTGTTAAGCTTCGTGAGTTTGCCATTGGTGAAACGCTCGTAGTGGCCGAGGTCGAGGTCGGTCTCGCCGCCGTCATCCAGGACATAAACC
>JANOBW010000230.1:0-8753 GCA_031411855.1 Opitutia bacterium
GCCTTGATCGTCTCGCGGATCTGAATGCGGCGGAGGGCGGCTTCGTTCACGTCTCCCACGGCCTGGCCGACCTCGATGGTCTGCCCGTTGGTGAAGGTGAGGGTATTGTCGAGGGCGTTGATGTCCGCCACGACGTGGCCCCGGTATTGGTCGAGACCGCCGGAGAGTTCGTGCAGATTGTCCCCTTTGCCAAGGATGCGGGTGATGCGTTTGATGCCGGTGGCCTGCTTGACCTCGATTTCGGCGCGGGCTTCCGGGGGCTTGGACGTGGAGATGCGGATGGAGTCGAGGTAGAGGTAGGGCTGGGTGCCGGAGAGGCCTTTGACGGTGATGCCGCGCACGGCTATCTTTTTGACCAACTTGCGGTTGTAGGCATCGAGTGCGTCTAAGCGGTAAACCTTGTTGTGCTCTTTCCCGTGCGTGGCGGAGTAGCGCAGGATCATGAAGGGAGCAAACTTCGCCAGGCCTTCCACGGTGGCCGGGCCTTCCATCTTCTGCGGCTCGTCGAGGATGAGGATGGGGCGGTTTTTGCAGATGATGTCTATCGGGCGGCGGGATTGGAAATCGTCGAGCTCCTCGTAGATGCGGCGGGCGTCCTCGCCTTTGGCATTGAAGGCTTGGATATTGATGATCATCACGTTGATTCCGGCGTCCGAGGAAAACGACTCCAGATTGGATAAATCCTTGGAGTTGTAGATGAAGCTGCGGGCTTTCCGGCCATAAAGCTCCTGGAAGTGCTCGGCCATACCGGAGAAGGATTGGGCGACGCCTTCGCGTATGGCGATGCTGGGGACGACGACGATGAACTTGCTCCAGCCGTAGGCCTTGTGGAGTTCAAACATCGTCTTGATGTAGCAGTAGGTTTTGCCCGTGCCCGTCTCCATCTCGATGTCGAGGTTGAGCGCGCATCCGGCCGACGTTTTGAGCTCGGAGGAGACGGCCAGGTCCTGCCCGCGCTGCACCTCCTGAAGGTTTTTGAGAACGTCGGAAAGGGGAATGGCGAGGGAAGGGTTGGAAAAGCCGTCGGAGGCCATCCCGGCGAGGGTTTGGTTGGGATCGGTGGTGCGGCCTTGGTCTATCGCATATTTGAAACCGGCCAGTTTGGGCTGCCCTTGGAAACAATCCACCACGGCCCGGACGGCATCCGTCTGGTAGGGCTGGACTTTGAATTTCAGCTTCATGCTCAGATCGTCTTGAGGTCCGTATCGGGGCTGAGGAGCTGGAAGATTTGCCCGGCGTTGATCCGGGCGCTGTCGTCGGCGAAGCTGCTGTCGCGGAAGACGGCGCGGAGGGGTTTTCGTTGGGCGAGGGTCTTCACGAACTCGTCGTTGATGGCCTGGGGCTCGAAACAGGCCGCGAGGGCGTTGCCATCCACGAAGTAAACGGTGAGGCCGGAAATTGTTTCGCGGGTGATGGGCAGGGTGAGGTCCACGCCCCAATCGAGGAGCACTTGGAAAAGGAGGTCTTCGGGGGTGCGGTCTGCTTTCACGTTGTCCACCGCCAGCCCGAGGCTGGTTTGTTTGGTTTGGTCTGGCGTGTAATAGACATCTTGCATGTTGGAGGTGTCTATCTTGAGGACGCGGAAACCAATATCGAGGTTGGGAGCGGTTATGGCGTTGTCCGCTTTGATTTTGGCTCCGGCGCGGCGGATGCGTTCTTTGGAGATTTCTGCGATGGTTTTGTATCCCTCTTTGAATGGCACGCTCTTCTCATCGCATGGCTCTGGGAGCTGGACCATTATGTGCCGTCGCACCCCGCTAGTATCAGCGTTTGCCTGCATGACAGCATGAGCAGTAGTTCCTGAGCCAGCGAAGAAATCTAGAATGATTCCGTCGCGTTCGATATTCGCCCATTTGATTAATTGTTTAATCAGTCGAACAGGTTTTTTCCCATTTGCGAATACCATATCACCCTCTTTTGCGACATTTCCCATATCTTGGTGAAACCCTTTCCATAAATCGCCCCTGATTACAGTGCGACCAAACCTTGATTTGTAGTCGTCGGACATGCGGTAGTTGAGCGCCAGCGGCATTAGCGCCTGTAGGGTTCCATTCGCCAGCGTCGTGAGAAAATAAGTTCTGTGGTCTAACTCTAAAGTTTCCCATCGACCAATTTGAGGAGACTTTCCCGCAGCAGATACTGGAGGTCTATCAACACGAGCGATCTTCTTTAGATTGGCTTCAATAAATGATTTTGCTGCCTCAGACACTGAGAGCAGTCTGTCCATATTATTGATGCTAAACTTGCCGCGCTCCAAAAAACCGAATCGTCGAATATCTCCTCCCACGTTAATGTCAGCCAACATCTTCTCACCGAGAGCCCCGAGGGTGCCGTCATCGTTCAGCCAAACAGAGTAGTGCGTATCATATGAGTCGATACCGTCGAGCAAAGGTGTGTGAGGTGCTTTATCATATTCATCAGACTTCCTGAAGACATGCACGAATTCCACATTCTTTACGATAGTCCCCTGCTGGGCATTAACTGTTTTCGGCCCTGATGTGGTAGACAACTCCACAGCAATAGTGTCAATGAAGTTCTGTTCGCCAAAAACCTCCTCTAGAATTCGCTTTAAGTTGGCAGATTCGCTGTCATCAATCGACACAAAAATAACCCCATCTTCCGAAAGGAGATTCCGCGATAGCTTTAACCGGGGATATAGCATTGATAGCCAATCTGAATGAAATCGGCCATTAGAATCAGGGTTAGCCACCATGCGATTTCCTTCTTCATCTTTTTGGTTAGACTTGGTGAGATATGTAGCCGTGGCCTGCGCAAAATCATCATCATAGATAAAATCGCTTCCCGTGTTATAGGGCGGATCAATGTAGATCAGCTTCACCTTCCCGAGATACGTTTCCTGAAGGAGTTTGAGGGCTTCGAGGTTATCGCCTTCGATGAAGAGGTTTTTGGTGGTGTCGAAGTCCACACTTTCCTCGCGGCAGGGGCGGAGGGTTTTGGCGATGGGGGCGTTGGCGGCGAGGAGGGCTTCTTTTTTGCCGGGCCAGTCGAGGTGGTAACGTTCGCGGGGGCCGTCCACGATGTGGCCGGAGAGTTCCTGGCGGAGGAGGTCGAAGTCTATGCCCGGCTTGAGGTTACCCGAGGCATCGCGCATCTCGGTGACACAGTTGGGGAAAAGTGCGGCCAGCTTCTCGATGTTTTGGGCGGTAAGGTCGGGCGAGTGGAGCTTGAGTTTGTCCATGCGAGGCAAAGGATGAAGGATGAAGGATGAAGACGAGGCAGGAGGGCGAGGCAGGAAGGCAAGGAGGAGACAAATTAAAGATTCAAAATGGGAAGGGAGAGGAAGCCCGAGGCGAAGGATGAAGGCGCGAGGCGGGGAGGGTCAGGTGGTGGGGGCGGGAGGGTCGGCCTGGGTTTCGCTGAAGAGTTGGATATAGGGTTCGTAGCGAAAGAGGCGGTTGCGTTGGTAGCCGGTGATTTCGTGGAGGATGTGAAGGGAGACAAGGCGCGATACGACGTTGCTGGCGGCGGGGTAGCTGGTGCCAAGGAGTTTCTGAATGTCGGCAATGGAAACGATGGGACGCTGGTAGAGATGTTCAAGGACACGGTGGCCGTTGGCGGCGGCGCGGACGAGGTGGGCGGTGACTGCGGTGCGGTGCTCCTCACGGAGGGCGAGGATGCGGCGAGCGGTTTCAGTGGCCTGGACGCTGACTTCAATGACGCCGCGCAGGAAGAAGATGAGCCAGCGTTCCCAGTCGCCGGTGTCGCGCACGGCCTGGAGGTGCTCGTAGTAGGTGCTGCGATGTTTCTTAAAGTAATGGGAGAGATAGAGAACGGGTTTTTGGAGAATTCCGCGTTCGCAGAGGAAGAAGGTGATGAGGAGGCGGCCGATACGGCCATTGCCATCGAGGAAGGGGTGAATCGTCTCAAACTGGACGTGGGCGAGGCCGATTTGGAGGAGGGCGGGGAGGTCGGTGGGGGTATGAAGGAAACGCTCCAAGTCGCCCAGAGCGGCGGGGACTTCCTCGGGGGGCGGGGGAACGAAGGCGGCGTCCATGAGGGTGCAGCCGCCGGGGCCAATCCAGTTTTGGGAACGGCGGAGGTCGCCGGGGGTGAGGCGGGAGCCGCGCACGCCTTGGAGAAGCTCGGCGTGAAGCTCGCGGATGAGGCGGGTGGAGAGGGGAAGGTCCGGGAGGCGGGCGAGGCCATGGTTCATGGCCCGGACGTAGTTGATGACCTCGTCCACGTCCTTGGGCTGCTGGGGGGAGAGGATGCTGGCTTCGGCGGCGAGGAGGTCGTTGAGGGAGCTTTGGGTGCCTTCAATCTGGCTGGAGAGAACGGCCTCCTTGCGGACATACATGAAGACAAAGAGGTCCGGGTTGGGGAGGGTTTGGATGGAGCCGTCGAGGCGACCGAGGGCAAGGTCGGCCTGGGAGAGGAGCCTTTGGATTTCACCAGTGACTTGGACCGGAGGCACGGGTGGAAGTGGGGCCGGGATAAAGGCCCGGTAGCCGGTGATTTGGCGGAGGTAACGTCCGGCACGGGCTTGTGGCTCGGGGGAAGGTAGCGGGGTATCGGACATGACGGCGGGCTTTAACAAGGGGAAGTTTTGTGCCTCTTGTTAAAGGTTTGGTTGAATAAGAAGTGGTGAAGCTTTCCGTATTAAAGGCAAGTGGAGAAAGGAAGGCATGGTTGCGTTGAGGTGGGAAGTATTTTCAAACGGTAGTCCTAAGGACTACCGTTTGAAAATCACTTGGCCTTACGGCGAGAGGTTTATCTTACGTCTGACGATGGCCTTACCTTGGCCCTTTAGATGGTAAGTGGATGGTGGATTTCGCCTTGAGACTGTTTGGGTCGGGGGGCAGAGTTTGGGGCATGGCCAACGAGAGCATGGTGAAGCCCCAACCGGACGGGGAACCGAAGCTGCCTCCGACTGCTGCAACTCCGGCAGGGCCTGAGGAGGAGCGGAAGTGGGGCGGGCTGATTAGAGTGTCGCCGCCTTGCAGGGTGGAAGATCTGAAGTCGGAGCCGCCGCCTGGGTCGGAGCCTTTCGCGATCTACGACTGAACGGACGGCAGCATGTGAGGTGGAGATGCCTGAGGGTGAGGTTGGGTGTGTGTGAGGCTACGCCTTGGGTGACTTGGCGGGGTGATGACAGATTCGGACTTGCGAGGGCCGGTGCGGTCGGCGGAGAGGAGACTTGTCCAACGAGACCATGGGATGGGGCGCGTGGTGTGGCGGTTGGAACAGAAAGTGAGGAACACTTTGGATATGTATAAGCATATCAGTTGCTTATACAAAAGGTGTGGCGGTAGGATAAGTAAACGAGGAGCAACTCTGGACCGGGAGGGATTTTTCTCCGAATCAAGCCGCATCACCCAGAGGCGGGAGTGATTTACGACTGTAGCCAACCCGCCTGAATGGGATGGTGGTGTATCCACATCATGACAAGGAACGGTTCGCAAGTGCATGACAGGAAAGCACAAGCAGAGAGGCTGTGCCTAGAAAGTGGAGGCACGTTTTCAATCAGTCATGCTTGGCGGGCAAACCGAGTGGTAGCGACTGGCTTCCCGCTTGCCCCTTATAATAAGTGCTCTATTGTTCACCTCATGATCTCACTGTATCCCAGCCATATCACCCGTTGGCTCCGGGGCATACCCTTCTGCACAAAATACTTAGCCGCTGGTTTTCCTTCGCCAGCGGACGACTATCCCTCGCCTGACCTCAACCTTCACCAACTCATTGTCCTGCATCCCGGCTCCACCTTTTTCATGCGGGCCGAGGGAACTGACATTCGATGTGAAGGTGTTGAACCTGGTGACCTTCTGGTTGTGGATCGTTCCCTGAAACCGCTTCCTGGTCGCGTGGTGGTTGCCATCATCGAAGGCACTCTACGTTTACACCGGTGTGGCCGGACTCCGTTGGAAGGGCTGGATGAAATCCTCGTCTGGGGAGTGGTCACCCATTTCATCCATGCTTTCCCAGGCGCAGTCTGGCCTGGCTTGGAAAGGAACTGACCATGATCGCCCTGGTTGACGCCAACAACTTCTACGCCTCCTGCGAAAGGGTCTTTGACCCCCGTCTGGAGGGCGTGCCCATTCTTGTGCTTTCCAACAATGATGGGTGTGTGGTGGCGCGTTCCGCTGAAGCCAAGGAGGCGGGCATTCCGATGGGCGGTCCTTTCCATGAGGTGGCTGTCCGGGCTAGGGAGATCGGGGCGAGAGTGTTTTCTTCCAATTATCCGCTCTATGGCGATTTGTCCCGCCGCATGATGACGATCCTTGGCACTTTCGCCGTGGAC
Organism: Opitutia bacterium; assembly: GCA_031411855.1. Lineage (GTDB taxonomy): Bacteria > Verrucomicrobiota > Verrucomicrobiia > Opitutales > JANOBW01 > JANOBW01. Next base: position 6,260 of record JANOBW010000230.1, read on the forward strand.
CAGGAAATCTACTCGATTGACGAAAGCTTTCTCGGGCTTCCCCCGTGTGATCTGCGAGGGCTTGGCCAGACCATGAGAGCCACTGTGTATCAACACCTTGGCTTAAGGGTTTCCGTGGGAATCGCTCCCACCCGCGTGCTGGCCAAGGCCTGCAACCGATGGGCCAAGAAGAAGGCGGAGGCGGATGGAGTGTTTCTGTGGCCGGAAGCTCCCGAAGAACGCGACGCCCTCCTGAATTCGCTCCCTGTGTGTGACGTATGGGGGATCAACCGGGGGCTCGCCCAAAGGATGGTCCTTCTGCGGGTGCAAACCGCAAAGGATCTGAGGGATGCCGATGTGACAAGGGTGCGTCGCCTCGGCACCGTGGTGGCCGAACGCATCGTCCGCGAACTGAGGGGAGAACAGTGCCTGGGAGAGGAGGATGTCCCCCCGCGCAAAAGCATCCTGTGCTCCCGTTCTTTTGGCCGCAGGGTGGAGGACCTTCCCTCGGTGCGGGAGGCGGCTGCCTGGCACGCTTCCCGTGCCTCCGAAAAGCTACGCCTTCATGGCCGCCACGCCGCCGTTCTTGGTGTGTTTTTATGCACCAGCCCGTTTCGCCCGCAGGATGTTCAACACAACCCCGAAGGCTGGGTTCGTCTGGACCGCCCTTGTCAAGACAACGTCACACTCGTCCAAGCCGCCACTGTCTTAGCGGAAAGTCTATACCGCCCAGGCCACGGGTATCAGAAATGCGGGGTAATGCTGGCGGAGCTGACGGACGCGAATGCAGTGCAACTTGATTTTGCGGCTCCCGACCGGGCTACGGAGGAGCGCCGTGAGCGGATGTCCCGCGCTATGGATGCCGTGAACTCCCGCTTGGGAAGCCGCACGGTGCGTATCGCCGCTGAAGGCCTGGGGCGGGAGGCATGGCGGATGAGGTGCAACAACCGCAGCCCAAACTACACCACAGATTGGACGGCACTGCCACGTGTGCGGTTGCGGTGACCATACTTGATAAATTCGGGGAGCATGGCTGCGGAGGTGTTCATGGACGTGCGGGGGGCTGGGTGGTGAGTTCGCCCAGTTGTGATTTGAGAAGTTTGGCGGCGGAATTGAGCTCCACCCTGCGGTTGAACTGTTTTTCCTGCTGGAGGCGGGTGGTGAGCTGCCGGAGTTCCTTCTCTTTGGCCATGATGGAATTATGGCGGGCTACCTGGTCCTTCAGGCTTTCTCCGGGACGGGCGGCAAGGGGGATGTGCTGGCGGATGAGGCCTTCGTAGAGGGCTGCCAAGTCGAGGGCCACCGGGAGGGGCCTAAGCGGGGTTTCCTTGGGCAGCCATTCCGTTTGAAAGAAGGCTTCGGTGATCCACTTGCCAGAGTCGGTTTCGTGAGGCCTTTTGTAGGGGGCCGCGAAACGGATTCTGTCCGTATGAATGATCTGGAAAAAGAGGGGAAAGGGGATGGCCCGGTCGAGAGTGCGCAGGACGGCTTCATCAAGCTCGGGTGTTTTGAGGCTGAGTTCAAAGACCTGGATTTCCTGAACCCCATGTCGGACTGAGAGGTTGGTGGTTTCAGGGGACAGGATGTATTTCCACATGATTTCACCGACCTGCGAGACGAAGAACTCTTTGACAGCCTTACCCGGCCTCCCGTGGGCGTAAATTTTGGCCTTGGGCAGGACGCGGTTGAGCTCAGCCTGTTTGGGGTAAGTAAACATCAGGAAGTATCAGCCTTTGACGACCAGAAAGGCGATGAGCTCGAAGTCATCCAAGCCCTTGATGTTGTTAGAAAGCGCTGTGGTGCGACCGCCCGAGAAGAGGCTGTCAATGTCCTTCTCCTCCTTGATCTGGATCATGGAGCGGATGGCCTGGTTGAGAAGTTCTGAATAAGCCTCCATACGGCGTCCGTCCTTGGTCTCCCGGTTGAAGGGGTGATAGACTGTGGGGATGGGCTCGGGGCGGTCTTTGCAGGCGGCGCGGGCGAGATCAAGAAGGCGCTTGGCCTCGGTGTGATTGACGACGACGGAGCCCTCGCGGGAAACGTAAACGAGGTAGTAGGGATGAAGACGGTTCTGCCGGTTGATGTTCACTCCCTCCTGGCGGTTGCGAAGGGCAAAGATGGCTCCCGGTGGCAGCCCTTTTTCAGGAGCAGCCGGTATGACGGCGTGCATGCCATTGGGCAAGTGGGCGAGGTCTCCTTGCTCCTTGATGTGGTTAAGCAGGTCCATGCGGAAGTCGTTGAGGCCCAAATCGGTTATGGAGACTCCCGTCTTGAGATCCTCCAGTTCGATGACTTCCTCTTGGAGACGGCGGAGTTGCTCCCGACGGTAAACGGCGTCATTGGCCTTGGCGTCGAGGGGGTTGTCGTCGCCCGTGGCCGTCACGTCTGCGATGACCATGCGGTTTTCGACTCGTTCCTTGAGGTTGATGTATTCGTCGAGGGTGATGTCGGGCCAGTAGTTGACGAGTTGGATGCGCTGGTTTTTCGAGCCGATGCGGTCAATGCGCCCGAATCG
>JANOBW010000231.1:0-8066 GCA_031411855.1 Opitutia bacterium
GGTGCCGGCGTCGAGCGGCTGGATGAGGCGGTCCCAGCCGAAGGTTTTTGTGTCGCCGGTGTCCGCGCCGTTTAGGGTGACGAAGCGCAGGCGGGGAAGGGCTCGTTTGAGGGTGGGGGCGGGATCGGTATCGCCTTCGACCTTGAGCCAGTGGCAGAGGTTGAAGGTGACGCCGACATCGGGGCGGTTGAGTTGCTCCGCGACGCGGATGGTGTCGTCCACCCGGGCCAGCCAGAAGCCGGTGTGCGGGTAGAGGGCGATGGGGACACCCTTGGCCTGGGCGGCATCGGCGATGGCCTTGAGATGGGCCAGGGCGGCGGTGTCGCCGGCGGGGTCGGAGCTTTGAAAGTTTTCCACCTTCTGGACGGCGAGCCAGAGGCAGGAATCGTGGCCGGAGAGGTCGGTCAGAAGTTGTTGCAGTTCAGGAGAAACCGTGGGAGTTCCCTCGAACTTCAGGGTGAGGTAAACGTTGAAGAGGCGGAGGTGGCGTTTCTCCAGTTCGGCGAGGAGGGGCTTCACCTGGTAGCCGCTGCCTCCGAGCCCGTCGTAGCGGAGATCGGCGAGGAGTTGGGCCACCTCGCCGGGCGGACCTTTGGCCCCGGTGTCCATCGCGAAAAATGGTTGGGCGGCAACGAGTTGCGATCCCAGGGTCAGGCAGGTGGAAAGGGCGAGGGTGGTGAGGGGGCGGAGCATGGGTGGGGGTTAGTCGGTGTTCCAATCCTCCCAGACAAGACCTTCCACGAGGGAAAAGTGCCGGGAGTTGAGCGTGGCGAGGGTGAGGCCGTGGATCTGGGCGGTGGCCGCGATGAGGAGGTCGAGGTCGCCGATGGGTTTTCCTTTGGCGTCCTGGGCGGCCTTGAGGCGGGCAAACTGGGACCAGATGATGGGGGTGGCGGGGAAAGCCTTGAGGCGGCTTTTGAGGAGGTTTTGGTAAAGCGACCAGGCCCGGGGCGAGTTCAGTTTATGGAGGCCGTATTCGATCTCGGCCAGGCAGGTTTCAGAGGTGGCGCAGGAGGCGTCGCCGGTGGCCTGCCAGCGGCGCAGGGCGGCCAGCAGGGGTTGCTTGCGGAGCGGCTGGGAGAGGACGGAGGTGTCCAGCAGGTAGAGGGGCTGGGCCACTTTAGTCGAGGGGGCTGGGATTCGGGGCGGAGCGGGAGAGCCAGACCTCGGGGAAGTCGCCGGCGCTGGCTTCGGCGGGGCCTTGGTTGGCCTTGAAGGCGGCCAGATCGTCGAGGATGCCCCGGCTGGCCTTACGTTTGGCGCGGGGGAAGGAGAGCTCGGCGATGGCGGTGCCGCGGCGTTCGATCACGATGGATTCGCCGGTCTCGGCCACTTCGCGGCAGAGTTCGGAGAGGCGGGTTTTGGCATCAAAGATTCCGACGGTTTTCATGGCTTGATCCAACTGGTTTACTGGTTGGTTGTCGAGAGGGAAAACAATGGGATCACACAAGGCGAAAATTGCCTGTGGGCCATGTGGAAAGGCCCTGGCAGTCTCCTCCTCAGATCTCAGGCTCTTCGCCGGAAGCCTGGTCGCGGAGGATCTTTTCCAGGACGTCGGTCATGTCGTCCACCTTGTTGAGCATCTCCTCGGAGGCGTAAACGGGGCGGCCGAGGCGGAGGGCCAGGACGAGGGAGTCGCTGGGGCGGGCGTCAAGTTCGAGGATTTTTTTCCCCAACTCGTTTTCCATCCGGAGGATGAGGCGGGCGAAGAAGACGTTGTTGGAGACGTCGGTCAGGACCACATGGTCCAGGTGGACACCCAGGCCGAGAAAGATGTCGCAGACGAGTTGGTGCGTGACGGGGCGTTCGCGCCGGATCTTCTTCATCGCGTCGTCCATGGCCGGGGCCATGTTGGAATCTATATAAATGACAAAGAGTTTGCTGGTGGCGGAGAGGAAGACGGCGAAGCCCTTGTCGGTCGGGACAAGGTGGCGAACGGTGAGCGGCTGGACGGAAGACATGGAAACAGGATTTATGATTTACGATTTATGATTTATGATTTGGCGAGTCAGAAGGCATCGGTGGAGGCAGGAAATGTCTCAGTGCGCTCCGGAGCCTTTGATCACGGCCGGGATGGTGCGGAGGAGTATCTTGAAATCGAGCCACAGGCTCCAGCGGTCTATGTATTCGAGATCAAGGCGGACCCATTCGGAGAAGTCGCCGATGCTGCTGCGCCCCGAGACCTGCCAGAGGCCGGTGAGGCCGGGGGGAACGGAGTAGCGGCGGTGGTCACGGAAAGCCTCGAAGGCCTGGGTCTCGTAAACGGGAAGGGGGCGGGGGCCGACGAGGCTCATCTCACCCCGCAGGACATTGAAGAACTGGGGGAGCTCGTCGAGGGAGTAGCGGCGGAGAAAACGTCCGAGCGGGGTGATGCGCGGGTCGTTCTGGACCTTGAAGACGGGGCCGCCCATCTCGTTGCGGTCCATGAGATCGGAGCGGAGTTTTTCGGCGTCGGTCCGCATGGAGCGGAACTTCCACATGCGGAAGGGTTTGCCTCGGAACCCGGTGCGTTCCTGCTTGAAGAGGATGGGGCCGGGGGAGGTCAGCTTGATGGCCAGCGAAATGAGGATGAGAAGCGGGCCGAGACAGATGATGGCGGCCAGCGCCACGGTCACATCCATGAGGCGTTTGTAGAAAAGTTCGGTTTCCCGGGGCGAGGTGGTTTTGAAAACGATGACGGGCTTGCCACCGTAGTCATCCACCTCGGCGCGGGCCAGGACCGGGGAGAGAAAATCGGCGAAATACCAGACCTCGACGCCCTGTTCCTCGGCGATGGTGAGCACCTGCTGGGAGACGGAAGGCCCGGCCTTGGTGTCCCCCAGGAAAACAAGATCGTAGCCGGCGGAGGCAAGGAGGGAGGGAAGATTTTCCAGGCGACCGGTCACCATGGCGGAAAGTTCGGAGGGCAGGATGGCCGCATCCCCATCGGTCAGCACGATCCGTTTGATCCGCAGGCTGGCCAGGTGGCGTTGGCGGAAATCCTCCACCCGTCGGACGACATCGCCGGCCGAGCAGACCAGCAGGGCCTCGAGAGGCTGGCGCTGGAGGAAACGGTCGAGCAGGTAGTGGCGGAGGGCCAGCTCCTTGACGCAGAGCCAGATGGCGAAGGCGCCGTGGAAAAGCAGGAGCAGGGAGCGGTTGAAACCCTTGAAGTTGAGCAGGTAAAAGACGAGGGCGGAGAGCCCGGCCCCGAGGGCGACACATTTCAGGGACTGGAAAACGATGTGAAAACGCCGCGCGTGGAGATCAATCTGGTAAAATCGCTGGAGTCTCAGGACCAGGACCATATTCACCACGAGAAGCAGGAACGACCAGGGGTTTTCCCCGAGGTGGCCCACCCCTTGGAAGGCGAGGGTGATGCCAAAGGTCTCGCGGATGAAGTTTTCCAGGCCCGAGCCGAACAGGGCGAGCAAGCCATAGACGCAAAGCAGCAGCAACAGGGCTGCGAGAAGGTCGAAGCGGCTGTTGAGTGACTCGATGAGTCTTTTGCGACGGCCGAGCATGGTGGATACGGTCGGAAAGTGGCTTTGACCAGGCCTGCGGGGCAAGCTTGGAAAGGGGGCTCAGACGCTGAAGCTTTCGCCGCACGAGCAGGAGGCCTTGGCGTTGGGGTTGGAAAACTTGAACCCGCCTCCGACCAGGGCCGAGGAGTAGTCCAGGACGGTGCCTTTCAAGTAGAGGGCGCTCTTGGAATCCACCACGAGGCGGGCCCCGCCGGAAAGCACCACGATGTCGCCCTTTTTGGGCGCCGCATCGAAACGCATCTTGTAACTCAGGCCGTTGCAACCGCCGCCGCTGATGGCGAGGCGGAGGAAATCACCTTTGCCCTCACGGCTGGCCAGGACGGCCGCGCGGGAACCGGCGGCGGGGGTGGCGCGCACGAGCATCTCGGTGCCGAGGCGGACGCCTTCGGGCAGGCTGGGCGCGGACGGGGCGGGGGAGGGGACGACGGAGGTTTCCATGGGGTTTACCAGTGGAAGCGCTCGCCCGGCGCGAGGGAGCGGGCGAAGGAGACCAGGAGTTTCACGGTGTTTTCAACATCTTGGAGATCAACCACTTCAGAGGGTGTGTGCATGTAGCGCAGCGGGATGCTGACGAGCCCGGTGGCGACACCGCCGCGGGCGATCTGGATGGACCGGGCGTCGGTGCCGGTGGGGCGGGCGTCGGTCTCGATCTGGAAGGGGATCTTTTCACTTTCGGCGCAGGCGACGAGGCGCTCGAAGAGAAGGGGGTTGATGTTGGGGCCGCGGCAGATGAGGGGGCCGCCGCCCAGTTTGTGCTCACCGTGTTTGCGGGGATCGCAGTCGGGGTGGTCGGTGGCATGCCCGACATCCACGGCGAGGGCGACGTCGGGGTTGACGGTGTAGGAGGAAGGGATGGCTCCGCGGGTGCCGATTTCCTCCTGCACCGTGGCGACGGAAACCACCTTGGCCGCCAGTCCGGAACGTTCGGCGGCGAGGCGGCGCAGGGCCTCCAGCACGGTGTAGGCACCGGCCTTGTCGTCAAAGGCGCGGGCGGTGGCGACGGTTCCGCGGATGATTTCAAAGCCGTGGTCGTAAACCACCATGTCCCCCAGGCGGACCAGGCTCAGCGCCTCCTCTTTGGACTTCGCACCCAGATCAATCCAGAGGTCGTGCAGTTCGGGGACTTTTTTGCGGTCCTCCGGGGTCATGAGGTGGATGGCGCGTTTGCCGGTGACACCTTTGACGGGGCCGTTTTTGGTGAGCACGACGACGCGGCGTCCGGAAATCATGGTGAGATCATGACCGCCGATGGTGTCGAAGTAACAGAACCCGTTTTTGTCAATGTGCCGGATCTGAAGTCCGAGTTCATCAATGTGGCCCGCCAGCATGAGGGTGGGGGAGCCGGCGGGGTTCACCGTGGCAAAGCGGTTTCCCAAGGCGTCCTTGGCGTAAACTTCGGCCACTCCGGCCATGTGGCGGTCCACCACGTCGTGGGCTTCGTGTTCGCAGCCGGAGGGCGAGCGGGCGTTGAGCAGGTCTTGAAGAAAGCTGGGTGCGGATGTGGACATCGGGTAAGAAGAAGTCTTTTCCCGCCGCCTAGGCAAGCGGGCGTCTGGGTAAAGAATATGTAAAATTCGTTTGCTTTCCGTTTAACCGTAGGAGGTGCTTGATTTTACCCCCGCGTGGTTTCACTTTTTTTGATTTACACCCCCCCACCATGTCCTCCCCAGAAACGGTCTCTCAGCCGTTGAGCATGCGAGAAATTTATCAGACTCTTCCCCTCGACTTTGAGGGAAAGGCTCCGAAGGGTGCGAACGATGTCTCGAAATTTGTTTACCGTGACATTCCTTTTGAGGACCGGCTGTCCAAGTGGAAAACCCCTTTTACCTTCGATATGCGCAAACTGGCGCTAAAGTATTGGATGGGATCGGAATTTGACATTGCCGTGATCCGCCGGGAACCAAACCCGAACAATAATCTGGGAACGACTGAGATCGTCCATATCTTTGACGACCGGGTGGATATGACGATCCAGCTGATCACGGAGGCGACGTGGGACCCTTGGAGTTGCTGGCACGTGGTGCATAAGAAAACGAATTACATCCAGCTGACTTCCTACCTCCTGACCTATTTCAACGCGGTCTTTTTCGACGATGTCATCTCCCAGCAAAGCAAAGTTTACTTTCAGCGCCCCCTGACGAATGAGCCGGGAGACGTGCTGTGGATCAGGCCGGGTGGTGGTGAGGAGTATGTTTATCAGAAAGACGACTATTGGAATCCCGAGGTGCAGGCTTTCTACGATCAGAACAACACCCCTGCGGAGAAGCCTGTGGCCACCTCGCAAAGGCTGACGAGGCATTTGTGGAGTTTTGCGGATTAGCCCCCGGGAAGGTCTCGGATGAGGGTTCAGGGGGTGGCGGCCTCCCGCAGGATTCGAAGCAGGGCTTGCCCGCTGCGTATCCCGGAGAGGTCAATTTTTCGGGGAAATCCTTTCGCCTCGCTTCCGTCCGGCAGGGTCATGCGATCAAGGGTGAGTTCGCCCCTGACGATACGGGGAAACGTTCCGTCGCCCAGCAGGTTGGAAACCTGGTCGAGCAGGTCCAGGGCAAAGGGGCCGGCTTCGTGGGCAAACAGGACAAGGTTGCGGTGTCCGGAAGGTGAGTCGGCCAGATGGATGGAAGCAAGGTGAAGCTCCAGGTTGTCCACCTGAAACAGTCCCGTGCCATCTCGGCCAAAATCACAGTTCAGATGGGTGATTTCAACAAAGGTTGCGGTGGGAAATTCGCGGGGCGAGGTAATCGTGATGTTTTTTGCCTCGACCTTCATGCTCAGCAGGGAGCAATCGGACGAGACGGCCGTGACGGGAAATCCAGTCGTGTCCGCCAAGGCGTTGAGCAGGAGGCCGGGCAGGCTGGTTTGTAAAACCACCAACAGAATCACCACGACGAGGAAACCCGCCAGCAGGAGGACAAGCAGGAAGGTCAGGATGGATTTGAGAAGCTTTTTCAAGGCCGTCCGGCAAAAATCCCGGTTTGAAGCCATGGGTCAAGCTTTTGGCGAAGCGGTGGTGTTCCGGTTCGTAAGCTTGCCAGGACAAGTCTGCTTCGTTTCGTTTTCTTTTATGAATCTCGCCGACTTGCGTCGCAATTACACCATGGCCGGATTGGAGGAAAGCCACCTCGCCTCCGATCCGCTCCGGCAGTTTGAAATCTGGTTTGCTCAGGCTGACGCCGCCGGGTTGGCCGAGCCGAATGCCATGACCTTGGCGACGGTGAGCCCCACCGGTGAGCTGTCCGCCCGCACGGTGCTGTTGAAACTTGCCGATGCGCGCGGGTTGACCTTCTTCAGCAACTACCTGAGTGACAAGGCGGCGGATCTGGCGGCCCACCCCCGGGCGGCCCTTTTGTTTCCTTGGATCAGCCTGGAAAGGCAGGTCCAGGTCCGTGGCCGAGTCAGCAAGGTTTCCCGTGCCGAATCGGAGGAGTATTACCATTCGCGTCCCCGGGGCAGCCGGCTGGGGGCCTGGGCCAGCCGGCAAAGTGCGGTCGTTCCCGACCGGGCCACCCTGGAACGCCAGATGGCGGAATGGGAGGTCACATTCCCGGGGGAACAGATTCCGCTGCCCGAAAACTGGGGAGGGTTTCGCCTCATTCCCGACAGTTGGGAGTTTTGGCAGGGGCGCCCCAACCGTCTGCATGACCGGTTACGTTACCGATTGTCAGACCGTGGTTGGGTCATTGAAAGGCTTTCCCCCTGATTCGGGGGGGCGGGAGAGTCTGCCGTCAGATCCCGTCTCAGCGGGGGTTGGCGGTGCGGTAATCCTCCACGAACTGGCGGGTCATTTCGCGGATCTCCTGTTTCACATCAACAATCGGGCTGGCGTCCCCCCCTTTGGAGAAGACCTTGGTGCGGCTGTAGGTTTCAGCCACGATGGATTTTCCGTTACGTTTGATGGTGGCGTGGTCGAAAATCTTGAGGGAGAGGGTGTAGTTCACGCCGGTGGTGCGGCGTTCGATCCGGGCTTTGACCGTGATCCGGGGAAAGTTGAGCTCAGGCTGGTTGAAGACCGCCTCACGGTATTGGATGTTGGCCCGGCGCAGTTCGAGTTCCATGAGGTCGGCCAGCTCGGTCTTGATGAAAGTCTTTTCCTCCAGCGAGTTGGTCTCGGCATCCACATCCACGCAAAGGCGGTCGATTCCCTTGAGGTTTCCTGCGTTTTCATTTTCCGCGTTGGTGGCGGCGGCGGCCTCACCTGCGGCCGGGGCTTGTCCGACGGCAAAGGGGGCGGCGATGGCAATGAGTCCGACAAGGAGCGTGGCAGGGAGTAGTTTTTTCATGGTTGCCTAGAATAACAACAACCCCGGGGAAGTGTTTCCAAGCAAAAAGCATATTCAGTCGGCTCTTGTCTTTCAGCTGGGTGCGGTTTCACTGAGGGCTCAATGTTCAAAGGCATCTTCAACAAGAAACCCCAGGAGGAGTCCCAGCCTTCCGACCCATCAGGGCGACATGCTCTGAAGATTTCTCGTGAGGGAGCGCCCGCCACTCCCGTCACCCCGGCCCCCATTGCCCCGGACGCTGCTGCCACCCCCCGCAATCCTTCGG
>JANOBW010000232.1:0-2460 GCA_031411855.1 Opitutia bacterium
TGAGCGACCTCGACGAGGCCTCCGCCGGCACCAACCCCTTCCTAGCCGACACCGATGGCGACGGCTTTGGCGACAATGCCGAGGTCACCGGCGCGCCCTCTCCCGCCGGCCTCGGGTTCATCAGCAGCCCCCTGGTCAAAAACTACGCCCTCGTCACCGTCCCCGGGGCCTTCACCTCGCCCGCCTGGGTGCCCGAAGGCACAGCCGGTAATTCCATGACGCGTGTGGGCACATCGCTGGCCGAGCAGAACTTGTGGAAACTTGACTATAACTTCGCCACCCCCGGCGTCACGTTTGCCCACAAGTTTGCCGCCGGCTCCTGGACCACCAACTGGGGCGGCGGAACCACCCCAGGAGTGGCCAGCGGCGGCAATGACATCAACGAGACCGTCCTCGCCGCCGGCTTCCACCGTTTCACCTTCAACAACGAAACCCGCGCCTACACCTTCGCCCGCCTGACCTACGCCACCCTGGCCGAATACCTCGCCGCTTATGGCCTGAGCGACTCCGCCGCTGATCCCGACTCCGACGGCCTGACCACGGCCCAGGAGTTTGCCCTCAACACCGATCCGGTGGTGGCCGATACCGATGGCGACGGTATCAATGACAAGGACGACTCTTCGCCCCTCAACCCGTCTCCGCCTGTCCGTGACCTGGTCTTCGCCGTGGACATGACCGTGCAGGAGCGCCTTGGCACTTTCAACCCCCTGACCGGACAGGTCAAAGTCCTCTTCTTCAGCGGTTTGGCCTCACCCACGCCCGGCGAGCTCATCCTCACCGACTCGAATCGCGACGGCGTTTACACCGGCACCCTTCCGTCCGTTTACGGCACTGTCGGCCTGGCCTTCGGCACCTACAAGTTCTTGCACTCCACCGCCGGAGCACCCAATTCGGGTTATGAGGACGGCTCCGACCGCACCTTCAACCTGGATGCCGTCGGCGTGCCGCAGGTCCTTCCCACCGCTTTCTTCGGTGGCAACAGCACCATGCCCGTCAACGCCTACGGCACCTGGGCGCTCACCAATTCCCTGTCCGGCACCGACGCCTTCTCCTCCGCCGACCCGGACGGAGACGGTCTCTCCAACGGCCTGGAATACGCCTTCGGCACCAGTCCTCTCACCCGCAACGGTCCCGCCTACAGCCCCCAACTCGCGCAGAACGCGGGCAACCTCGTCCTTTCCTACAGGCGCCCTCTGGGAGGGATCTCCGGGGTCACCTACGGTGTGCGGACCAAGGCCGACCTGGCCGACGCCTGGACCACCGCCGTGGAGGGCGTGGATTACACCCTGGGCACACCGGTGGACAACGACGACGGCACCGAGACGGTCCAGATCCTCCTGACCGGTCCGCTGGGCCTGAAACGTTTCGCCCGGATTGCCGCGACCTATTGAACTGAAACGAAAACCGGAAGGACCAAATCCCTCAGCATGCCCTCCCTTGAAGCTTGAAGATTGGAGCTTCTTTGGTGCTTGGGTATGGGAACTTGGGGTTTCCGCGCCGGCGGCGCGGCGCTTACGCGAATTCCAACCCGCGCATCGTCCCCGTGCTGCTGGCGAACTTGTCCGTCTCGAGGCCCATGCGTTGCAGGGCGGAGACGAAGAGGTTGGGCAGGGGGTAGTTGCGGGTGGTGTCGAAGCCGAGGTGCTGGCCGTGTTTGAAACCGCCGCCGGCGAAGATGACGGGGAGGTTGGTGGTCACGTGGGTGTTGGCGTTGCCGAGGTTTGAGCCGTAGAGGATCATCGTGCGGTCGAGCAGGGTTTCGCCCTCTTCCTTGACGTTTTTCAGGCCGGTGAAGAGGTCGTTGAGGAGCTTCATGTGCCATTCGTCAATGGCCTTGAGCTGGGCCAGCTTGGTCTCCGATTTGCCGTGGTGGGAAAGGTTGTGGTAGCCGTCGGTGATGTGCGCGCCGTCCACCTCGATGGCGGGGGAGTTCACACTGTCGAGCATGAGGGCGATGGAGCGGGTCGAGTCCGTCTCGAAGGAGAGGCGGGCGAGGTCATACATGAGGCGGACCTTCTCCATGTATTCCTTCGGGCTGGCCGGATCGAGGGGCACGGGCACGGAGACCTTGGGCTTCGGTTTGTTTTCCCACTCGCGGGACATCTGCATGCGTTTTTCCAACTCGCGGACGGAGGTAAAGTATTGGTCGAGGCGCTCGCGGTCGCGCGGGCCCACGTCGCGGCGCAAATCGCCGGCCTGGCCGGAAACAGCGTCGAGGATGCTGCGTCCCAGTTCGAGTTTGCGGATCTGCTCGCGCATCTCGGCCTCGGAGCCCTGAAGGAAGAGGCGGCCAAACACCTCGGAGGGCTTTTCCTCGCAGGGGATGAGGACGCCCGAGCCCGTCCAGGCAAGGCTGCGGGAGCCACGGGCCACATTGACGCCCAGGTTGATGGAGGGGAAACGGGTGAGGTGGCCGATGCGTTCGGCGATGTATTGGTCGAGCGAAATGGTGTTGCGGAA
>JANOBW010000233.1:0-18069 GCA_031411855.1 Opitutia bacterium
CCCTGGGCGGCGAGGAGGCGGACGGCGTTTTTGAACTCGATGCGGGCCTTGGGATCGAGGCCCGCGGCCGGTTCGTCGAGGATGAGGACCTCCGGGTCGTGCAGGAGGGTGCGGCCGAGACAGAGGCGCTGGGCCTGGCCCTTGGACAGGCGGTTCATGGGCCGCTCCGCCAGGGGACCGAGGTCGGCGAAGGCCATGACATCGTCCACCCGGGCCTTGCGTTTCGCGCCCTTCAGGCCGTGGGCCCGGGCGAAGAAATCGAGGTATTCCCAGACGGTCATGTTGTCGTAGGTGCCGTAGCTGTCGGGCATCCAGCCAAGGCGGCGGCGGACCTCCTCGGGCTCGGCCTGGGTGTCGAAGCCGCAGACAAAGGCGCGCCCCTCGGAGGGTTCATCGAGGGTGGCGATGATCCTCATGGTGGTGGTTTTGCCGGCGCCGTTGGCCCCGATGAAACCGATGACCTGGCCTTTCGGGATGGCGAAGGAGAGCCCGCGCACGGCATGGTGGCCGGGGAAACGGCGGTGGAGGCCGCGGACTTCGATGGCGTTTTCGGACATGGCGGTCAGGGGGCGGCGGGGGTGGTGACGAGGACGGTGTCGGTCTCATCCCAGCGGATGGCGGGGTGCAGATCGGCGGCCGGGGCCTTGAGGTTGGAGGCCTTGGCCAGAATGATATTCCGGCTGCGGGAGAGTTGCTTGAGAACGTCTCCGCCGGGGGTGTCTTTCTGACAATCCTGGAGGAAAGCGCTGATTTCGGCGGGGTCGGAAGCCTGCATGACGGACTTGCCGCCGAGGGCGAGCTGCTCGGCCCGCCAGGCCTTGCCCTCGCCATCCACCAGGAACACGGGGCCCAGCACGGCGTCGGCCGTGGAAAGCAGGACGGGTTTCCCGTTCTCGTCGGGCTGGCGGACGATTTTCCAGGTGCTGGGCGTGTAAGCCACCGTCTCATGGAAGATCCGCGAGCGGCTGGCGAAAAAGTCCCCGGAGAAACGGCCGGCCCCGTCCGTGGTGAAGCGGCGCTGGTTGCGGCGGCGGTTTTCCTCGGAGGGAAGGCGCCAGAGGGCGGGAGCGTCCTCCAAGGTGAAGGAGGAGGAGGTGAGCAGGCCGGTCTTGGACGCGGAAAACTGCCGGAGGGCGAGGTGCCCCCCCTCGGGCAGAAGCAGGGCCACGCGGGACCGCGCCCCGGCCCCGCCCAGGCCATCCTGAAGGAACATGAGGATGACCAGCAAGGCGCTGGCCACCAGAGAGATCAGCGGCGTGGTGATGAACAGCCGCCACCGCCGGGCCCCGCGGGCGAAGACAAAGAGGTTCACCGGGCCGGCCACGATGGTGAAGATGATGAGGAAAACCACGATGATGACCCCGCCCAGGCGGACCGCCGTGATCCCCTTCTGGTCGGCCCAGGCGGCCAGGGTGTCCGGCGACGAATGGTTGAGGCTGAAGAAACCGAGATGCTCCGTCGCACCCTCCGCGATTTCCTTCTTCTGCTCCTGGTCATTTTTTTTCGGACCGGCCCGGACGATGCGGCCCAGGCCATGCGGGAGGACGGTTCCCCGGGGGGAAGGCTGGGCCCGGAGGGAGGGCGGCAGGTTCTGCTTCCAGGCCGCGTCCGATCCGGGCGGAAAGTTGTCCAGAATCCGGAGCGTGCCGCCGAGCGCGGCCCAGTCCAGAAGCGTGAGCTGAAAAGCGGGCGAGAGCCCCAGCCACTCGGAGCCGTCCATCCAGATTTCCTCCAGGCCGGTGAAGGCGAGCGGGTCCGTGGGAACACCGGAGGCCACCAGGCGCGCCAGGGCCCGGCTGGGCACCCCCGTGCTGCTGCTGTGGCAATTGATGTCCGAGAGGGAAACGCGGTCGGCCAGACCGGAAAGCACGCCGACATAGGCGGACTCCTCGGGTTTCTGCCAGGTGGTGTTTTTGTAGAGGTGGGCGGGGTTGTCAGTCAGACCGGGGCCGGCGATGGTGCCCTGGAAGGAACGGCCGGACCACTGGTTTTCGTCCTGCAAGGGGACGGGAAGCACGAAGTCAAAGGCCTGGGTCCGGCCGTCGGGAACACGCAGGGTGGCCTGATGGGAGCGGACCTCGTTGCCGGCCCGCAGGTCGAGCGAGACGTTCCAGGAAAGCTCCCGCCCGCTGTGGTTCTCAATGGTGAAACGGAGGGGGAAATGGCCGTGGCAGGGGATCTCGTTGAGCAGGCTCTCCGCGTCAATTTTCACCATGCCGGGATTGGTCAGGCTGAGCCCGAAGGTCTGGCTGGCCCGCAGGCCGGTGGCGGCCAGCAGGGCGAAAAACAGCAGGGACAGGCGGGACAGGCTCATGGGCGCTCAGATTTTGGCGGCGGCCAGGGTGGAGGGTAGCTCCTTGGGATGGGCCGGGACCTCGGCCAGGAGATCGGCCGTGAGGGAGGGGCCGGTGCGCCCTTCCAGGCGGGCCTGGTAGTCGAGGATGATGCGATGCCCCAGGACGGCGGGAGCGCAGGCCTGCACGTCCTCGTGGCCGACATGGACTCGCCCCAGCAGCAGGGCGCGGGCGCGGGAGGCGGCGGCCAGACCGATGGCGGCACGGGGGCTGGCCCCGAAGCGGACGCCGCGGGAGGCCTCGCTGCGGCCCGGATGGGAGGCGTCCACCAGGCGGGCGATGTAGTTGGTCACCGCCGGGGAGAGGAAGATGCGGGGGACGAGGGCGCAGAGGGTGGCGAGATCCTCTCCGGTCATGACCACGGGGGGCTCGGGCTCGGATTTTTCGGCGCGGGCCGCGATGATGCGTTCCAGGACGGGGACCTCGTTGCGCGTGACTTCCAGCTTGAACAGGAAACGGTCGAGCTGGGCCTCGGGCAGCGGGTAGGTGCCTTCCAGCTCAATCGGGTTTTGGGTGGCGAAAACGAAAAACGGCGAAGGCAGGGTGTGGGTGTGGCCCATGACGGTGACCCGGCGCTCCTGCATGGCCTCAAGCAGGGAGGACTGCGTCTTGGGCGAGGCCCGGTTGATTTCGTCGGCCAGCAGCAGGTTGGTGAAAACCGGGCCGGGTTGGAAAACGAAGCGGCGGCCTTCGGGCGTCTCCTGGAGAAGCGGATTGCCGGTGATGTCGCCGGGAAGCAGGTCGGGGGTGAACTGAACGCGCTTGGAGTCGAGCCGGAGGGACTTGCTGAGACTGCGGACGAGCTCCGTCTTGCCCAGGCCGGGCAGACCTTCGAGGAGCACGTGGCCGCGGGCCAGGAGGGCGATGAGGACGTGCTCGATGAGCCGTTCCTGGCCGAAGATGCACTGCTGGAGGGCGTTGCGGAGCTGGCCAAGGCGGCGGCCGGCTTCGGCGGCCTGGTTTTCCAAGGATTCGGACATGGGTGGAGGGGTGGCGGAGTTAGGTCAGGTTTTCGTTCGGGTTCAAAAACAAAAAAGCCCCGTCGGAGAACCAACGGGGCTTAAGGTCAATCTGAGGGGCGGCTTACTTGCCGGGAGCAGCCTCAACGGTCTTCTTGGAATCCTTGTTGAGCTCTTCGGCGACCTTCTTGGTCATGTCAAACTTGGCGTCGGCGAAGAGGATCTGAGGAAGGTCCACGGTCACGCGGGAGGCGGTGTCGAGGCCGAAGTTGATGTTGCCGCGCTCGTCCACGCCGACCACGGAGCGTCCGGAGACATCGAAAACAAGATCGGCGCCGTCGGTCTTGGCGACCTTGGTGATGGCCTGCTTGATTTCGTCAACCATGAGGGACTGGTGGGTGAAGATCTCCTTCTGGCGGAGTTGGTTGGTGTTTTGGACAAAGGCGCGGATCTCTTGGTCAAGCTTCATGGCCTCGTCACGTTTGGCCATGAATTCCTTCTCGGCGCTGGCCTTTTTGTCGGCGGAAAGCTCGGCGGACTTGGCGTCGGCCTCGAGTTTTTTCATTTCCTCGATCATTTTTTTGCCGTCATCCTGCATCTTTTTGACTTCCTCCTGGGCCTGTCGGGCGGAGGACTCGAATTTCTTGGTCGCTTCCTGAACCTTGTAATAACCGTCATAGAGCTGGCCGAAATTGACAGTCGAAACCTTCAATTGGGCTTGGGCCGGGAGGGCGGCGGCGACAAGGAGGGAGAGCAGAGCGAAGAGCTTGTTCATAAGTAAAGTTAAAGAAATGAAACGACAGCTTGCAGGAGTCGGGAGCGTTTGAGAAGGATAAACTTCACACTTAACTCCCCAGCGTATCGCCATGCGCCGCCCAACCCCAGCCCCCCTTCTGCCTGTCTCCGCCCGGATGGAACTTCCCGCCTGGCTTCCCGCCTGGTGGACCCGGGCCTCGTCCGGACACGAGGTGGCAACGGCGGAGGCGCGGCTCGCCCTCGTGGGTGAGCTGGCCCTGGAAAACGTCCGCCGCGGCGGAGGACCGTTTTCCGCCGGCGTGTGGGATCTCGGGCGCTCCGCCTGGGTGTCCGCCGGGGTCAACCTCGTCCTCTCCAGCAACCTCTCCAGCGCCCACGCCGAGGTCGTGGCCCTTTCCCTCGCCCAAACCGCCCTCGGCGCCTGGAACCTGGGCTCCGACGGACGCCGCCTGGAGCTGGTCAGCAGCGCCGAGCCCTGCGCCATGTGCACCGGAGCCGTCCCGTGGAGCGGTGTTGTCTCCCTGGTTTTCGGCGCCAGCCGGACCGATGCCGAGGCCGCCGGCTTCGACGAGGGGGCCAAGATGCGGACCTGGAAGGCCGAGCTGGTGAAACGGGGCATCGCCGTGCGGGGCCCGCTCCCGGCCGACGCGGCCCGGCAGGCGCTTTCCGACTTCGCCCGCCTGCACCCGCCCTACAACGGCCGGCCGCGGCCGGAGAAAAAGTAGGCCGGCCCGGAAAACCTTCAGGGCGGGACGGGAAAACGCGCCACCGCCCAGGAACGGTCCCCCTCCGAGGCCTTGATCGGAAACCTTTCCAGAGCAACGAGTTCCCCTCCGGAAAGGACCAGAGACGCCTTGAGCGCGGCCAGGGAGGGGTCATCCGCCAGGCCGGAGCCGGGGGCAAGCAGGACGACCACCACCGGAATGCGCCGGGCGCGGAAGGAGGGGGAGGCGAGATCGTGCTCCAACAAATGGACGACCCGGCGCGATCCCCAGGGCCGCCACAGGGCCAGATCGGAGGCGTCTATCCCCAGGACCGCCCCCACCACCGCGTCGCTGTCCTTCAGATGTTTCCGCAGCGGGGCCAGGGCGTCGTGGCGGTGTGAGTAAACCTCGTAAACCAGGGCGGTCCGGCGCAGAAAGGCCGACTCGGGAAACCTCCTGGAAAGTTCGGCCGAAATCCAGCCCATCGGCACAATCGGACGGGAAGGGCTCAGCAACAGTCCGGGCACGGCGGAAAGCGGCAGCAGCACGGCCAGCAGGATTCCCCTCCGCCCGCCGAAGCAGCCCCAACCGGTCCAGGGCAGCAGAAAGGGGATCAGGACGGGGACGTAATAAGGGGCGAGAAGCCGGGGGGCGGACTCGCTGCCCAGGGTGGCCGCGTAACAGAGGAAGGCGATCCAGGCCGCCCCGCCCACCTGGAAACCCGGATGGGAAAAAACACCGCGCCAGGAAAGCCGACGCACCCTGGCAAACAGTGCTTGGGGGAAAACCAGCAGCAAGCCGACACACACCAGGGAAACCGCCGCCCCCAGACCGGAGTTTTCCTCCTGTGGCATCTCCCCAACGCACGGTTTGAAACGCGGAAACCCGGCCACGACAAACTCCCGCACGCCGGAAGGCAGCCCCTCGTTGAAGAAGGCCGTGAGCCGTCCGGCCCAGGGCTGCACCGGGGTTTCACAGGCCTGCGCGGCCAGTTGGATGCCGTTGCCCAACACCCCCGCCACCGGCTGCCGGACCCGCACCTGATACGAATCCTCCGGATCCCCGCCCCAATGGCCGGCATGAAGGTGGTTCAGGAACGCCGTCGGCACAAAGGAGACGACGCCGGCCGCCACAACTGCCCCGGCCGAGGCCAGCGCGCGGGAAAAAAGCAACGGAACGCAGGGCAGGAAAACAACCGCCCACGGCAGCACCATCGGCAGGTTCGTGACCTTGACACCGGTGCAAAGCGCGACCGCCAGCAGGGAGAGCCAGGCCGATCCGGCGGAACGCGTCCGGCGCGCCTTCAAGGCGAAATGCAGGGCCGCCAGCAGATACACCGCCCCGATCAGGTCGTTGCCCACGCCCCCGGCCTGAAAGACAAAGCAGAAGGCGCCGGGGATCAGCCACATCGCCAGCCAGGCCACCCGGCGCGCCACCCCCAGCCCTTGCAGCACGGAAAAAACCAGCCCGGGCAGGAGCAGAAAGGAAATCAGGCTGGGGAGAAAAAACAGGCGGTCCGAACCCGTGGTCAGGAAAAACGGAAAAAACAGCCAGTCCGCCCCGGCGGTGGCGATGTTCATCCGCAGGTTGAAGGTTTCCACCCAGTGCCAGCCGCCTTCGGACAACCAGTGGAAGAGGCGGGGAATCCGGTAGCAGAGGGCGTCGTAGTTCGTCGGATGGTTCAGCAGGCCTCCCGCCACAGCCAGCAGGGCCAGCAGGGCGAACAGGCCCGGCAGAGGCCGGCGGAAACGCCGCCACCGGACCGGGAGGCGCACCCCTCTGCCTTGCCTCAAAAGCAGCCCGGCCGCCGCGCCCAGCAGCGCGAAGCCGACCGCGTAACCCGAACCGCCCAGCAGGCCGGCCCAGGAAAGGGTCCAGCCCAGGAACACACAGGCGGCGGACCACAGGATCCAGGCGGCGCAGGGCATGGCGGGAAGGTCACCGGGCGCGGGCCGTGACCAGCAGACTCTGCCCGAACGGAGGACGCAGGAGATGGCGTTCGCACCAGCTCATGGGGGGGAAAATGACGCGGTCAAAGAGGCGCACCGACCCGGCCTTGAAGCGGCGGCCGCCCAGGACCCGGAACATGAGCCACCAGGCGAAGTAACCGATGATGTTGAAGTAATCCAAACGGATGATCTCAAACCCGGCCGCCTCCAGCTTTGCCTTCAGGTCGGGTTTGGAGTAGCGCCGGAAATGGCCGAAATCCTTGTCCAGCGGGGCGTATATCTCCTGCCGGGCCGGCACAAAGAGGCACAGCACCCCCTTTTTGTCACGAAGCAGGCGGTGAAAGGTGCGTAGCTCCTCCAGATCGTCCCCGATGTGCTCCAACACGTTGATGCAGAGGATGGCGTCCCCGCCCGCGCCGTCCGGCAGGGAGGAGGCGACGCCTTCCCGCAAGTCCAGCCCCGGCATCCGGGCGCGCAGCGACTGGCAGAAGCTGGAGTCGGGCTCCACCGCCAGGAGCGAACTGACCGCCGGAGACGAAAGGAGCGTGTCGGTGAACTGGCCGATGCCCGAGCCGATCTCCAGCACGCGCCCCTTCAGATGGGGGCCGAACTCCTCCAGGAGGACGCGGCGGTAGTTGTTCGCATGGCTCAGCGCCTCGAATTCAAACGTGGCGTTGGCCGCCAGTTCATTGGGGCGGTCGGATGTCATGGCGGCAGATGAAATTGTATTTGAGGATGCACCAGAGGGCGCGGAAACCGTCCTTCCAGCCGATCTTCTTCCCCTCGGCGTAGGTGCGGCCGTAGTAGGAGACGGCGACCTCGTAAATGCGGACGTTCATGCGGGACACCTTGGCCGTGATCTCGGGCTCAAAGCCGAAACGGTTTTCCCTCAGGATGATGCGCTGAAGGATGTCGCGGCGGAACAGCTTGTAGCAGGTCTCCATGTCGGTGAGGTTCAGATCCGTCGCCATGTTGGAGCAGGTGGTGAGGAACCGGTTGCCGAGGGAATGCCAGTAATAGAGGACCCGGTGGGAGCCCGAGCCGAGAAAACGGGAGCCGAAGACAACGTCGGCCTTGCCGGACAGCACCGGGCGCAACAGCAGGCCGAACTCCGTCGGATCGTATTCCAGATCGGCGTCCTGCACGATCACATAGTCCGCCGTCGCCAGGGAAAACCCGGTGCGGAGGGCCGCGCCCTTGCCCTGGTTGACCTCATGATGGCGCAGCCGGATGCGGCTTTCTCCGGCCGCGGCGGCCTCCAGCACCTTCCAGGTCCCGTCGCTGGAACAGTCGTCCACCACGATGACCTCCGCCACGCAGGGCTGGTCCAGGACGGTGCGGATGAGATCGGCCACCGTGGCCGCCTCGTTGTAAACGGGAATCACCACGGCAAGGCAGCGGGGGAGGTCGGTGCCTGACGGGGGTTGGGGAGCGGGATTGCCTTCGGCCATGGTCAAACACCGCAGGCTTGGCAAAGCCGGGTGGAGTTCAACCCGGAATTCGGGGGATGTGGTCTTCAAACCCGCAGGGAGGCAGGTTTTCCGGCTCGACCACCCGCGGGCGCTCGGAATGCTGGAAAGGTTTATCACCATGACCGTCAGCCTTTTCGTCCGCGGCATCCTGCTGACCCTGCTTTGCGGGGGCATGGCCGTCTGGGCCGGCCTCAACGCGGGCGAGGGCGATTACATGCCGGCCCTCTACACGGCGGGCGCCCTGGCCTGGTTCATCCTGCTCCAGTTCCGTCCCCTCATCCTGGCCGCCGCCATCCTCTGCCACTTTGGCCACCTGACCCTTCCCGGCGTGCCGGAGCAGCTCAACCTCTCCCTCCTGGCCGGACTCTACTTCCTGCCCCTGATTCCCCTCCATATCCTGAGCCGCCGGGAATCCTTCCAGGGCGGCCTTTCCCACCTGTTTCTGCTGGGCTACGCGCTCTGGCTGCTCGTGCTCATTTCGGTCCACGGCCTGGGGCTCCTGCAGCTGGGGGGCAACATGATCGGGGGGGCCGATTACATCCGCTCGTTCGCGGCCTTCGGCTTTTTCTTCGCCTGCCTGACGCTCCCGATTCCGGCCCACTGGTGGCCCCGCATCCTGGCGGGGGGATTTCTTCTCCTCATCCCCCCGACCCTGACC
The DNA here is from genome assembly GCA_031411855.1 of Opitutia bacterium. Classification (GTDB taxonomy): domain Bacteria; phylum Verrucomicrobiota; class Verrucomicrobiia; order Opitutales; family JANOBW01; genus JANOBW01. Next base: position 8,853 of record JANOBW010000233.1, read on the forward strand.
GACATCATCATCCAGTTCAAACCGGATTTCTCCCCCCAACTTTTGATGTTCATGGACCTTTCGGCCATGGCGGTGGGGCTCTCCAAGACGAACGAGCTGGCCAACGCGGATTACTTCAACCGGTTCGTCACCCTGGCCTACACCTCCATGCTGGGCACGGCCCTGGTCTTTTGTTTCCGCACCAGCAAACGCATCCTCTCCCTCAACCAAAGCCTGCCCTGGCTGGTGGTGCTCTTATTTCTCATCATGGGAAACACCCTGGCCGGCTCCCGCGAGGCCCTGTTCAACCTGCTCGTCTTTGTCGTCCTCATCCTCCTGCTGGACCGGGCCCTCTCCCCCGCCACCCTGATCTTTCTGGGCGCGACGGGAACGGCCGGGCTCCTCTTCATCTCCGTGTTTTTTGTCCAATACCTGCCCCTTTCCATCCAGCGGGTCTTCTCCGCCCTGCCCTGGGCCAAGGTTGACCACCTGGCCTCGGTGGACGCCGAGGGGACCTGGAGCTGGCGCAAACAGCTCTGGGCCCTCGGCTGGGATGAGATTCCATCCAACCTGCTGGTCGGCAAAGGCTTTTCCTACGATTACCACTCCTATGCCTTTGGCCGGCAGACCGCCCTCGACTGGGCCTTCCTGTCCTCCTCCTACCACATGAGCCACCTTGACTTCCTCATCAAGACCGGCCTGCCCGGGCTGCTCCTCTTCTACGGCTTCCTGGTGCTTTCCATGGTCCGCCACTGGAAACTCCAGAAGTCGGATTGGAACGATGCCCGGCTCAAACGCTACCACCTGGTCTTCCTCGCCCTTTTCTACGCCGGGGTGGCCTCGTTCATGACCCTCTACGGCGACACCGGCCGGTCCATCGTGCGCTTCATGTTTTACGTCGGCATCCTGGAGGCCCTGATCCAGAGCGACCGCCGGAGCGCCCCCGCGATGGAGACAGCCGCCTCGGCCTGACCTCCATGCGTGTCACCCTCGACAGCTCACCCCTCTACACGACCCGCGCCGGGGTGGCCCGGGTCGTCCGCGGCCTGCTCGGGGGAATGTCCGCCGCGCCCGGGGCCGGCATCGAGCTGATCCCCGTGGCCTGGGAGGTGGAAAACTTCGGGTTTGAGCAGCCCGCCCGCGCCGCCCGCACCTTCTACCGCGAGGCCATCTGGCGGCACACCGCGGGCCCCCGCCTCCTCCGCGGCAGCGGCGCGAAGGTCCACCACAGCCCCAACGGCTGGTTCATCCCCCCGCCCCGGGGCGTCGGCCACCTGGGCACGATCAACGATGTGGCCCTGCTGCGGCACCCGGAACGGTTCCGGCCCTGGCACCGGTGGAGCGGAAAACGCCGGCTCCTCCAGGCCCACCGTTTCGATCTGGTCACCACCATCAGCGAGTTCAGCCGCCAGGAGGCCCTCGAACTCCTGAAACTCGATCCGGACCGCGTCGTCACCGCCCTCATCGGCTGCGATTTCGCCGACCCCGCCACCACCCCGGCTCCCGCTCCCTGGGCCGAGGCCCCCGCCGAGTTTTTCCTTTTCGTCGGTTCCCTGGAACCGGGCAAAAACCTTTCCCTCCTGCGCGCCGTCTGGCTCCAGGCCGAGGCCGCCGGCCGGCCCCTGCCGCCCCTGGTCGTGGTCGGCGCGCGCTGGGCCGGTGTCGCCGCCGAGGGCGCCCCGCCCCCCGGCTGGGTGTTTCTGGGCCATGTGCCCGACGCCCGCCTGGTCTGGCTCTACGGTCGCGCCCTCGCCCTCCTGTTTCCCAGCAAATACGAGGGCTTCGGCCTTCCCATCGCCGAGGCCATGTCCCTGGGCTGCCCCGCCTTGTGCGCCCGGGTGGCCTCGCTGCCCGAGGTCGGGGGTGAGGCCGTGCTCTACGTCCCGCTCGAAACCGAGGCCTGGGCCCACGCCGTCCGCCAGGTCGCGGAAAGCGCCCCGCTCCGCGCCGATCTCGCCGCCCGGGGCCGCGCCCGCGCCCCCCTCTTCACGTGGCGCAGCTACGCCGAACGGGTCGCCGCCCTCTACCGCCGCCTCGCCTGACCCCTTCCGTCCCATGCTCAAAGGCATCTCCCCCCTCCTCAGCCCCGACCTGCTCTCCGCCCTCTGCCGCATGGGCCATGGCGACACCCTCGTCCTGGCCGACGCCCACTTCCCCGCCGAAACCCTCGGCAAAAACGTCCTCCGCGCCGACGGCCTGAAAATCCCCGCCCTCCTCGACGGCATCCTCCCCCTCCTTGAGCTCGACGCCTACGTCCCCGCGCCCCTCCTCATGATGGACGCCGTCCCCGGCGACAAACTCGACCCCGCCGTCGAGGCCTCCTACCGCGCCATCGTGAACCGCCACGCCCCCGCCACCCCGCCCATCGCCCGCCTCGAGCGCTTCGCCTTCTACGACAAGGCCCGCTCCGCCCACACCATCCTCCAGACCGGCGACACCGCCATCTACGGCAACCTCATCCTGACCAAGGGTGTGACCCCCTCGCGCTGAGAGCCGGAAATCTGTTTCGTCAACAAAACAACCCCCCGTGCCCGACTGGCTCCGCCACATCCCCCTCGGCCCCCTCGACTGGCTCCTCGTCGCCGGCTACTTCGCCCTCGTCCTCGCCGTCGGCCTCTACGCCGGACGCAAAAAGGAGACCGACACCGCCGACTATGTCGTGGGCAACCGCTCCGCCCCCTGGTGGGCCGCGCTCCTCTCCCTCATCGCCACCGAGATCAGCGCGGCCACGTTTCTCGGCGCGCCCGGCGAGGCCTACAGGTCCGGCCTCGTCTTCCTCCAGGCCGCCCTCGGGGCCTTCGCCGCCCGCATCTTCGTCGGGTTTTTCTTCATCCGGATGTTTCACGATTCCGGCTGTCTCTCCATCTACGAATGGCTCCGCGACCGCTTCGGCCCGAAAACACACCGCACCGCCGCCGTCCTCTTCCTGCTCACCCGCGTCCTGGCCAACGGCGTGCGCCTCATGATCGCGGCCAAGGGCTTCGAATACCTCCTCGGCGTGCCCTTCCTCGTCGCCCTCGCCATCTTCACCGGCGTGACCCTCGCCTACTCCGTCGCCGGCGGCATCCGCTCCGTCATCTGGACCGACACCGTCCAGGCCGTCATCTTCATCACCGCCGGCGGGGCCATGGTCTGGTTTCTGTTGAAACACGTTGGCTGGGAACAGCTTGAAACCATCGGCTCCGCCGCCGTGCCGGACCGCTGGACCGTCTTCCACTGGACTCCGGCCCAGGACAAAAGCTGGTTCAACGATCCTTTCTACTTCTGGCCCGCCTTCGGCACCGGCTTCCTCTACGCCGCCGCCAGCCTCGGCTGCGACCAGGACCTGACCCAGCGCCTCCTCGCCTGCCGCTCCTCCAAGGACGCCCGCAAAAGCATGGTCCTCAGCGGTTTGATCTCCCTGCCCGTCACCGCCGGCTTCCTCGCCATCGGTGTCGGTCTCTACGTTTTCTACCAGCTGCACCCCGAGCCCGGCCTGCCCGGATCGGACAACATCTTCCCCTGGTTCATCAAGACCCAGCTCGGCGAGGGCCTCAAAGGCCTCATGCTCGTCGGCGTCCTCGCCGTCGCCATGTCCAGCCTCGACTCCGCCATGGGCGCGATGGGCAGCTCCGCCCTGGTGGACCTCTACCGGCCCCTCCGCCCCGGGCTGACCGAGAGGCATTACCTGTTCATGTCCAAGGTCTTCTTCGTTCTCGCCGGCGTCGTCCTCGGCCTCGTCGCCTGGCTCCTGCGCGACGGCTCCGACTACCTCTGGCTCTGCTTCCAGATCGGCTCCGTCACCTACGGCCCCCTCCTCGGCCTCTTCCTTCTCGGCGTCTTCACCAAACGCGGCACCGACCGGGGGAACCTCCTCGCCGCCATCTCCGCCCTCGCCGTCAGCGCGGAGATTCTGATCTTCGTCAAAACCAAGGACTTTGACCTGGCCTGGAACTGGATCATGGTCATCGGCACCGCCCTGACGGTCGGCCTGGGCGCGCTCGGGACCAACCCAAAAAAAAACGGGCCACGGCCATGAAGGCAACGGAAGCCAGGCCCACCCGCCCACCCGCCTCGCTGCCGCTCCTCGATTCCATCCGGGGATCGCTCGCCCTCCTGGTGCTGATCGGGCACGCGGGCGAGACTTTCAACTGGCCCTCGGGGGCCCTCTGGGTGGATTTTTTCATCATCCTTTCCGGGTTCCTCATGGTCCACCACGCCTTTCTCCGCGAGAGCCGTGAACCCGTCGGCACCCGCGGCATGGCCAAGGCTTTCTACCTTCGCCGTTTTTTCCGCATCGCCCCCGTTTATTACGTCCTGCTCGCGGTCTTTTTCATCGGCTGGTGGCCCGAGGTTCGGGCGGCCTCCGTGCCCCCGGCGGCCAACGCCCTGCTGCACCTCAGTTTCCTCTTCGGTTTTGCGCCGGGGGGAGGCGGCCCCACCGGCATGCCCGATTGGAGCATCGGGCTCGAAATGCAGTTTTACGCCTGTTTTCCCCTCCTGGCCCTTCTCCTCTGGCGGTTCCGCCCGGTCCTGGTCACCCTCCTTTCGGCTGCGGCCGCCTTTGCGGCCTGGAAACTGTGGGGCGTCTATGGCCCGGATACCCCCGGCCCCCTCGGGCGCTTCGCCCAGCCTTCCTTCCTGCCCTTCATGCTCCCCCTCTTTGCGGCGGGAATGTCCCTGGCCTGGCTCTGGTGGAAACACCCGGAAGGCGGACGCCCCTGGGTCATGGCCGCCCTCGCCACCGCCTGCGGCATCGCCGCCTTTGAGCACGGGCACTCCTACCTTTCCCTCGGCCTGGCCGCCCTGGCCATGGCCCTGCGCGGCGGCGCCCCGACCCGCGACCTGCTGGACCAGGCCGCCCGCCTGGGAAACCGCCTCTCGGACCGGCCCGTCTGGAAGCGGATGGCCGAGCTCTCCTACGCCGTTTACCTCTGCCACCCCCTGGTCCAGCGCCTGCTTTTCCCCCACGTCACCGGCCTGGGCCTGAGCACTTGGCTGACGTTTTCCCTGCTGGCCGCCGCCACCGCCGCCGGCTCCTACCTGGTCGGCTTTGCCCTCCATGTGACGGTGGAAAAACCCATCATCAGGTGGTCCAAAAAGTCGCTGGGAAACGGTTGAAATCACCGCCGGAAAACCTCGGCCGAAAGGCCCCGGCCCGCCTCCCGCCGCCGCCGCCTCCCCGGCGGAAACACAACGGCGGTTCACCTGGGTTTCACCAACTCTTACCCCAACAACAACTTGCCAAGAGCAGGTTTAAAGTTAGGATGCGGGCCTTCTCAACCGTGAGTTGAGCCGCCCCATGTCACGCACCGACCGAACACTTCCCCTCCGCTGGATCGTTGCCGCCGTTCTTCTCCTGGGTCTGTGCCTTCACTTCCGCAACGCCTCCCCCGGCAACACGGGGTCCGTGGCAGTTTCCCCTGCCCCGGGGGACGGCCACCCGCTTGACTCCCAGGGTTTCCCGGCTTCCGCCCCTCCCGCCACCGTTTCAAGCGCCACACCGGCCACCGCCCCCAACCAAGGACCAGGCTCCTCCACGGCCGCAGCTCCCCACCCTCCCCTTCCCGCCCTTTCCGATTCCTCCCTTTCCGATTCCACTCTCCCGCCCCTTCCGCCCATCGGTTCGGCGGGCGCACCAGCCTCGCCGGTCCCGGCCGAATCCCCCGCCGATCTCATCGCCGCCGCCGGCGACCTCTCCGATCCCGCCAACCGCGCCCGCGCCGTCGCCGCCCTCAAGGCCCGGGAGGACGCCGTCCTGGCCGAGGCCCGCGAGGCCGCCCGCCGCCACGGCTGGGAACTCCGCATCACCCTCCCCGACGGCACTGTCCAGGAACTCGCCGCCGTCGAGGACGGCCGCCCCGTTTACCGCGTCACCCACAACGCCAACGCCGCCATCTCCACCGGGGCCAATGTGCTTCGCAACGCCCCTTACTCCCTCAACGGCTCCGGCCTGACCGTCGGCGTCTGGGACGAGGCCGGGGCCCGCGCCACCCACCAGGAGTTCGGCGGACGCGTCACCGTCAAGGACGGCACCGCCACCCTTTCCGACCACTCCACCCACGTCTCCGGCACCATCGGGGCCAGCGGGGTCAACGCCTCCGCCACCGGCATGGCCACCGGTGTCGGCATAGATTCCTACGACTGGAACTCCGACAACAGCGAGCAGACCGGCCGCGGAGCCTCCTACCCCGGCGAGGCCGGCATGATCTACCTCTCCAACCACAGCTACGGCATCGTTTCCGGCTGGAGCTACACCCAGGCCCTCCCTCCGGCCGCCAGGTGGCTCTGGAACGGCAACGGCACGACCACCACCGGTTTCGAACAGGACTTCGGCCGCTACAACGCCAACTCCGCCGCCACCGATTCCCTCGCCTTCAGCCTGCCCTACTACCTCATCCTCCGCAGCGCCGGAAACGAACGCCTCGATAACCCGGTGAACGGCGACATCGTCTCCCTCACCAGCGCCGCCACCCCCACGGTCACCTACGACTCCGCCAGCCATCCCCCCGGGGACGGCGCCTACAAAGGCGGCGGCTATGAAACGATCGGTTACGAAGGAATTGGCAAAAACGTCCTCACCGTCGGGTCCGTCGGCGACGCCGTCAGCGGCGGGGTCCGCTCCCTCGCCGGAGCCTACATGTCCTCCTACTCCAGCTGGGGTCCCACCGACGACGGCCGCATCAAACCCGACCTGGTGGCCAACGGCGAATCCCTGTTTTCCACCGTTTCCACCAGCGACACCGCCTACGCCACCTACAGCGGCACCAGCATGGCCACCCCCAACGCCACCGGTTCCGCCGCCCTCGTCGTCCAGGCCTTCAACCAGATTTTCCCCGGCCAGTTCCCCCGCGCCTCCACCCTCAAAGGCCTGCTCATCCACACCGCGGACGACCTCGGCAACCCCGGCCCGGACTACAAGTTCGGCTGGGGCCTGCTCAACGCCAAGGCCGCCGTGGACCACCTCAAGGCCTGCCAGGCCTCGCCCGGAGCTCCCCTGATCGTCGAGGACCGCCTCGCCACCACCACCCGCACCTCCGTTTCCCACGCCTTCACCTGGGACGGCTCCAGCCCCATCCGCGTCACCCTCTGCTGGACCGATCCGGCCGGCGTTTCCACCGGCACCAGCGACAACCGCGCCGCCCGCCTGCTCAACAACCTCAACCTCACCCTCACCGACCCGGGCAGCGCCACCCTCCTGCCCTATGTCATGCCCTACGTGGGGGATTGGACGCCGGCCACCCTCAACAGCAACGCCACCACCGGGGTGAACAACACCGACAACATCGAGCAGGTTTATCTGGCATCACCCTCCCAGCCAGGTGTTTACACCGCCACCGTCACCTTCTCCGGCACCCTCACCAACTCGGCCCAAAACTTCTCCCTCCTCGTCAGCGGCGCCGCCTCCGCCGCCACCGGCCCGGCCCCCGCCCTCACCGCGGTCTCCCCCGCCGCCTCCACCTTCGGGGCCATGACGCTCTCCCTTTCCGGTTCAAACCTGCGCGTGGGAGCCACCGCCAAGCTGACCCTGGCCGGCCAGGCCGATGTCCCCCTGGGAAACATCGAGGTCTTCGGCGACACCCTCAAGGCCCGCTTCAACGCCGCCGGCATGGTTTCCGGGCTCTGGAATGTCGTGGTGACCAACGCCGACGGCCAGTCCGCCACCCTGCCCGCCGCCTTCGCCGTCCAGACCTCCTTCTGGCAGGACAACCTCGAAACAGCCAACGCCCCCGGGTGGACCCATTCGGCCAACACCGGGACCGACGCCTGGGCCCTCAGCACCACCTTTTCCCACTCCACCAGCCACGCCTTCTTCTGCGCCGGCCCCAGCACCGCGTCCGACAAAGTCCTGCTCATGCCGGCCCGGAACCTCCCGGCCAACGCCACCAATCTGGAGCTCTCCTTCTGGCACCGTTTCGCCTTCAGCAACGGCAGCGACGGCGGGGTCCTCGAACTCTCCGTCAACGGCGGCGCCTGGTTCGATGTCAACTCCTCCGGCTCCGGAGCCTCCTTTAAGTCAGGAGGTTACAACGGGACCCTGACCAGCAACTCCAGCCCGCTGAAAGGCCGCGCCGCCTGGACCAGCAGCCTCACCTCCTTCGGCCAGGTGGTGGTCAGCCTGACCGACACCGCCACCTACGCCGGCTCCTCCCTCCAGGCCCGCTGGCGCCTCACCACGAACAACTCCACCTCCAGCACCGGCTGGTATGTGGACGATGCCGCGCTCTCCGCCGTCATCCCCGCCAACACCCCGCCCGTCCTGGCCCTCCCCGCCGCCTCGCCCGCCACCGTCACCGCCACCACCACCGCGCTCTCCGTCACCGCCTCGGACGATGCCGGACCCGCCGGGCTCACCTACTCCTGGGCCGCCTCGGGCCCCGCCGCCGTCACCTACTCGGCCAACCACTCCAACTCGGCCAGAAACACCACCGCCACCTTCACCCAGCCCGGGGTTTACACCTTCACCGTGACCGCCACCGACACCGGCGCGCTTTCCGATTCAGACACCGTGGAGGTGACCGTGGCCAGCACTCCCGCCGGAGTATCGGTTCTGCCCGCCACCATCTCGGTCCCCATCCTCTCCACCCAAAGTTTTTCGGCCCAGGCCGTGAATCAGTTCGGACAGGCCATCTCACCCGGATTGACGTGGTCAGTTTCTGGCGGCGGAGCCATCGACTCCTCCGGGCTCTTCAGCGCCGGCTCCTCCGCCGGCGGCCCACACATCGTCACCGCCACGGCCGGACCCGCCTCCGGCTCGGCCAGCGTGACTGTTTTCATGCCAAACACGCCCCCTGCCGCCCTGGCCGATGCCTATGAGCTGAATGAAGATACCACGCTGAACGTCACCGACTTGGCCGGCATCCTCGCCAATGATACCGACCCGGACGCGGGCAACACCCTGAGCGTGGAACTCGTCACCGGCGTGGCCACCGGCAACCTCACTCTCAATCCAAACGGCTCGTTCTCCTTCAGCCCCCTGGCCAATTTCAATGGAGCCGCTTCCTTTACCTATCGGGTCTTCGACGGAACCGCCTACTCCAACACCGCCACCGTCTCCCTCACCGTCCATCCCGTCAACGACACCCCGGCCGCCGTCCCCGATGCCTTTGTCACCGAAGAGGATACGCTTCTCAACGTCCCCGTCCTCACCGGCCTGCTCGCCAACGATTCCGACCCCGAACTCTCCCCGCTCACCGCCACCCTCGCCACTCCCCCGCCCGCCCTCGAAGGTTCCGTCACCCTCAACGCCAACGGCAGT
>JANOBW010000234.1:0-16257 GCA_031411855.1 Opitutia bacterium
CCGCAGCGTCCCGACGGCAAGGGCGGCCTGACTGCCTGCGACACCTGGGACAACGCCCTCGTCCACTCCTGGACCACCATCGCGGGACAGGAAGTTCCGCTGCGTCTCGAAATGAAACGACTCGCCCCCGGCGCGACCAACACGTGGTTCATCGAGATCCTGGGGACTGACGGAGGTGTCCGTTTCAGCACGGCCGAACCGAAAACCCTCTGGGTCTTCGAGCGCGGCAAGGAGCAGTGGTGGAAACGCACCGAGCTGGGTTTTGGAACACCGTTCAAAACCATCACCGGCGGCATCTTCGAGCCCGGTTTTCCCGATGTCATTCAGCAGATGTGGGCCGCCTTCCTGATGGAGCGCGAGGGACTTCTGGCCGGCCGTTTCGGCTGCGCCACACCGGACGAGGCCGTCGCCTCGCACGAGATTTTCGCGGCCGCGCTGGAGTCCCAGCGTTCCTCGTCCGTGGTCACCCTCTGAACCGCCGCCATGACCCCGTCGCGCCGTGGAATCCTTGCCGCCGGCAACTTCATCGTTGATTACGTCAAGGTGATAGACGCCTACCCGCCGCAGGACACGCTCGCCAGCATCCTCTCCGAATCGAAGTCAAACGGCGGCGGCCCCTACAACGTCCTGCGCGACCTTGCCGCCATGGAGGTGGGCTATCCCCTGGAGGCCTGCGGACTTGTCGGCGACGACGACAACGGCCGCTGGATCCGGTCCGACTGCGAGGCCTGCGGCATCGGCACCGGCCAGCTTCACACCACCCGGGAGAAGGCGACCTCCTACACCGACGCCATGACCGTGGCCGGCACCGGCCGCCGGACCTTTTTCCACCAGCGGGGGGCCAACGCTCTCTTCGACACAAGCCACTGCGACTTCGCGTGTTCCAGCGCCCGGATCTTCCACCTCGGCTACCTCATGCTGCTGGACAAACTCGACGAAACCGACGCGGAAGGCCGCACCGGCGCGTCGCGTCTCCTCGAAGCCGCCAGTCGGGCCGGGATGGTCACCTCGGTGGACATGGTCAGCGCCGAACACCCGCGTTTCCGCGAGATCGCCCGTTCCGCCCTGCCGTTCACGGACCATCTCATTATCAACGAGATCGAAGCCTCGCGTTCCCTGGGAAAACCTTTGGCCTCCGACAAACCCCAAGACCTCCTCGCCGCCGCCGGCGAACTCCTCGCCTTGGGCGTCCGGCAGACGGTCATCATTCACACCGAGCATGTGGCCGTTCTCGCCACTATTTCGGGAACGCGAGGGGCCCGGGTCTCCCTGGAACTTCCTCACGGTTACATCAAAGGCGCGACCGGGGCCGGGGACGCCTTCGCCGCCGGAGTCCTCCATGGCATCCATGAGGGACTCCCACCCCCAGTCTGGCTAAACCACGGAGTCTGCGCTGCGGCCGCATCTCTGTCCCATCCAACCCCCTCCCGGGGGCTCATGCCAATCAACCATTGTCTCGCCCTAATCGACCGGTTTCGGACCGGCAAAACCCGCTCGGACGAATCAGCCACGACACGCCTGTGATCCTTTAATTTCAATGATTCTGAAGTCACTCTCACCGGCCTCCTTCCTGGCCGCTCTGTTTCTCCTCAGCTCGCCCCTCGCCGCCCAATACGGGGAGCTGCCCATCCGGCCCAACCTCGCTCCCGAGCCGTATTTCCGGACCGAGGACGGACGCCAGAATAAGCGCGAGCCCGACGCCCTGATCAACCGCTTCCGGCTCTACGATTTCTACCGGCGCCAGGCCGACTGGCATCTCTCGAATCCATCTGACACCCGCGATCTCCTCCCGCCCTATCCCGGCCTGGATGGCGGACGGCGCGGCCATTGGGGTGCCACCAACGAGAAGGAGACAACCGCTCTGCGCCGGGATCAGTCGCCCGACTTCAGCCTCGTCACCAGCCGCCGTAACGACGGCGAGTTTTACGTTCTCGATCATCCCGGCACCTCCGGGAGCCTGATCGTGATGGACTCCCTCGCCCCCGGTTTCCGTCGCGCCTATGCCAACGCCTCGCTGTCGGTCCCCGAGCACCCGTTCGGCCTGGGCGCGGACCGTTTCGGTTTCGAACTAAAGGTGGCGGGCGACGTTTTCCTCGAAGGCGCGAAGACCGAATGGACCCGCGACAGCAAACCGGTGGCCTGGTTTGGCGGTTATCAGGTTCATGGGAAGCAGGCCGTCTTTTCGTGGGAGCTGGAGAAGACGCGCGTTTTGGATCTGCCCTCGCTGCACACTTCACCCGATGGCAAACAGACCGCCCTCGTCCGCCGCTTTGAGTTTCTCGACGCCGCGCCAAATGGATTCCAACTGGCCCTGCCGCTGAGATCGGGAGGCAAGGGCGGGTCTTTGGCGCCTGTGACCAAAAACGAGCCAGGTCCCGGCCTGATCATCCAGCTTGGCGACGCCTCTGGCGTCACGCTTCACCGTTTCATCGCTTCGGTTGGGGTGAGGGTGGATGTCTCCGACAATGGTTCAAAACTCGAACTCTTCGATGTCGGCGCGAATGCCCGGCTCCAGGTTCTAAGCTGGACCGGTCCGCCCTCCTCCGTTTCCGCCGCCGAGGCTTGGCTCGAACAGGTTTTTGAAGAAACCAAAAATGCCATCCCCTCCTCCCTGCTCAGGGGCGGCCCCTCCCGTTTCACCGCACCGGTTGCGACCACCGCCAAGCTCAATGCCGACCCCGAAGCCAGCGGCACGACCTATGAGATTGACGACGTGGCGCTTCCCTTCGACCACCCGGATCACACGCCGCTGACGCTCAGTGGTTTGTCGTTCGCCTCTGATGGCACGGCCTATGCCTGCTCCTTGGTCGGCGATGTCTGGAAAATCACGGGACTTCACGGCGACATGCGCGAGGTCCGCTGGAAACGCTACGCCGCCGGTTTGAATCTGCCCATGGGCCTCGAGGTGGTGGACGGCGTGCCCTATGTCGCGACCGTGCCGCATCTGCTGCGCCTCACCGACCTCAACGGCGACGGCGAGGCCGACCATTACGAGCGGATCAGCCGCATGCCGCTGCCGGGCACGAACCAAAACGGCCGCGACCTCCGCCGTGATGCGTCCGGCAACTTCTGCTACAATACCGCCGGCGGCATTTACCGCCTCAGCCCGGATGGCGGGCGTCTCGACAAAATCGGCCGCGGCGCGCGCAACCCGTTCGGCCTCGGTGTCCGCGCCGACGGCCTCGTCATCTCCGACTCCTCTGAGGGTAACAGCGAAAACGGGACCTGCACTCTCTACGAGTCCGACCATCCCGAAAACGCGGCCTCCGCGGCCAAGGGCAAACGCCTGCTCTATTTCCCGCGCGGCGTGGAAAACTCGCCCGGCAGCCGTCTCTTTTTGGACGAGCCGCGTTTCGGTCCGCTCGGCAAGTCCCTGATTGGGGTGAGTTTCGGCAATGGCGGCTGGTATTCGATCCTGCGCGACATCGCCGGGGGCACGCCCCAGGCGGCGGTGCTGCCCATGCCCGGCTCGTTCCTCAGCGGGGCCTGCCGCCTCGCCGTGCAGCCGCTTGATGGACAGGTGTTTGTTGTCGGCCTCGACGGCTGGGGCGACCAGGCCGTGCGCGAAGGCTGTCTCCACCGCATCCGTTTCACCGGCCGCGCCACACCGTTCGTCACGGCCTGGCAGGGCCACCGCAACGGGCTCCGCCTGAAGTTCGACCAGGACCTCGACCCCGAGAGTGTCACGGCGGCCGCCTTCTTTGTGCAGCAGTGGAACTACGTGGATTCGCCCAAAACCTATGGATCGCCCGAATACTCCGTGAAGAAGCCAGGCGCGCCCGGCCACGACCGCTTAAAGGTGGCGCAGGCTGTTCTGCTGCCGGATCGCCGGACGGTTTTCCTCCACCTCCCCGAGCTCCTCCCCGCGATGTGTTCACAGGTGCGCGCGACCTTGGCGGACGCCTCCGGAAAGCCCGTTTCACTCGATTGTTACGCCACGCTCCAGCGACTCCACCCGGATGCCCCAGAAGCCGCTGCGGCACCCGCCAGCCGTATCGCCACGCTGACCGTTCCCCGGGCCGAGGAAAACGGCAGCACCTACCAAAACCTCCTCGAACATTTCGACCGCCTGGCCGGGCGCGAGTCGGCCAAACGCGCGGTCACCCCCGAGATCACCTACCGCAGCGAGGACCTGAACTACGGTTGGATCAAAACAAACGTCCTCACGCCCCACTGTTTTCCCTGTCACGGCCCGGGCACCCAGCACGACTACAGCACGGTCGCAGGCCTGCGCCTCAAAGTCCGCACCGACGCCCCCGCCAAGAGTGTTTTGCACGGCATGGTCTCGACCGGCGGGATGCCACCCTATCCGTTGCCAGCGCTTTCACCCTCAATGAAAAAGGCGCTGCTGGATTGGATCCAAAAAGGCGCGCCGGAGTAGGGTGGGGTGAGGGATATGGCAGGTGGCCCCTGAGACCTCCGCCTGTTCCAATCCAGGCTCAAGCCTTGCGTCTGTCAGACAACTGCTCAGCCTGATTCAGCCTTATCCCCAACTCCCTGTTCCTGTTACATGCGTTTCCTACCCCTGTTTGCGCTGCTTTCTCTTTCTCAGGCCCCGTCGCTTCTTTCGGCCGACACCACGCTCCTGCTCGATCCCTTCACCATTCCCGCCGTCGCCAACGACACCAACGTCAATTCCGACATCCCGGCCCGGCAGTCGGGCTCCCTCACCGGCGGCACCTACACCGAGCTGCTGACCAGCCCTGCGGGTTACGCCAACGACGCCTTCATCGAGAAGGCCTCCACCACTTTCGCCGGCAGCGACGCGCTGCTCCTACGCACCTTCCACAGCACCACCAGCGCCCGCACGGCGGTGCGCCTTTCCACCGACTTCGGCCCCCTCGTCGCGGGGAAAAAGTGGAGGGTCTCCTTCACCGGCAACATCCAGCGTAACAGCGCCGACATCACCGACTCCTGGCTGGCCCTGAATCTGGGCGACACCCCCGGTCACGTGGGCCCTGACAACGTCTCGACCGACCTGGGCTTTTTCGTCCGTGGCAGCGGTGCTTGGACCACCTTTGCCGATGGTTCCAGCATCGCCTCCGGGGCCGCCGCCGTCCTCAAAAGCCCCGACCTTTACGCCACCAGTTGGACGGCGGTCGTCACCGTGGACGAAACCGTCTCACCCGTTTCCGCCAGCGCGGTGGTGACCGTGGCGGGCGGAGGGACTTTCAACCTCGGCCCCTGGAACGTGACCTGGGAAAACGCCGCCCGCTACCTCGAACTCCGCCTGCACAACGGCGGCAACGCCAACAGCGCGGGAACCCTCTGCGACGGACGGGTGGACAACCTCACCGTCTCCCTTTCGGGTGACCCCGCCGCGCCGCCGGTCCTCAGCTCCGGTCCGAAAACACAATCACTCTGGGTGGGCGACAGCACCGTCCTGAGTGTCATCGCCGAAAGCGCCGCCACCCCGACCTACCAGTGGTCGAAAGATACGGTGCCCATCACCGGGGCCACCGGAGCCACCCTGGCCCTGACCAACCCCACCCTCGCCAACGGCGGTCTCTATTCGGTCGTGGTGACCAACCCGAACGGCGCCGCCACCGGCACCGCCACGGTGGATGTCACCTACCCGAGCCACCGGCAGCGCCTGGCCGAGCCGCTCGCCATTTCCAGCAAGCTGACGCCGCTGGTCTTCTCCGAAATCATGTATCATCCGGCCCCGCGCCTGGACGGCCGCAGGCTGGAGTTTGTCGAACTTTACAACACCAACCCCTGGCCCGAGGACCTGACCGGCTGGCGCGTTTCCGGAGACGTCGAGTTCGCCTTCCCCGCCGGCGCCTCCATCCCCGCCCAGGGGTTTCTGGTCGTCGCGGCCAGTCCCGCCGATGTTCAGACGGAGTATGGACTTGCGGGCGTGCTTGGCCCCTGGACTGGTTCGCTTTCCAACGAGGGCAAATCCCTGCGCCTGCGCCGCGCCAACGACGCCATCGTGCTGGAGGCGGTCTGGAACGCCGGCCCCGACTGGCCGGCCGCGGCCGACGGGGCCGGCCACTCCCTCGTCCTCGACCGGCCCAGCTTCGGCGAACGCGATGTCCGGGCCTGGTCCGCCAGTTCCCTCGTCGGCGGCTCCCCCGGCGCGGCCGACATCCCCGTCACCAGCGAGCGCGAACACGTGATGATCAACGAGATCCTGGCCCACTCCACCACCGGGACTGACTTTGTCGAACTCTTCAACAGCAGCCCCGCCAACGCCGACATCGGCGGCTGCTGGCTCTCGGACGACCCCGCCCTCCTGGGCAAATTCCAAATACCCGCCGGCACCATCCTCGGACCGCGCGGCCGGATCAGTTTCACCCAGACACAACTCGGCTTCGCCCTCAGCGCCGAGGGGGAGACTCTCTATTTCTCCAATGCCGCCAAGACCCGCGTGATCGGTGCCGTGCGTTTTCGCGGCCAGTTGCCCGACACCGCCAGCGGGCGTTTCCCCGACGGCGAGGGCCCGTTCCGCCGCCTCTCCTCCGCCACCCCGGGTGCGGCCAACAGCGCCGTCGCGCGCGGCCCCGTCGTCCTCAACGAACTCTATTTCCACCCCATCACCAACGATTCCGAGGAGGAATGGCTGGAGCTTCGCAACCTCACCGGCTCACCGGTCAGCCTCGCGGGCTGGCGTCTGAGCGACGGTGTTTCCTATGACTTCCCTGTCGGAGCCTCCATCGCCGCCAACGGCTACCTCGTGGTCGCGAAAAATCCCGCCCGCCTGAAGGCCAATCATCCCAGCCTGTCCCCCGCCGTGGTCTTCGGCCCTTTTGCCGGGAACCTTTCCGACAGCGGCGAAGAGGTTGTCCTCGGCCAGCCGGTCACGAGCGACACCCCCGCCGGCATCCTCACCTACTTCGCGGCCGTGGACGAAGTGAACTATGCCGACGAGACCCGCTGGTCCCGGTGGGCCGACGGCGGCGGCAGCAGCCTGGAACTGGCCGACGCCCGCGACACCTCCACGCCTCTCTGGCTGGACAGCGACGAATCGGCCAAAGCGCCCTGGACCCTTGTGGAAGCCACCGGCCTGCTCGACAATGTCCACACCAACGCGCTGGCCATCGCCGACCGTCTCGACGCCCTCCTGCTCGGTCCCGGCGAAGTCCTGCTCGACGAGGTCGAGGCCACTCCCTCCGGCGGTTCCAACCTCATCACAAACAACGGTTTCGAAAGCGGTCTTGGATCCTGGCTGGTCCAGGGCACCCACAACCAGTCGCTGATCGAAAACAGCGGCTACGCCGGAACGAAATCCCTCCGCCTTGTGGCGACGGGCCGGGGAGACATCGCGCCCAACCGCGTCCGCACCCCGCTCACCGCCACCATCGCCAACAACTCCACCGCCACCCTCCGCGCCCGGGTCCGCTGGCTGCGGGGGTCCGACGAATTCCTCCTTCGGCTCAAAGGCGGCGCGCTCGACACCTACGCCAAACTTTCCGTCCCGAAAAACCTCGGCACCCCCGGCGCTCCCAATGGCCGCGCCCTGCTCAACGCCGCCCCGGCCATCACCGATGTTTCCCATCGGCCCGCCCTGCCGGTCGCCGGACTCCCCTTCCGCGTCTTTGCCCAAGTCGCTGATCCCAGCGGAGTTGCCACGGTCAGCCTGCGCTACCGGATTGATCCCGCCACCGCCGTCACCACCCTGGCGATGAACGACTCCGGCACCGGCGGCGATTTCCTCGGCGGCGACGGCATCTACACCGCCACCGTCCCAGCCCAGTCGTCCGGCACCCTCGTCGCCTTCACCGTTTCCGCGACGGACACCGCCTCCGCCTCCGCTGTTTTCCCACCCACCGGCGAAGCCCTCGCCCGGGTCGGGGAGACCCTTCCTTCCGGAGCCTTCGGAGCCTACACGATGTGGGTCACAGCCTCCACGCTGACCGCCTGGAACAACCGCCTGCCGAAGACCAACGAGGCGTTTCCCGTCACCCTCCTGCACAATGGCAGCCGCATCCTCTACGGCACCGGCGCCCATTTCGCCCAGGCGTTTGAAACCTCGGGCAACAACCCGACCACCTTCATCAGTGGCTACGAGATAGATCTTCCCCCCGGCGAGAGGCTCTTCGGGGAAAATGATGTGACCCTCGACTGGCCCGTGCGCGACGCCACCAACCAGCGCGAGCAGCTCATGCACTGGATGCTGGAACAGATGGGCCTGCCCACCCTGCACCGCCGCGATGTCCACCTCACCGTCAACGGCGTGCGCCGCACTTCCGCCACCGTCCCCATCTACCACGAGGCCCACCAGCCCGGCCGCACCCATCTCGCCTCCAATTTCCCCGGCGATGAGAACGGCCGCCTGCTCAAGACCAGCAACTGGGACGAGCACGATGATGCCGGCACCCGCATCGCCGGGCCCGCCAACTCACTCCTGCCCTACACCACCACCAACGGGGTTTACAAAATCGCCCGCTACCGCTGGGTCTGGCGTCCCCGTTCCACCGACGGAGACGAGAACAACTTCACCGAACTCTTCCGGCTCGTCACCGCCGCCAACACCGTCGGAGCCTCCTACGTCGGGGCCCTTTCGGGTGCGGCCGACATGGATCAGTGGATGAAAAATTTCGCCTTCGCCGACCTCTGCTGCTACTGGGATACCTTTGGCAACGAGGGCACCAAAAACGCCTACCTTTACAAACCCGTCCTGGGGCGCTGGCAGGTCATCACCAATGACATGGACGTGGGCCTGGGCGGCGACATCAACGCCAACCACCCGCCCTCCTCTTCCGCCCTTTTCCTCACCACCATTGACGCGCCCTTGCAGACGATGTTCAACACCCCGGCCTTCGCCCGGCACTACTGGCGCGCCGTGTCCGATTCGCTCGCCACGTTTTTCAGCGGGACGGCCGTCACCACCCGCCTGACCCAGCGGCACAACGGCTACATCGCCAACGGGATCGCCGTCACCTCGCCCCTGGTCGCGAGCGGTTTCTACAACTTCAGCGTGCCCGACTGGATCAACCAGCGGGTCACCTTCCTTCAGTCCCAACTGGCCACGGTGTCGGCCGGGTTCGCGCTGAACACCGGTTCGACCCTTACCACCAGCCTTAGCCAGGTCACGGTCACCGGCTCGGCTCCCATCACCGTCAAGACGCTGACCTTCAACGGCATCGAGCTCCCCGTCACCTGGTCCGCCACCACCGCCTGGAGCGCGGCCGTCAACGTCCCCTCCGGCACCCACCCGCTCGTCGTCGCGGCCTTCGACACCCACGGCGTGCAGGTCGCCAGCTCCACGGTGAGCGTCACCTACACCGGCGCCACCACCTGGCCGGCCCTCCGGATCAACGAATGGATGGCGGACAACGCCGGACTCGTCCTCGATCCCGCCGATGGAAAAAGCCAGGACTGGATTGAACTCTACAACCCCTCGGGCGGCGTGGTCAGTCTCACTAACTGGACTCTTTCCGACTCCACTCCCGCCCCGGGTGCGACCTTTGTCATCCCCGCGGGATACAGTGTTTCGGCGCAGGGTCGCCTCCTCGTCTGGGCCGACGATGAGACGGTCCAAAACACCGGCAGCGGCCAGCTCCACGTCCCCTTCAAACTCAGCAACGCGGGCGAGACCCTCACCCTCCGTGCCCCCGACGGCACCGTGGTGGACACCGTCACCTTCGGCGCGCAGGTCGCCAACATCAGCCAGGGCCGCATCCCGGACGGTGGGGCCGCCATTGACTTCCTCGCCAGCCCCGGGGCCGCCTCGGTCAATTCCGCAGCCATCGCCCCGCCGGTGGCGACCGCCTCCTCGGTCATGGACGCCGGCGTCCTCACCATCACGGTCAAGACCATCCCCGGCTTCACCTACCAACTGCAAACCACCCCCGAGCTCTCCACCGTCCCCTGGGAGAACCTGAGCAGCCCTGTCACCGCCACGGCGGGCACTCTTGTTTTCCCTGTCACCCCCGGCCTGGAATCCAACAATTTTTACCGCGTCGTGCGCACGCCCTGATGGACCTGCCGGGAATCCGTTTCCCCTTCGCCTTAACACCTTTCTCCACCCCACCTTTGATGAAACCATTCCTTTTCACCGTCACGGTCCTGCTGTGGTCCCCGCTCACCGCCGCCGAAAACGCCACGTCCGCCGCCAAACCCAACATCCTCGTCATCGTTTCGGACGACCAGGGCTACGCCGACCTCGGGTTCCAGGGATCGAAGGACATCCCGACCCCGCACCTTGACGGCCTCGCCAAGTCGGGGCTGCGCTGCACCAGCGGCTACGTCTCGCACCCGTTTTGCAGCCCGACCCGCGCGGGCCTCCTGACCGGCCGCTACCAGCAGCGTTTCGGCCATGAGAACAACCCGTATTTCAACCAGCAGGACCATGCCGAGGGCCTGCCCGTCACGGAGAAACTCCTGCCTGAGTTTCTCCGTGGAGCGGGTTACGCCACCGGCTGGGTGGGCAAGTGGCACCTCGGGGCCGCGCCCGAATTCAGCCCGCTCAAACGCGGCTTTGCCGAGACTTTCGGCTTCATCGGCGGTGGGCACCACTACCTCAACTGGGAGGTGAAACCGGCCCTCGAATACAACGTGCCCGTCGAGCGCAACGGCCAGCCCGTCGAGGTCAGGGAGCACCTCACCGGTGCGCTGGGCCGCGAGGCCGCCGCGTTCATCAACCGCCACCAGTCCGACCCCTGGTTTCTCTACCTTGCCTTCAACGCGCCCCACACCCCGCACCAGCCCACCCCGGAGCGCCTCGCCCGTTTCGCCTCCATCGCCGACCCCAAACGCCGCGCCTACGCCGCCCAGGTCAGCCTGCTCGACGACGCCGTGGGCGAAACCCTCGCCGCCCTCCGCACCTCCGGACAGGACCAGCGCACCCTCGTCTTCTTCTTCAGCGACAACGGCGGCCCCATCGGCCAGTCCGGCAACGGTTCGGTCAACCTCCCGCTCAACGGCGGCAAAGGCATGCTTTACGAAGGCGGCGTGCGCGTGCCGTTTGTCGTCAGCTGGCCCGGCCGCATCCCCGCCGGCCGCGACTACCCCCTGCCGGTCAGTTCCCTTGATGTGTTTCCCACCGCCCTGACCCTGGCCGGAGTGCCCCTCCCGACGGAACGGCCCACCGACGGCGTCAACCTCCTGCCCTTCCTGACTGGGGAAAACACCAAGGCGCCCCACGAGAAACTCTTCTGGCGCTCCGGCGGCGGCCAGCAACTGGCGGTGCGCGACCAGGACCTCAAACTCGTCCGCCGCCGCGGCCAGCCCGACGAACTCTACAACTTCGCGGACGACCTGGCCGAGTCCGCCAACCTCTTCGGAAAACGCCCCGGCGACGTCCAAAAACTGACCGCCGAGATGGAGGCCTGGAACCAGACCCTGATTCCCCCGGCCTTCCCCGGTCTGGCGGGCCGCGCCGCCAAGGCCGGAGGCAAGGTCCCCAAGACCGAAGACCAGATCGAGAAACCCTGAGGCCCGGGTAGCCGGTCCGCCGGAGGTGAGGAGCTTCAGCGGGCGCTTGCGAGGCCCCGGGTGATCACGCTTGTTCTGAGAGCAGGAAACCACGGTCGCAGGCTTCCCTCAACTTTACCCGATGCTCACTTGTCAGAGGAAGCCCGGATGAGGAACAGATCGCTCAGATTCAAAAGATGCTGTCCCTGAGGTTCACCGACGGGGTAAAAAAGGAGAAGTGAGCCGCACGCGGATTCAGATCCACCTCACTTCGCCGGGCGGAACACCACCTGCCGTCGCCTCCACTGAAGCCCTGCTTCGGGCCCTCAGCAGGGCGGAAGCCGGCCTGCTGAAAACCCCCGGGCACCGCGCCCCGCCCACCGGCGAACCCCGAGAATTGGCCTGGGATTTTCCCGCGGACGGACGTATGGCCCCTTGCGTCCCCACCCGCATCGCCCGCCCCACAGCCAGCCGGCCAATATGTTATCGGCCAACGGGTTGCCGACACTGTTTCCGTGGACGTCCGCGCGAAGAGGCGGCCCAGCCTCACCATTCCAGGCTGGGGTCGCCCAAGAGCATGAACTTCATGCCCTGGAAGAAAACCGAGGGAGGATACCAGTCCCGGGTGGGTTTCAGCTCCGCCAGACGCTCGTGTTCATGATAATGGCGCAGGGCCTGGTTCCAGGCATCCCCCAGGCGGACCGGGGATGGTGCCAGGGCATCGGCAAAACCACGCTGCAGGGTCAGGGCGCAGGGCTGGCTGCCGGTGTTGCAGCCGATATAGGCTACCGCCCCTCCCTCCGGCATCCGCACAAGCTCCTCCCCCAGGCCGGTCTTGTTATATCGGCCGCGCTGGTAGTTCGAAGGAGGGGTCGGCGGGGCCGAAAACACCTCGCCATGGTCGGTGCCGGCATGCTCGATCCCCAGGTTGTCCCTGTAGCCGTCGTAGGGGGCGAGGGCCGCGAAATAGGCGGTGCTGCAGCCGGCGGAAAACACCACGGGCAGCCGGTCCTGGTTGGTCAGGCGGGACAGCGTGCGGGTGGAGAAACATTGGTCCCAGTCGCCGGGCTGGCCGTGGCCGGCATGGAGGATCAGGTCCTCGCCCCGGTTCCACAAGTCGAGGAGGGCCGTTTCGTTGGCGCGGTCCTTGGTCTCCTTGTCGAAGAGCCGTCTCTCGATCTGCCAGCCCGGGCTCAGTGCTTTCTCCAGGGCGTCGAAATGGCCCCGGGTGTCCACCCAGCCCGTCGTGGCGATGAGGGCGGCATCCCTCCGGCCGGCCGGCCGCGACCGCCGCTGCTTTTCCGCGGCCATGGACTTCGCGGCCACGGCCCGGGCCTGCTCCGGGGTGCTGACCGGCCAGCGGCCCACGGCGATGTCCGGCAGGTAGTCCACCTGGTCGCAATTGATGGGGCCGTCCTTGTTCTTCTCCCCGCGCACCTCGCCGAAATAGCCGGCGTGAAAGCCGTCCCGGCACCCGTTCCAGTCCTCGAAGGAACCGTCCGCCTTGGCCAGGTCGGCGTAATACAAATCACTGGGGTAAAACGAGTAGTCAAAGGCGGCGGCGGTGACGCGGTCGAGGGCCAGGTAACGCACCGGCAGCACGTCCGCATCCCCCGCCAGCAGGACGTGGGTGACCTTGTCGGAACGCCATTTGCCGTGCAGGAAGCGCTTCAGTTTTTCCGCGTCATCCACCCCGGGGGCCGCCGTCACCACCTCCTCCAGGATCACCAGTTCGGCGGGCATCCGCGTTTTTTTGTAAGCGACAAAGTCCCCCAGAGCCTCCCCCAGAGCGCGTGGTGCCACGACGAGCAATCCCTCGGCCACCGTCGCGGAGGGAGTCATCAGGATCAGCAGGGCGGAGGAAAGGAAGATGCGCATGCCCAGCCCCGACAGGCGCAGGCCGGCCGGCGTTCCCAGGCTCGGTCAGCTTCAACCACGCCGGACCGCTTGCCCTGCGGCCGGAATTGCTCCGTGGTGGGGCTCTCACCTTCCCGCCCCCCGTGTCCCCGCGTCACCGCGCCCATCCTTTGTTCCTCACCCTGCTCGGCCTTCTGTTGGCCGCACCCTCCGCCCTGGCCCTTTCGGTCACGGCGCTGTTTCCGGCCGACGGCGCGACCCGCGTCTGCCCCGACACCCCTCTGAAACTGACCTTCGACACCGCCCCCGCCCTCGGCACCTCCGGCACGGTCAGGATTCACACCGCGGACGGAAAACTGGCCGACACCCTGGACCTCGCCACCCTCGCCCCCAACGGCACCGAAACACGCACCATCGGGGGAGCCCCCTGCCACGCCTACCCCGTCCTCCTGTCCGGCCGCACCGCCTCCGTCTTTCCCCACCCCGGCGCGCTGGCCGCCGACACGGCCTACCGCGTCACGGTGGACGCCGCCGTCTTCCCCGGGCTCGCCAAAGCCGCCGTCTGGACCTTCACCACCAAGGCGTTCCCGCCGACCGGTTCTTCCGGAGACCTCATCATCGCGGCCGACGGCACGGGCGACTTTGGCACCGTCCAGGGCGCCATTGACTGGGTGCCGGCCGGCAACACCGCGCCCCTCACGTTCCACCTGCGCAACGGCAACTACCGGGAGATCGTGCGTCTCGGAGGAAAACACCGCCTGACCTTTCGCGGGGAGGACCGGGAGCTCACGGTTGTTTCGTATCCGAACCACAACAACCTCAACCCCGGGGCCGGAGCCCGAACCCTTTGGAACGTCGCGGCCGACGACATCGGCCTCGACAACCTGACCCTCCTCAACACCACCCCCGCCGGCGGCTCCCAGGCCGAGGCCCTCCGGGTCAACGGCCGGCGCTGCACGGTCTCCCGCTGCGACCTCCGCAGCCATCAGGACACCCTGCTGGTCAACAGCGCGACCGACACCGCCCTCTTCCGCGACTCCCTCGTCGAGGGCGACGTGGACTTCATCTGGGGCTCGGGTCTGGCCCTCTTCCAAAACTGCGAGATCAGGTCCCTCCGCGGCGGCTACGTTTGCCAGATGCGCACCCCGCCCGGCCGGTTCGGGGCCGTTTTCCTCGACTGCCGTTTCACCCGCGCGCCCGGCATCACCGGCGTGGTTTTTAACCGCATTGATCCGAACACCTTCCCTGGCAGCGCCATCGCCCTCGTCAACTGCGCGCTCGACGCCCATATCACCCCTGCCGCCTGGCACCTCACCGCGACCGGCCCCACCACCGGGCTGCGCTTCTGGGAATACCAGAGCACCGACCTGGCGGGCAAACCGGCCGACATCTCCGGCCGCGCCGTCTTTTCCACGCAGATCAACGCCACCCAGGCCGCCGAACTCCGCCGCCTCTCGGCCGACCTGACCGGTGGGAAAAAGGGCCCGCGGCCATCCCAACCGTGAGGCGGGGTGACCCATGGCAAAGTTCTCGCTTTTCCCTCATGATTCTGGCGGCGTAAATTGGTCCGTCTTCGAATGACTTTTCACTGCGCGTTTCATTTATGAATCGTCCCTCTCCCTTGAGTTCCACCGCATCCACAGGGTTGAACTCTCCCTGCGGGGCCGTGGACAGGCGTCTCACGGTGCGATTCAGGACGGTTTTTCTGGTTTTCCTCATCCTGGGAAGCACTCCTTTCTGGGTCGTCCACCCACTGCCTGCCCAGTCAGGAACGGCCTCTGAATCCCTCGAAACCCTTCGCGCCCGCCTTCTCGCCGCCGTCCGAGAAACCCACCGGCAGGAAGTCGCTGAAGCGGAAAAAAACAGCGATGAACAGAAGCGGAAACTTCTCAAGGAGGCGGCCGAAACCGCCCGAAGGCAGCATGAGGAGACCATTGATGAACTGGCCGCCTCGTTTGCCACCAAGGCGGAAAAAAATGCGACCAGCCTAATGCTCAAGGGGATGATCCGCATTCTGACCGACCCCAGGGGAGGCGTGGATGCGGCCATCGCGCAGGTCTCCAGCCAGCGCGACTCCATCCTGAGGTCCGCCACGGTCCGCAGCGAGGCGGCCCAGAAGGAATACAACCGCGCTTATCTTGAGCCGCTGCTCCAGCTGGCCGCGCTCCACGACCTCAAGGGCCAGTCCGCCAAGGCCCGTGAACTTTATCGGGAAATCCTCACCGTTGATTCCGAATGGCCCGAAGCCCTGCATGCCAGCATCCGGTTCCTGTTCAGACAGGGAGACATCGCCCGGGCTGGCGCCGCCCCCGCCGATGCCAGGCTCCACTACGACAACGCCCTGCGGCTGGCCCAGCGCCTCAACACCAGCGATTCCGCCAACGCGCGGTTCCGGTGGGATCTCCTGCTTTCCTACGAAAAACTCGGCGACCTCGCCTCCGCGCAAAACGAGCTCGCCTCCGCCGCCCAGGCCAACCGCGACTGCCTGGAGTTCACGAAGAAACTTCTCGTCCAGGATCCCAACAACTCCGACTGGCTCCGCATTTCCTCCCTCGCCCAACTCGAGCTCGGCGATGTCGCCATGAAACAGGAAAAGCTGGATGAGGCAGCCCAGGCTTACCGCGATAGTTTGGCGGTGGCGATGAAACTGGTCGCCAAGGACCCCGGCAACACCCTCTGGCTGCGGGATCTCTGGGTCTGTCAAAGCAGGTTCAGCGATGTGGCGGTCCGGCAAGGCAAGGTGAACGCCGCCCTTCAGGCCCACCGTGCCCACCTCACGACCACTCAAAAGCTCGCCGCCAACGATCCCGCCGACACTCAGTGGCAATATAACCTTTCAATTATTCACCGAGAACTTGGAGGCATGGCGCGAACTCAAGGCAGGCTGGACGAAGCGATGCAGGCCTATGGGAACAGCATCGCGATCATCAGAAAGCTTGCTGATAGCGACAGCGCCAACACCCAGTGGCAAATCGCCCTGAACCTTTCCTACGGCGACCTCGGCAATCTGGCCATGGCCCAGGGCAAGTTTGAACTGGC
>JANOBW010000235.1:0-5653 GCA_031411855.1 Opitutia bacterium
GGTCTTCGCCCTGGACGGCCTTTCCCGTGGACTCGACTCCGATGGCGACGGTGTGCCCAACTCTGTCGAAATCGCCGCCGGCACTGATCCTTTCGTGGACGACCGCGCCTTTGATACCGATGGAGACGGCCTCAACAACGCCGCCGAAATCCTCGCCGGCACCCGGGCCGACAACCCCGACACCGATGGCGACGGCGTCAGCGACGGCCTTGAGGTCCTGACCTACTTCTCCAATCCCCTTGTCACCGATACTGACGGCGACGGTCTCTCCGACGCCAAAGAAGTCGCGCTCGGCACCAGCCTCATCCTTTCCGACACCGACGGCGACGGTCTGTCAGACGCCTACGAATACGGCATCGGGCGCTACCAGGTCATCGAAGGTTCCTTCACCCACGACCAAGCCGAGGCCGATGCCATCAGCAGGGGAGGGCACCTGGCCACCATCACCTCACTCGCCGAGCAGAACGCCATCATCGCCCTGTTTCCCACGGTGACTACCCGCTGGATTTGGATCGGTTATACCGACCGCTATGTTGAGGGTCAATTCCGTTGGCCCAATGGTGAAAACTACCAGTTCTCTCGCTGGTCTGGCGGTCAGCCAGACAACTCAGGAAACGAAGACTTCACCCACTTTTACAGTGGAGAGTATTGGAACGACATCCCTCCAGCCTACACCATGCCCTACCTCCTTGAGCTTGGTGCTTTCACTGATCCCACCAAGGCCGACACGGACGGCGACGGTATCAACGACAACACCGACGCCTTCCTTGGCGGCAGCATCCAGGTCGCTGTTCCTCTCCAAAACGCCACCGCCACTTTTTCGGCCAACGGCTGGCAGGCCGCCTATGTTCTTGATGGCAACCTTGGGGGGGGAAGTTGGAATATCCACGGCAACGGTCCCGACAATACCACCAACCAAACCCTCGTGGTCGAAACCGTTCCCGGCAACCTCGCCTCCAGCCTCTCCGCTGGAACGGCCTTGACCTTCAAGCTCTACTTCACCGCTGGCTACACCGACCACCAACCGGGCAAGTTCCGCCTCTCCTACACCACGGACGACCGCGACACCTTTGCCGACGGTCTTCAAACCGGAGGTGATGTCTCCGCCAACTGGATCGTGCTCACTCCGCTCTCCGCCACTTCCACCCTGGGCGACCGCTTCACCTTTAATCCCGACGGTTCTGTCCTCGTCTCCGAAGGCACCACCGGCCAGGCAGTTTACACCGTCACCGCCACCATGCCCGAAACCGGCGTGACCGGATTCCGCTTCGAAGTCCTCGAAGACCCCAGCCTCCCCACCAACGGTCCCGGTCGGGCCAGCAACGGCAACATCACCATGACGGAGTTTGCCATCTCCAAGGCCGTCACCATCAACAATCAGCCGCCCACCGCTCTGGCCGACTCCTTCACCACCCCGCGTGGCGAGACGCTGCTCATTCCTATCAGCCAACTCCTGGCCAACGATTTCCACCCTGAGTTTGACCCCTTCTTCCTCGAATCCATCCAGCCCCCCGTCAGTGGAAGCATCAGTCAGGTCAACAACAACGTCATCTACGTCCCGGCCAACGGCTTCGTCGGGGCTGACACGTTCACCTACACCTTGCGTGACGCCACGGGGCGCACCGCCCTTGGCACCGTCACGATCAATGTGGATGGCAATGCCCGCCCGGTCGCAGGTGGCTCGACTCTCGGCAGCGGTTTCTCCATCAACTTCAACGGCAGCCAGTTCGCCACCATCGCGCACCAAACCGCTTCCGATCTGATCGAATCCAATCAGGAGGTTTCGATTGAGGCCTGGGTCAAAGTCCCAAGTTATCCCTCGGGCTATTTCACGATTTTCGATCAGTATGAAAGCTCCACCGATTGGGGTTGGATCTTCACGGTCGAAGGAAATTCCAATGGTTCGCAATTCTGGGCCACCACTGGCAACCGCACGGTTTCGGGAGTTCTCCCGGCTCTCAATGAATGGCATCACATGGCGGTCACCTACAAACCTGCCGAAGGTCTTGCCCGCTTCTATCAGGATGGAGTGTTGGTCTCTACCCAGGCTTATTCGGTCGGCCTTACCAATACCGACGGCGAACCCGCCTACCTCGGCTTCAGCCCCTCCGGTGGCGACGATTACTCAACTGGTAAAATGGACGATCTCCGCCTCTGGAGCCGCGCACTCACCGGTGCGGAAATTCAGGCCAACTACCGCCGCCAACTCGTCGGCAACGAGCCCGGCCTCGTCGGCTACTGGCCTTTTGAGGAAGGCACTGGAAACGCTTCCGCCAACCGCTCGAATGTGAACTTCCCGGCCATCTTTGGTGATGGAACCGGTGTGGTTTCCCAATTCCCCACCTGGGACACCGACGCCGCTCCTCTCACCAGTGGCCCCACCGAGGTTCTGGCCGATCGGGACACCCTCCGCCTCTTTACCCTCCCGGCCTCCGATTTCAATGGCGACACGCTCACTCTCCGTGTCACCGCTCTGCCCACCCACGGCAAACTGTTCCAAGTTCTGCCCAATGGCTCGGCTGGCGTGGAAATCATTTCCGTGCCTACGATCGTGACCGATTCCCTCGGCCGCCTCGCCTACCTGCCTGAGTCCGGCTTCCACTCCCTCGACGGGCTGACCTTTGTCGCCAACGATGGTTTGCTCGATTCGTTGCCCGCCTCGCTTGGCTTTAACGTCCGCAACACCAACACGCCTCCGGTCGCCACCGGTTCGGCTCCGGCTCCCGTTCTGCGCTTCGACCGCGGCGGTTCGATCAACTTTGGCAACCCGGCCGCCCTTCAGATTGCGGGCGACCAAACCATCGAGTTCTGGGTCCGCCCCAACTCTTACTACGCCCGCCAAAATCCCTATTCCAAGGCCTACGCAGGGGAGGGGACCATGACTCTCGAACAGAACGGCTCCATGTCCTATTTCTTCGGCATAGATGGCACCAATGGTTCCCGTTACGATAGTTTCGGCACCAACGCCGGCACCGTCCCCGTCGGCCAGTGGACCCATGTGGCCCTCGTCCGCGACTTCACCGCCAACACCCAGAAGTTCTACGTCAACGGCAGGCTCGATAACACCAAGACCAACGCCTACAGCTTCGCGGTCGCCGGCGGCAATCCTTTCGTCATCGGTGCCGGTTATGTCTCGCCCTTCGATGGCGACATTCGCGACTTCCGCGTCTGGTCCGTGGCTCGCAACGCCCGCCAGATCCAGGATGATCTCTTCCTTCCTGTCCCGAACGGCACCCCCGGCCTCAACGCCTGGTGGAAACTTCAGGAGGGCTCCGGCACCTCCACGATAGACTCCGGCCCGAACGCGCTCAACGCAACCCACTCCGGCGCCATGCACTGGATCACCGACGACTCCTTCACCGCGACCCCCGTCACAACCAACGAGGACACACCGGTCGGCCTGACGCTCACCGTTGCCGACGCTGATGCCGCCGACACGCCCGTTCCCGTCGTCATCGAAGTGCCGGCCCACGGCACCCTGTCCCTGACGAACGACGGCACCACGCCCATCCAGCTCCCCGCCGATGCCAATGTCGGTATTCGTTTCCAAGGGGGAACCTCCCGTGTGGAACTGCCCGCCTCCATCCTTAACGGCCTCACCGATGTTACCACCGAGTTCTGGTTCGCCCCCGATGCGATCAACCGGGAGCACTCCCTAATCAGTGGTTCCAACCCCACCACCATCAATGAGTTCCTGGTTTACTTTGGCAACAACACCACGCTCTACCTCTTCGACCACAGCCACTACGACGGCAACTACAGCGGCTTCACGGTCCCCGCCCTCCAAGTCGGGGTCTGGCATCACTACGCCTTCGTTCGCGATGCCACCCTGCGCCGCACCCAGCTCTATGTGGATGGTGTCCTCATGGGCACGGACAACCGCGCCAGCTACCTCCCCCTCAACATCGCCGATGGATTCCTGGTCCTGGGCCAAAACCTCGAAAGCACAGTCGGAAGCTTCACCAATCAAAACCTGCTGGGCCGTCTCGACGAGGTCCGCTTCTGGCGCAAAGCCCTCTCCGCCGACGAAATCCGCCGCCGCAAGGACTTTGCCCTCACCAGCCCCGTCTCCGGCCTGGCTGCCCGTTACGCCGCCAATTCGCTCTCTGCCTCCACCCTCGACGATTCCCTCGGAGCTTCCCCCGGCATCCTCCTGCCCGTCGGTTCCGAGCCCACCTTTGTTGCTTCGGAGACGAACCTGATCGCCGGTTACCCCGTCCGTGTCACCGATCCGCTCCACCGCCTCATCTACACCCCCGATGCCGACTACTTTGGCCGGGACAAATTCGTCTTTGTGGCCGACGACGGCAAGGACCTCTCCGAACCCGCCAGTGTCTCCTTTCTCGTCCTTCCGGTGGCCGACGCTCCCCGCGCACTCGCCGATTCCTTTGATGTGCTCGCCGGCGTGCCCACCACGATCAACCCTCTGGCCAACGACTATCATCCCGACAGCCAGCCGTTCTCCTTCGTTTCCGCCACCACCCCGGCCAACGGCTCCCTCATCACTTTCCCGAATGGAACGATGAGTTACACCGCTCCCGAAGGTTTTGTCGGTGATGTCACCTTCACCTACACGTTGACCGACGGCACCTTTCCGTCCCTCCCCGGCACCGTCACCCTTCATGTTACCGCCTTGCCCATCGTCCGCTGGGTCAACAACGCCGGCGGCAACTTCCACGACCCGGCCAACTGGCTCCCCGCCCACGTCCCGGGACCGACCGAGGATGCCCTCATTGATCTCGACGGCACCTACACGGTCACCACCACCACCACCTGGAACGTCGGCAAACTTCGGGTCGTCCCCGCCAGCGGCTTGGTCACCTTCCATAATCCAGGCCACTCCGGAAATGCCGTTTACGCCGCCCAGATCGGCCTCAACGCCCTCTATCAACACGACGGCGGCTACATGCAGGGCCCGCAATGGCGCATAGACGGCGGTTGGAATTGGACCTCTGGTTATAACTTCATCACCCTTCTCACGATTTCGCCGACTGGCCTGGTCAACATTTCCACCGGTAATGATCACGACATGCCCTACGGCCGCATGGTCAGCCAAGGCACGGTCAACTGGACCGGTGGCCGCATCCGCCTGGGTGGCACCAACGACTCCGCCTTCGTTTACCAAATCGTGAACAAAGGCACGTGGAACGACAGCGCCGTCAGTTCCTTCAACCGCGACTACGGCTACAACTACGGCTCCTTCCGCAACGAGGGCACCTACAACCGCACCGGAACCGACACCACTTACTTCGTCAGCAATGTCAGCTTCTTCAACGCCGGCACCCTCAACATCAACGAGGGTGCGATGCGCTTCGACAGCCAGTTCGTTGCCGAGGCCACATCCGTGGTCAACATCCCCACGAACACAAGCTTCTGGGTCAACTCCTACGCCACACTTAGCAACGGCGCCCTCTTCAATGGTCCCGGTGCCAAACGCTTTACCGGCGGCGGCAACTGGAACGGCACCTTCGCGCTCAGCAACACCACCTACGAGGGCGGCGACCTCTCTGGCACGTTCACCCTCAACGGTGAACTGAACTGGATCAATGGACGTTTCTACCCGGCCGTCGTCACCATCGCGACCGGCTCCACCCTGACTATCTCCAGTGGCAACGACCATGACATGCCCAGCTCGAAAATCACGAACAAGGGC
>JANOBW010000236.1:0-18975 GCA_031411855.1 Opitutia bacterium
GTCGGCGAAGGTGTGGGCGTCGGTGTCGGCGATGGCGTGGGGGACGGAGTCGGCGAAGGTGTGGGCGTCGGAGTCGGCGAAGGAGTGGGCGACGGAGTTGGCGATGGAGTCGGCGAAGGCGTGGGCGATGGAGTTGGCGAAGGCGTGGGAGTGGGCGTCGCGGTCGGAGCCGGCGGGTTGATAGTCGGGGTGGGAGTGGGGGTCGGTAAGGGCGTGGGTGAGGGTGTGGGGATCGGAGTCGCGGTCGGAGTGGGGCTTGCCGTCGGAGAAGGACTTGGGCTGGGCGTGGGAGAGGGAACCGGGGTGGGTGTGGGTGGAGGAGGTGGTGGAGGAGTGGTATCGGAACCGGAGGTGCTGAATTCCTCGGTTTCCTTGCCGGTGTTGGCACGATAGGCGGAGCGGATGGCCGCCGCCACCGTGTAGGAACCGGTTTTGTTTTTGAAGTCGTTGCCTTTACGCAATTTGCCTCCAAATACGATAGCCCCGTCGCCCAGGTTTGTGAAAAGGTGCCCGTTTGACTCTCCGGACAATCCACTCATCAGCACTTTGTAACGAGAGTCACCGAGAGTGGTGGTGGTGGTGACCAACTCGCGGGCGAATTTTCCCTGATCCTCGGCGCTGACGGTTTGGTCAAAACGCACCAAGGAACCATTCTGGATAGTTGAGTCGTAGTAGTAGGCAACGATGCGATACAGGGGTTCCGTTGTTACGGAAATATCGTAGTAGCTGAAAATGAGGCAGTCGCCGCTTTCGTTGTTCTTTTTCAGGTAGTTGGCATAGGGATCGGGATTGAGCGGGGCGGGTTGCTGTTTGCTGCCACGAAAGGGGTCGCTTAAACTTCCATACAGTTCGAAGTGGGCAGCTTCCCGGGCGTTTTTGTTCAAGTCCTCCGTCAGGCGTCGGAAATCATAGTTGATGTCGTTTTTCTGCTGTGTGTTTACAACGATCTTAAGGTTTTCCACCAGAAAGAGATATGACCCACCAATGATGATGGAGCCGACGCCAAGGGCCACCATGATCTCGGCTAGAGTCATGGCCCGGGTGGAGGTTTGGGGGTTACGTATGGGTTTCATGCGCGTCGGAAAGTATGGTAAGTGATGTCCTGATCAGGGGACGGAGGATCGCACGGTGGCGTAGCTTGCTTCTCTGGCCTTGGACCAGTCGGTCACCCCGGGGGGAAGCCACTGAACCTTAATTTTTATTTCCAGGCACTGATAGGCCGAGGAAGTGGCGGAAGAGATGTTCCGGTTGGTTGCTTCCACCCGGAATTTAGCGGACATGGCCGATTCCATTTTCCGGTTGTTACCCGTGCCGGTCGAGGAGGTCACCATGGGGATGTCCTTGGTCACCCACGAGTTGATCATCAAGGGTGAATTCTCCATGGTGCTGGTGTTACTGCTGGGGGTCAGGTCCACAGCGAGGGTGGGGAGTTCAACAGAAGGGTCAGTGAGTGACTTGAGGATTGAGCCATAATCCACCACCCGCAGCTGCTCCAGATAACTTTGGGCAGCCGTTCTG
Source organism: Opitutia bacterium (assembly GCA_031411855.1). Taxonomy (GTDB): domain Bacteria; phylum Verrucomicrobiota; class Verrucomicrobiia; order Opitutales; family JANOBW01; genus JANOBW01. The sequence continues at coordinate 1,519 of JANOBW010000236.1, forward strand.
GCGGCAAATTCGTTCATGTTATACTCTGAAATTTTCAGCGCATAAATAAAAGATCCACCGAGGCCGGCAGCCATCAGCATGAAGATGGCCATGGCAACCATGACCTCAACTAGGCTGAAACCCTTATGAAACTGACGGAGAAGACTGTTGGGGATGGCCATGGCTGTTGAAGACGCAATCTAGCCCTACGATCCGCTTCAGCAAGCGGAAAAACCGACCTTGATTTCCGCAGCGGCCGTTTTGAAACGCTCTTTACAAATGAGGTGAACCCCCCAGAAAGAGTTTGGAGTATTCGCCCAAACCCTTGGCGGCCAGTTCTTCAGCAGGAATAAAGCGGAGGGAACCAGAATTGATGCAATAACGCAGACGGGTGGGGGCGGGACCATCGGGAAAAAGGTGTCCCAGGTGGCTGTTGGCTTTTTTTGAGCGAACCTCCACCCGGACCATCCCGTGGGACTCGTCTTTGCGTTCCACGATGTTTTCCTTCGACAAGGGTTGGGTGAAGCTAGGCCAGCCGGTTCCGGAATCGAATTTGTGGATCGAGGCGAAAAGCGGCTCGCCGGAGATGACGTCCACGTAAATCCCGGCGGCGTGGTGGTTCCAAAAGGCATTTTGAAAGGGCCGTTCGGTGCCGTTTTCACGGGCGATCCGGTATTGCTCGGGAGTCAGGATGCGGCGCAGTTCGGCGTCGTCCACGGGCAGGCCGCACTCATCGTTGCAGACTTTTGAATCACTGGGTTTCATGGCGTAGGTCGGATTTTCGGTGGGTGAGTCGGGAGAGGAGGCACCTGCCGGGGCATTGACGGTGGGCCGGGAGCATGAGACGGTCAGGAGGGGGAGGCAGGTGAGGAGAAATGAGAGGGGCTTGGAAATCATGTGTCGGGTGAGGTTGATGGTCTGTGGGTTCCGTTGGTCGCGCTACGGACAGGAATCTTACGCGAAAATCTTTTTCCAGCAAGAGGTAAGGAAACGCTTCTCAGGGGAGGAACCGTTGGTTTCCGGCCAGCCAGACGTCGTAACAGAAGGGCTTCAACGGGTTGGGGGTGACGCGGCCGACACCGCCAGCGGCCAGGGTGAGGGCCCATCCACCGGCAAAGTCCCAGAGGCGGGTGCCTTCCTCCGAATAAACGTCCACCCGTCCGCAGGCCACATAGGTCGAGGCCAGGGCGGCCGCTCCCATCATTCTGATCTTCTTGAACTTGCGAACGGACAGGATGAAGTTTTGCAGGGATTCCGGGGAGTAATCGCGGGCGGCGGGAAAACCGGTGGAAAGCATGGCTTGGCCGACTGATTCCGCCCAGACGGGGGAGATGGAATCGCCGTTAAGGCGGAGGCCTTGCCCCGGGATGCCTGAAAAGAGTTCGCCCCGTGAGAAATCGAGCACCACGCCCAGCAGTGGCGTCAGGCCGCGCAGGAGGGCGATGCTGACGGCATAGCCGGGATGGTCGCGGAAGTAATTGTAGGTGCCGTCAAGGGGATCCACCACCCAGTAGGGCACGTCTGAGAGCGGAAGTTGCTCATCCCCGCCGAGTTCCTCACCCACGACGGGAAACCCCGACTGTTCCCCAAGGAGCCGGCGGATGAGTTTTTCGGACTCCTCGTCGGCGGCCAGTTTGATATCCTTGGCGATGGCGGATTTGGCGGCGCGGAGATCCCCGCCGGCGTGGGCGAGGATTTCGCCGGCCTCGCGGGCAGCGTGTTCGGCGAGCAGGAGTAATTTATTGAGGTCGAGGGACATGGGCTGGGGGATTTCAGATTTCAAATTTCAGATTTCAGATCGTCGAGGCAGAGAGGCGGAACGTCGAACTTTGAACGTCCAACGCTGAACTTTGAGGTGAGAGAGTGCGGAAAAGGTGAAAAGGGCGAGGATGGGAAGGTGTTCCGGTGTTTTTCATTCGATGTTCAGCGTTCAAAGTTCGATGTTCAACGTTTGCCTTGGTTTTCAGCTTTCGGAGCGGGGATCACGGTTGAGCAGGGCATGGACGGCGTGGCGGGGGTCGCGGCCGGTGTGGAGCACATGGTAAACTTGTTCCAGAATCGGGGCGGGCAGGCCGCGGGCGGCGCAGATTTCGTGAAAACAGCGAGAGGCGCGGTAGCCTTCGGCTGTGCCGAGGGCGTGGATGGCGTCGGCCGCGTTCTGCCCCTGGGCGATACGTTCGCCGAGGGAGCGGTTGCGGCTCTGCGGGCCCTGGGTCGTCAGCATGAGATCACCCACGCCGCCCAAGCCGAGAAAGGTTTCCGCTCGTCCCCCCAGCAGGGAGCCGACTTTCATCATCTCGGCCAGGGAGCGGGTCACCAGCGCGGCCTTGGCGTTGTGGCCGAGCTTCAGCCCGTCGGAAAGGCCGGCCGCGACCGCGTAAACATTCTTGAGGCAGCCGCCCAGTTCGACCCCGATGATGTCGTCACTAGAGTAAACGCGCAGGCCCTTGCCGCTGAGGGAATTACGGGTTTCCCTGGCGAAGGCCTCGCCGCCGTCGGTCGCGAAGACCAGGGCGGTGGGCAGGCCGGAGCCAACCTCGTCGGCGAAGGAGGGGCCGCTGAGGACGGCCCGGCTGAATCCGGGGAGTTCCCGTGCCAGCACCTCGCAGGGAAGAAGGTTGGTTTCGCTTTCCAGCCCTTTGCAGCAGACGACGAGGGCGCGGATGTTCCAGGCGGGGGTCAGGCTTTCTTTCACGGCCCGGGCGGTTTCGGCCAGATGTTTGGAGGGGCAGGCAAACAGAACCAGCTCCGCCTCCATCAGGGCGGGGAGGAGTTCGAGCCCGATCTGAAGGCTGGCGGGCAGTTTCACCCCCGGCAGGTAGGTTGTGTTTTCGCGGGTCTGGGCCAGTTCCAGGGCCTGTTCCAGGCGACGGGCCACCAGGGTGACGGAATGGTCCAGCGTGGCGAAGCGGACCGCCAGGGCGGTTCCCCAGGCGCCGGCTCCAAGGATGCAGAGGTTCATGTCATTTATGATTCTTGATTCTCGATTTATGATTTACACAAATCATTGAAGTTTAAGGAAATGCAATGGGTTGCGATTCAGGCTTTGGGGAAGGCGCGGTTGCGCACGTCCTCGCCGTAGGCTTTCAGGGCCTCGATGGCGGTCTGGCCGAGTTCGGCGTAGCGTTTGACGAAGGAAGGAGTGTCCCCCCGCGTCAGGCCAAGAAGATCCGGACCCACCAGGATCTGGCCGTCACAGTCCGGACCGCATCCGATGCCAATGAGTGGGACTTTGAGAAACTGGGTCAGCACCTTGGCGAAGAGGGGGTCGAGCATTTCTGCGAGGACGGCAAAGGCCCCCGCCTCCTGCCAGGCCTTGGCGTCGGCCACGATGGAGGTGCGTTCGGTCTCGTTTTTGCCAAAACGTTTGTAACCACCGAGTTCCAACACTTTCTGCGGCTGCAGCCCGACATGGCCTATGATGGGGATGCCCGCGTCAATCAGGGGTTGGCACCGGCGGGCCACGGCCGCCCCGCCCTCGATTTTGACCGCCTCCCCGCCCGACTCCTGGAGCAGGAGCAGGCAGGCCTCGGCGAGGGCGTCGTCGCTCCGGGCCGTGTAACCGAAGGGCAGGTCCGCCAGAATGAGGGCGCGGGGTTTGGCCCGGGCCACGGCGGCGGTGTGGTGCAGCATCACCTCCAGGCTGACCGGCACGGTGGAAGGATGACCCAGCAGGACGTTGCCCACGGAGTCGCCCACCAGGATCAGGTCCGCCCCGGCCTCGTCGGCCAGGCTGGCGAAGAGGGCGTCGTAGGCGGTCACGCACACGATGGGACGCTGGCCCTTGAGTCCGCGGATCGTCCGGGTGGTGGTTTTCATGAGTCGTTAAGGGGAAACGTGGCAACGAGGCGTTGACAAACCAAAAGCCCCCGCCCGGTGTCGGAAGCGCCATGCCAGCCACCGCCACCCTTGCCGATCTTACCTCCTTTTGCGACACCCTCACGCGCCGGGCGGAGTTCAAAGACTTCACCGGCTCGCACAACGGCCTTCAGGTGGCCAACACCGGCAAAGTCCGTCGCATCGCGGCGGCGGTGGACGCCGGTCTGGCGGCCTTTGAGGCGGCGACCCGCCTGGGCGCGGACTTTCTCATCGTCCACCACGGCCTGTATTGGGAACCCTCGGTTCCGGTGGTGGGGAAACACCACGCGAAGATGCGGCACCTCATGGTCAACGATCTGGCCGTTTACGCCTCGCACCTCCCGCTCGACGCCCATCCCGAGATTGGCAACAACGCCTTGCTGGCCAAGGTGTTGGGACTCACCGTCGGCGAGGGTTTCCTGCCTTATGAAGGCAAACCCATCGGGCTCCTCGCTCCCTTTGGCAAACCCCGCTCCGAACTCCGTGAGCGTCTCGGCGCGGCTTTCCCCAAGGGTTTCCAATCCATCGAGTTCGGCCCGGAAACTCCCCGCGTCATCGGCATTCTCACCGGCAGCGGCGCCTCCGCCGTGAGCCACCTCAAGGCCGCCGGTGTGGACACCCTCATCACCGGCGAGCTCCGCCAGCAGCACTTCAACCAGGCCCAGGAGGAAGGCCTAAACCTTTATCTCTGCGGACATTACGCCACGGAAACCTTCGGCGTGAAAGCCCTCGCGGAACGCTGCGCCAAAGAGTTCGGCCTGCCCTGGGACTTCATCGAGACCGGCTGCCCGTTGTGAAGGTGTGGCGTTGGGCTCGTTCCAAGGCATTTGATACCGCAGAACGACGCAGATGGGCGCAGAAAGCAGAGGGATTTTTTTGCGGTATTTGCGTTTTTTTGCGGCGAAACTTGGCTCGGTGTTTTCGAGGCGATTTTAAACTCAGTTGTTGGGCAGAGGACTTGCGCACTCCAAAAAGCCCTCGCCTTGGCACCTTTACCTTGGCCTGAATGGCCCCCTTTTCCCGCCATGCCTTCCCTGCTCCTCACGAACTGCCGAGTCGTCAACGACGGCCGGGTCACCGAGGCCGACGTCCTCGTCCGCGCCGGCCGCATTGAGCGCGTCGCGCCCCGCATCACCGCGGCCGCCGACCGTGTGGTGGACGCCGCCGGACGCCATCTTCTGCCCGGCCTGATTGACGACCAGGTCCACTTCCGCGAGCCCGGCCTGACCCACAAGGGCGACCTGGCCACGGAGTCCCGCGCGGCCGTCGCGGGCGGGGTCACGACCTTCTTCGAGATGCCCAACACCAAGCCTCCGGCCGTGACGATCGCGGCCTTGGAGGAGAAGTTTGCCCGCGCCGCTCAGGTCTCGGCGGCGAATCATTCCTTTTATCTGGGCGCCACGAATGAGAACGTGGATGAGGTGGAGAAACTGGACCCGCGTTCCGCCTGCGGGGTGAAGATCTTCATGGGATCCTCGACGGGTAACATGCTGGTGGACAACGCTTCCGTGTTGGAAAAACTTTTCGCCCGCTCGCCCGCCATCATCGCCACCCACTGCGAGGACACCCCCATGATCACCGCCAACGAGGCGGCGGCGAAGGCCCGTTTCGGCGAGGATGTCCCGGCCGGAGAGCACCCGTTGATCCGTTCCCGCGAAGCCTGCTTTGCCTCCTCCAAGCTGGCCGTGGATCTGGCCCGCAGGACCGGGGCCCGCCTGCACATCCTCCACATCACCACCGCCGAGGAACTCGCCCTTTTCTCCCCGGGTGATCTTGCCTCCAAGCGCATCACGGCCGAGGCATGCGTCCACCATCTGACCTTTTGCGACGCCGACTACGCCACCCTCGGGCACAAAATCAAATGCAACCCGGCGGTGAAGGCCGCCTCGGACCGCACCGCCCTGCGCCAGGCGCTGCTGGATGGCCGGCTTGACGTTGTCGCCACCGACCACGCTCCCCACACGGCGGAAGAAAAGGCCCAGACCTACTTCAAATCCCCCAGCGGATTGCCGCTGGTCCAGCACTCCCTGCAACTGCTGCTGGAGATGCACCATGACGGCGTTTTGCCCCTGCCTTTGCTGGTCGAAAAAGCCTGCCACGCTCCCGCTCGCCTCTTCGACGTTAAGGAACGCGGCTATGTTCGCGAAGGTTACCATGCCGATCTGGTGTTGGTGGACCTCACGGCCCGGGAAACCGTCTCTCCGGAAAACATCCATTACAAGTGCGGTTGGTCTCCCCTTGAGGGACGTTCCCTGAGGTCCCGGATTGACCTGACGATCGTCAATGGGCGTGTCGCCTTTGAATCGGGACGTATCGTCGAGGGGCCTTCGGGTCAGCGTGTCCAGTTCAACCGCTGAATACAAAGGCCATCCGCCTTTGATTGAACCGCGACCCTTTGATTCCTTCCGCACCTCAAACCAATCCCCCGCGGTCCCGGCCGGAACTTTGTTCGACAACAAAACAACCGGCCTGGCTTTTTGCCCGGATTTCTGCGCCTTTCTTCTTTTGGGCTGGGACATTCGCCGCTTCCGCACTCGCCCTCTGAATCAACCCTTTCCCACCTTTCTTTTCCATGCCTGACCATTTCCGACTTCTTGCCGAGTGTCCCTCCACCCGGGCCCGCCGGGGAGTTCTCACCACCCGCCACGGCCAGATCCAGACCCCCATTTTCATGCCTGTCGGCACCCAGGGGACGGTCAAGGGGCTGACGCCGCAGCATCTCAGGGACATCAACGCTCAGATCATCCTTTCGAACACCTATCACCTCAACCTGCGTCCCGGTTCGGACCTCGTCGCGCGCATGGGTGGGCTCCATCAGTTCATGGGTTGGAATGGTCCGATCCTGACGGACAGCGGTGGCTTTCAGGCCTTCAGCCTCAGTGAATTGCGGAAAATAACCGACGACGGCATCTCCTTCAAATCCCACCTCGACGGCGCGCCCTGTTTTCTGGGCCCCAAGGAGGTCATGTCCATTCAGATGAACCTGGGCTCCGATATCGCCATGGTCATTGACGAGTGCGCCCCCTACCCCTGCGAAAGGGGCCAGGCCGAGGCGGCCAACCGCCGGACTTCGCGCTGGGCGGCGGAGTGTCTGAAGATCGCGCGTGAGTCGGGTTTCCTGGACCAGGGGCACCATGTCTTCGCCATCGCCCAAGGCTCGGTTTACGAGGATTTACGACGTGATTCTGCCAAGTCTTTGGCCGACATGGACTTCCCCGGACACGCCATCGGCGGTGTCAGTGTCGGGGAGCCGGAACCGCACATGTTGGAGCAGGTGGAATGGGCGGCCGAGGAACTTCCCCGTGACAAACCTCGCTACGTCATGGGCGTTGGGACTCCCCCCCAGCTTCTCAAGATGATCGCCCGCGGGGCCGATATGTTTGACTGTGTCATGCCTTCCCGGGCCGCCCGGCATGGGACCGCCTTCACACCTTTTGGCAAAATAAACCTTCGCAACCACAGATTCAAAGAGGACCAGAAACCCTTGGTGGAAGGCCTTGCCAATTACACCTGTCAACACTTCACCAGGGCCTACCTTCGCCATCTCCTGGTCGCGGAGGAGCTTCTCGGTGGCATCTTATTGACTATACATAACTTACACTTCTTCCTGGATCTCATGGACCAGGCCCGTTTCCACCTGGAAAAAGGTGACTACGGGACCTGGCACCTGACGTGGATTGAACGGTATGAAAAGGGTGACAGTTAATTCCTGGAAATCGGTTACCACTGTAAACCACCAAACTTTTACATTGTTTTGAACTTGCCTCATTGGTTGGATTCATTTGTTAAGAGCCATTCTTTCAAAAGAAACCTGCCATGAACAACCAACCCTCGATCGAAACCAATGATGCACGCCGCCTGAGCCCCTCGGCCCAGGAAGAACTTCGCCGCCGCGCCATCGCCATGCTGAACCATGGCCAAACCCAGTCCGCAGTCGCCCGTGAGCTGCGCGTCAGTCGTTACTCTGTCAACAAATGGGCCGGAGCCTTTAATAAATTTGGATCCGACGCCCTCAAGCAGCGCAAGCGGGGCCGCAAGCCCGGCTCCACCCGCACCGCTTTCTGGCCCTCACCCAATTCTTCGGTCTCAGCCAACTGAATCACAGGTCGCTTTCCTCCCTTTAACCCACTCCAGCCCGGAGTGGGTTTTTTGTTGTCACATTTGGTTCGTCTTCGAAATTATCTAAACATGGGTTGTTGACCTTGGAATGGATGCGCCCTGTTGTTAACAAAGGTGCGGGACCTTTGATTTTGAAACGAGGTGTGGGAACTTTGTTTAATTAAGTGACTAATGGATATCGGCTTATGGTTGTCATGGATTCCAAGCCTGCCCGGATGTGGTCTCGTATGGCTAAGGTGAGATGTCATTTGCAGGCCAAGGAGGAGAAGCAAACATACAGCTTTTCGAGCCACCTTTTCACGGCAGCTTTTGTTCTGAAAAATCGGAGAATTTCCAATCGGTTCTGACGGGGTAAAATCCCGCTTTGTTGCCTAATTCTCGGGGAGTGGGGCTTCGTCATTTTGGGGCTCAATCGTGAGCCGCACAGTTTGGCCTTTGACTTGCCCCGGCCCGACCCGCTACGCAGGCTGGTTTGCCATGTCTGACTCGCTGGAAAACATTGTCGCCCAAACCGCCCAAGGCCTGGAGGCCGTCCGCACCCGTCCCGAATTCGAGGCTTTCAAAGCCACGGTGATGGGGCCGAACGGTTCCTTCACCGCCTCGCGCAAACTCATCGGCACCCTGCCGAACGACCAGAAGAAGGCCTTCGGCCAGCGTCTCAACGAGGTCAAGGAGCAGATCGAAGCCCTTCTGTCCCAATCACTTGGCCGCATCGAGGAGGCCGAGCTGGCGGCCAGCCTCGGGGTTCCCGTGGATGTTACGCTGCCCTGTCCCGAGCCCGTCCGTGGCAGCCTCCATCCGCTCACGCAGGCCCGCGAGCAGATCACGGGTGTTTTCCGCCGTCTCGGTTTCAGTGTCGCCGAAGGACCCGAGATCGAAAGCGACTGGTATTGCTTCGAGGCCCTGAACGTCCCCGCCGACCACCCGGCCCGCGACATGCAGGACACCTATTTCCTCCCCAAGGAAACCCGCCTCGGCAACATCACCCGCGTGGGCGACGAGCCCTGGCTCATGCGCACCCACACCTCCCCCGTGCAGATCCGCACGCTTCTGGCCGAAAAGCCCCCGCTGCGCATCATCTCGCCCGGCCGCTGTTTCCGCCGCGACGCCGTGGACGCCACCCACTCGGCCAACTTCCACCAGATCGAGGGGCTCTATGTGGACAAACACGTCACCGTGCGCGACCTCAAGGCCGTCCTCGACCACTTCGTCCGCGAGGTCTTCGGGCCCAAGAGCGAAACCCGCCTGCGTCCCAGCTTTTTCCCCTTCACCGAACCGAGCTTTGAGATGGATTTCCGTTCCCCCAACCTCGGCCGCCTTTCCAACAAGTGGTTGGAGATCATGGGCTGCGGCATGGTGGACCCCGAGGTCTTCCGTCACTGCAAGGTGGACGACTCCGAGTGGTCCGGCTTCGCCTTCGGCCTCGGCGTCGAACGCATCGCCATGATTCTGACCGGCGCCGACGACATCCGCCAGTTCTACGCCAACGACCTGCGCTTCCTCCGCCAGTTCGCCTGAACCTGAAACCTTTCTCACGCTTAACACACCGCCGTGAAACTCTCCCTTTCCTTCCTTTTCCGCTACCTTCCCGTCCGCAAAACCGCTGACGAAATCTCCGCCGCGCTGACCGCTGTCGGCCTCGAGGTCGAAGGCATCTCCACCACGGGCGCGCCCAAACTCGACCTCGTCGTCGTGGGTGAAGTCCTTGCCCGTGAACAACATCCGCAGGCCGATCGCCTGGGCGTCTGCCGCGTGGACGTCGGAGCCGGCGAACCCGTCCAGATTGTCTGCGGCGCGTCCAACTACAAGGTCGGCGACCGCGTTCCTGTCGCCCTTCCCGGTGCCAACCTGCCCACGCCCGACGGCAAGGGCTTCGCTATTTCCAAGAGCAAACTGCGCGGAGTGGACTCCGCCGGTATGATGTGCTCCGCCAAGGAACTCGGCCTCGGCGACGACCACGGCGGCCTGCTCATTCTGACCGAGCGTCCGCCCATCGGTGCTCCCATCAACTCCGTCCTGCCCGAGGGCGACACTGTTCTCGACATCTCCATCACCCCGAACCGCACGGACTGCCTCAGCCATCTGGGCGTGGCCCGCGACCTCGCCGCCTATTTCGGCTGCGCCGTCAACTACCCGCAGATCCGCCTCAACACCGTCGCTTCGGATGTCCTTGGCCGCCAGCCGCTTATCACCGCAGTCAACGTCCTGCCCGACGCGCCCTGCGAGCATTACCGCGCGCTTTCCATCCGTGGTGTCAAGGTAGGCCCCAGCCCCGAGTGGTTGCAGAGCCTGCTGAAGGCCATCGGTTTGCGTCCGATCAACAACATCGTGGACGCCACCAACTTCGTCCTCCACGAACTCGGCCAGCCGCTTCACGCCTTTGACGCCGCCATGCTGCGAGGCCACCAGATCGTGGTCCGCCCGGCCCGCGACGGCGAGAAGCTCACCACTCTCGACGGCAAGGAACGCGTCCTTTCCTCCAGCCACCTCGTCATCGCCGACACCGAACGCGCGCTTGTCGTCGCCGGTATCATGGGCGGCGTGGATTCAGGTGTGACCGACACCACCACCGATGTCGTTCTCGAATCGGCCGTCTTCGACCAGTCCGTAGTCCGCAAAACCGCCCGCTCCCTAGGCCTGTCCAGCGACAGCTCCTACCGTTTCGAACGCGGCGTGGACCCGCTTGGCGTCGAGTTTGCCCAACTCCGCTGCGCCGATGTCATCATGGAAGTCGCCGGCGGCCAGCTCTCCGGCTCGACGCTCGTGGTCGGTGGACCCGGCCCCGTTGAGCGCGAGATTGATGTCTGCCCCAACTGGATTCGCCGCCGCCTCGGCTGGGAGGTTTCCAACGAAACTATTCTCGCTGTCTTCGAGGGCCTGAACTTCGACGTTCGCGATGAGGTCCTGCACCTTCCCGACGGCGCTTCCGCCGGCCATGTCTGGCGCGTTTCCGTGCCGAGCTATCGCCTTGATCTCGAGCGTCCGGTTGACCTCGTGGAGGAGTTTCTCCGCATCCACGGCACCGACAAGATCCCCGCCTCGCCCGCCGTCTCCGTCGGCCTGGGCCGTCCCGACGACGGGGCCGCCGCCTTCAACCTTCGCGCCGCGCAAACTCTTGCCGCCTCGGGCTTTGCCGAGTGCAAACACTACACCACCCGCGACGTCCGCGAGCTGGAGACCTGGTGGGCCAAGTCCCCGTCCGACCTCCTCGGCCTGGCCAACCCGCTGGCCAGCGACCAGTCCCACCTGCGCCCCTCGCTCATCCCCGGCCTGCTCGACGCCCTCGTCCTCAACTTCTCCCGCACCAACCACCCGGCGAAACTCTGCGAAGTCGGCTCGGTCTTCCGTCCGCTCGACGGTGTTTTCTGGGAACTGCAGGCCGTGGCCTTCGTCCTCGTGCAAAGCCCCCTGCCGCCCTCCTGGCGCGCCCATCCCCAGCCCGACTTCTTCTCCGCCAAGGCCGTGGTCGAACAGATCCTCCTCGAGGCCGGAATTGATGCCGACGGCGTCAACTGGACCCCGCTGACCACCGAGGCCGCCTGGCAGTCCGGCCACGCCGCCGGAGCCGGTGCCTTCCGCAAGAAGTTCGAGGTCCGCTGCGGTCTCCTCAACCTCCGCTACACCAAGGCGCGCGGCCTGCCCGGGCCCGTCCTGGCCGGCGAGGTCCTCTTCCCCGCCGAGTTCCTCCGCAAGGCCCGCACCCAGGTCACCGCCAAGCACCTCAGCGCCCTCCCGCCCGCCGCCCGCGACCTCGCCCTCGTGGTGGACGCCGGAGTCTCGGCCGACAAGGTCCGCTTCGACCTCACCCGTTGCGCCGAAAAGGCCGCCAGCGCCACCGCGCCGCTCGAAAGCCTCAACCTCTTCGACCTCTACGAGGGAACGGGCCTGCCCGAGGGCAAAAAATCCCTCGCCTTCCGCCTCCTCTTCCGTCCCACCGAGGAAACCCTCACGGACAAGGTCGTGAACGACGTTTTCGCCGCCATCCAGAAAAAGATCGTGGAAGGCACCGGCTACGTCATCCGCACCTGAGAAACCCAGCGCCATGTCCCGCGCCACGGAGGAGAAACTGTCCTTCCTCGAAAAACACATCGAGGAACAGGACCGCGTGATCCTGGACCTATCAAGGCGCTTGGACAAACTCGAGAAACACCTGAAACTTCTAGCCTCAAAGGTGCCGTCGGAGCCCGACTCCGACGCACAAAGAGGCGAGGAGCGTCCGCCGCATTATTGAGGCTGGGCGCTCGTCGCCGAAAGGCCAAGACTACTGACGGCGAAGTCTTTGGACTGAGGCAAACGTTTGGTGTTTTCCAAGGAGCGGCGGTCGCAGGGCCGGGCAGCAAGGCGGCCTCGGCAAAGCGGTGGTGTTGCAACCGCAGTGCAAGGTGCTTCGCACGAAGGGGTGCCTGCCTTGTATCCTGTAAATCCTGTTCATCCTGTCTCAAACGTAGCAGGTGAATTTTGGAACGAGCCATTTTTGGACAGGATGAACAGGATTTGCAGGATGCCCGAACCAAGAGTCAAAGGCGGAATGATTGGCGTTTTCTTTGCGTTTTGATGGAATTCTAAACCCACTCAATGCCAACAACTTTCACTATCGCGGATAGAGTGGTCCACCTTGGCGAGAGACTCCAGAATGCCGAGAGTTTTGCGTCTGACTGCGGGGGGGTGGGCCAGAAGTGCCCGTGCTGCCAGACCGGCCAGCGCAAAATCATAGGAGGCGCTCATAGACCGGCACCGCGCAGCTCTTCGTCCAAGTGTTTGAGGTCGTTGAGGGAAACTTTGTCACCAGCCTCCATCGCCTCCCAGGATTTGTCCAATCCTTCGGTGTAGGAAGGGTCGGAACGGCGGGCCAGATGATGGAAATAGGGCGAGGTGGCGCACCTCTCCGGCCTTCATCTTTCGGGCCTTCTCTTTGATCTCCGCGATGGACATGGTTGGAAAATGGGTTCCGGGGCCGACGGCGTCAACCCTTGGCTGGCGTTTTAGGGCGGAGCGGAGCGAAGCCTTTGGATATCAAACCAACTGCATCAAATCAGCCAAGAGCCGTTCAGAAAACATATGGCGACTCGGGACAAGTTCCAGCGTTCCTGAGCCAAGGCAAAATAAACCACAGAGACACAGAGGCACAGAGAGTTTCACTTGATCCACAAGTCCTTTGGGCAAAACGACTTCCCGATTTTTAAACCAAATAAAACCACGCCAACACGGCGACTCTCGAACCACCACGACTCTCTGTGCCTCTGTGTCTCTGTGGTTTAAAACTGTCTTGGAAAAGAACGTTCAAAAGTCCCCAAAGAACTCCTCTTGGCGAAGCGTTGGAAAGGAATTTCCCAAGGAGCGGCGGTTTCCCAAGCCGCAGTCGAAGGTGCTCCGCGCAAAAGTGCTTCAAGTAATCCGCAGGGCTCCCGGTATGCCTTTGTCCAACGTCACCAGCTTCGCTCCGGTTACTTCGGACAGTTTCAGCAGGTGTCCGTCGGTGAGTTGGGCGGGACCTTTGACATACTTGGGCATCTCGGCCACACCAAGCGCGTCCGGCACGAGAACGAAAGGAACACGGCTTGAGGCTTTGAGGCCAGCGAGGGTGTCCTGTGCCGAGTCCACTTGGTGTGAAAGTCCGGCCTGAACGCTGATTCGGACAAAACCGAGTTCGGTGATGGAGCAGGTTTGGAATTCCTTTGCGATCAAGGCAACAGACTGAAACCAGGCGCTGACTTTTTTGTGCTCGGAGTGATCCTGGTGTGCCAAAGCCACAAGCACATTCACATCAAGGAGATACGTCATGGGAATTCCGCCATCAGGGCTTTCACGGTCTCGCTTGTCACGGTGGCTTTCGAGGAGGTTTGTTTGGTGACGCGAAGCCCGGAAACCGGGTCAATCACATGTTCCGAGCGTCTCGTTTTGGGATGCTGTGGTCTGAGCACCAGAGAGTCCCCCTGCACCTCGCAGATAAACTTGGTTCCTGTCGTGAGCTGCAACTTGCTGCGAGCCAACTTCGGCAGAACAATCTGTCCCTTACTCGAAAGCGTTGTGGTCATGTCTCACCTTCGCTTTGGGCGTCACCTTGTCAAGTAAGGCAATCTTACCGAGAAAGGGTTTGGGTGCAAACTTGCTTATAGTCTGAACTCTCCCGCCAACCAAGCAACTCAGGAGAACTTCCACGTTCCTGAGTCAAGGCAGCCAAGGCAAAATAAACCACAGAGACACAGAGGCACAGAGAGTCGTGGTGGTTCGAGCGTCGCCGTGTTGGCGTGGTTTTATTTGGTTTAAAAACAGGGGGAGTCGTTTTGCCCAAAGAACTTGTGGATCAAGTGAAATTCTCTGTGCCTCTGTGTCTCTGTGGTTTAAAACTGTCTTGGAAAAACGTTCAAAAAACCCGAAAAACTCCTCTTGGCGAAGCCGTTGCAACCGCAGTCCAAGGTGCTTCGCACGAGCGGGTTACGGAGAGAAGTTTGCCCATCCTCCTGCCTTGCATCCTGCCAATCCTGTTCATCTTGTCTCACACGTAGCAGGTGACTTTGGAACGAGTCATTTTTGGACAGGATGAACAGGATTTAAAGGATGGCCGAGCCAAGGATTCAAGCCCCACTCAGCCGCTGTTACTCACTGTCGCCACGCAGTTTATCGGGCAAACGTAGGGTCTTGAGTTCCTTCGTTGGAATGGCACCGAGATGAGGGTCGCGATGGACAAGAATCAAACCGTTGGCGGCGGCGCAACCCGCGATCAGCGCGTCCACCAGGGGTAGGCGTTCGCGGGCGTTTCTTCGGAGGCGGATGGCGGCCAGGGTGGCCTTTTCGTCCAAGGGAATGAGGGCGCAGAGGGTTTGGGTGTAGAGGCGGAAAACGCGGGCGGCTTCGGTGGTGTCCGGGACCAGTTCCACCAAGCGCCGGTCCAGTTCGGCCCAGGTGGGTGCCGCAAGGGCGATTTTGTCCGGACCTTGGGCGAGCAGGGCGTCCACTTTCTCCGCCCCGGGCTCATCAAGATAGTGGACGAGGAGGGCGGAAGTGTCGAGCAGGTGGGTCACAAGGCGGCCTTCCGTTCTGAATCCTCCGAGGCGCGTTCCGCGAGCAACCGGGTCAGGGGATGGGAGCCGGGGCGGAGATGTTTGCGTCCCGCGCCGCGCAGTCCGGCCGCCACGGTGGCCGGTTCGGGCACGATGCGTCCGCGAAACTCACCCGGTTCCGCACCGGGCAACCATTCGATCCGGGTGCCCGCTTTCAGGCCGTATTGCTGGGCCAAAGCCGCCGGCAGAGTGATCTGATTCTTGCCTGTCAACGTCGTGGTCATGGGGTTTCAACAAGTCACGGATTGGATAAGTTGTCAAGGAAAGCGATCAATCTCCTTGAACGTGATTCAGCCTCCAAGATGAGAGCGACCGATGTGGATTCCTTTGCGCTGTGGCGGAATGCTAAACCCACTCAATACCAAAAACTTTCACTTCGCGGATAGAATGGTCCACCCAGTAGGTGATGATGATGTCCTGATCCAGCAGCACCGAATAAACCCGGCCGGAGTGAGCCTCTTCCTAAAAGTCATCTTCGCGAAAGGATCGTTGGTTAGAGATTACTGGCGCACCTCTCCGGCCTTCATCTTCCGGGCCTCCTCTTTGATCTCCGCGATGGACATGGTTGGAAAATGGGTTCTTGGGCCGATGACATCAACCCCTGGCTGGCGTTTTAGGGGAGATAAACGTGAAGCCATAGGAAATTGAACCAACTGCATCAAATCAGCCAAGTGGTCCCTCAGGTCGTTCCGGGCCGAAGGCGAAATGTTTACCTGATGACCCATGCGGGGAGTTCCCGTTCGATTTCGTCGAGGGAAAAACCTTCGCCCCGGTCGAGTTCGGCCAACCCTTCCCTCACTGCGGCAATAAACTCGATTTCGCGCGCGATATCGTGAAGGGTGGCTTCTCTGGCATTATTCAAAAGGAACACTCGGCCACAAGGGTTGAGGAGGCCTTCAGTGGTGAGGACGGACACTCAGTCTACTGGTTGAGCCTCCAAAATCTCGAACCGGTCCGCTTTGATGTCTTCCAGCAGCGCGGCTAGATGCTTGGTCAGTTGCCGCGCAAAAGCAGGGTTATGGGGCGTGATGTTTTTCCCTATGGCGTCGTTTTTGTCCCGGTAGAAAACGAGGAAAAGATCTCCAGCCTCAACCGACAAAAGGTAAACCACACGTCGCGGACCTTTCGCCGAAGTGGCGAAAGCTTTGAGGAGTCTCGTGCCGGGCGGGAGTCCTTTGCCTGCCAGGGGAGTAGCCAGCGCCACCTTTGCTGTCCTTAATAAAACATTGCGGTCTTCCTCCGGGATTATGGCACCAAATTCCCATTGGCAGATTCGGTGGGAAACGACGATGGCCATGGATCAGGCGCGGCGCTTTTTCCAGGCCTTGGCGATGTCATCCATCTGGGCTTGGGTCTCCGGGCTGACGGGAAAGGTTTCGACCCGTATCGGGCTGGCCTCCAAGGGGAAAGGAATGCTGCGGGTTTGGACAACCTTGGTTAGGTAGAGCCGGACCGCAGTGGGCACATCAAGCCCCATCTCAGCTAAAACCGAATCGGCTTCAGACCACAGTTGCTCAGGTAGACGGACTTGGAGGTTTTTCATGGCTTTGCATGTAAAATGCAATGAAAACGCATGAAGTCAACCCGTCTCACCCCCGGAACCAGTCCACGCCGGACTGGAAGATGGGCTGGTGTTTGTTACCGGGGATGTTGCGGGCGACGTTCGGGCCGCGGCGTTCGCTGTGGGCCATCTTGCCTAAGACTCGGCCGCAGGGGCTGAGAATGCCTTCGGCGGCGAGGACGGACTCGTTCGGGTTGTGGGCGGGATCGAAAGTCGGGCGGCCTTGGTCGTCGCAGTATTGGAAGGCGATCTGGCCGGCGGCGGCGAGTTGCTGGGTCAGGACGGGGTCACAGGTGAAGCGGCCCTCGCCGTGGCTGACGGGGATGGTGTGGAGGTCGCCAACCTTGACGCCGGAGAGCCACGGGCTGGCCACGCTGGAGACGCGGGTGGTGACGTAGCGGGAGACGTGGCGGGCGATGCGGTTGTGGAAAAGCGTGGGTGACTGGGCGTCCATCGGGCGGATGTCGCCGAAGGGCACGAGGCCGAGTTTGATGAGGGCCTGGAAGCCGTTGCAGATGCCGAGGATGAGGCCGTCGCGCTCCTTCAGGAGACGGAGGGTGGCGTCGCGCACGGCGGGGTTGAAGAAGGCGGCGGCGATGAACTTGCCGGAACCGTCGGGTTCGTCGCCCGCGCTGAAACCGCCGGGGAGCATGAGAATCTGCGACTCGTTGAGGAGGCGGGCCATCTCGGCGAGGGAGGCGTCCACGTCGGCCGGGGACTGGTTACGGAAGACGAGCACCCGCGGGTCGGCCCCGGCCTGGCGGAAGGCCCGGGCGGTGTCGTATTCGCAGTTGGAGCCGGGAAACACCGGGATGAACACGCGGGGTTTGGCCTGCAACGAGACAGGGAAACGGGAGCGTTTCTGGGCCGGTTGATTCG
>JANOBW010000237.1:0-1965 GCA_031411855.1 Opitutia bacterium
CCGCGCTCCACCGGCACCGGCGGCCGGGGCTGCGGGGTTGAGGGCCTGCTGGAGCCGCTGGTTGAGGTTGATGATGCCGGCCACGCCCTTGCGCATGGGGGCGAGGACCTGCACATCGCGGACGCGGTCGAGGTGGGGGAAGTGTTTCGGAATCCAGCTGGAACAGAGCTCGACCACGGTGTTGACGCAGGCTTCGGGCTCGGGGGCGGAGATGAAGTGGAAGTCGCGGCGCGGGTCGAGTTCGGCCAGGGATTTCGCGACGCCGAAGGGCGGGGCGGCCTGGCCTTCGAGGATGGCGTGGGCGGCGGTGACGATGCCGCTGGTCTCGTGCTGGCGGAAAACCTGGCTGAGGCGCGTGACGGGGCAGAGGCCGGAGGCGATGAGATCGTGCAGGATGTGGCCGGGGCCGACGCTGGGAAGCTGGGCGGTGTCGCCAACGAGGAGCAGGTGGGCCGAGGCCGGGAGGGCGCGGAAGAGGGCGGCGGCGAGGGAGGCGTCGAGCATGGATGCTTCGTCAACGACACAAAAATCGCAGGCCAGGGGCGAGGCGTCGTCGGCGGTGAAACGGCCCTCGGCCGGGTCGAAACGCAGCAGGCGGTGGAGGGTCTGGGCGAAGGCTCCGGCGGCGGAGGCGAGGCGCTGGGCGGCGCGGCCGGTGGGAGCGGCGAGGAGCACCTTGATCTGTTTGGCCTGGAGAATGGAAACGAGGGCGCGGAGGATGGTGGTTTTGCCGGTGCCGGGTCCGCCGGTCAGGAGGGAAACCTTGGAACGCAGGGCGGCCTCGACGCCGGCGGCCTGCTCGGGGGCGAAGGTGAAGCCCGCCTGGGTTTGGGCCCAGGCCACAGCCGGGCCAATCTTGATGGCGGGAAGGCCGGACGGAACGGCCAGGAGGGTGGCGAGTTTTTCGGCCAGTTTTCTCTCAGCGGAGGCCAGGTGGGGAAGCTGGACGAGTTCGCTGCCGGGCGGGCCGGGCACGATTTGGCGGTCCTTCAGCAGCTCGGGGAGGATGGCCTGGCACGCCTCGGGCGTGACCTCCAGAAGTTCGGCGGCGCGGGCGCAGAGGCGGTCGGCCGGGGCGGCGGTGTGGCCGTCCTCGGATAGATCCTCCAGGGCGAAGACGAGGCCGGCCCGGATGCGGGCGGGTGACTCGTTGGCCAGGCCGAGGTTGACGGCGATGCGGTCGGCGGTGCGGAAGCCGATGCCGGGGACCTCGCGGGCCGCGCGGTAGGGGTCGTGGCGGAGGATTTCCCCGGCGGGCGAGCCGAAGTGTTTGACGAGACGGGCGCAGAGGCCGGGCGGCACGCCGTAGGTTTGCAGGAAGAGGAAGACCTCGCGGTAGGCGCGGTGCTCGTCCCAGGCGGCCTTGATGGTCTTGGCCTTCTTCGGGCCGATGCCCTTGACGTCGCGGAGGCGGGCCGACTCGTCGTTGATGACCTTGAGGGTTTCGAGCCCGAAGGTGTCCACGATGAGCTCGGCGTTTTTCGGACCGATGCCGGGGATGAGACCGGAGCCGAGGTAGCGTTTCAGGCCGTGGAGGGTGGCCGGCAGTTTGCTTTCGTGGCTGGCGACGATGAACTGCAGGCCGTGGCTGGGATCACGTTTCCAGTGGCCGGTGATTTTGAGCGTTTCGCCGCACTGGACGTGGGGCAGGTTGCCCTTGATGGCAACAAGGTCGCGGGATTTGTCCGGCCGGAACTCCGCGATGCAGAAGTGATTGTCGGCGTTGTAGTAAACAATGCGCTCCACGACACCGGTGGCGGTGCGCTGGTCGGAAGGAGTGGGGATTTCAGATTTCAAATTTCAGATTTCAGAAACGAGGCAAGGCAACGAGGCAGTTGATACCGCAGAACGACGCGGAAATGGCGCAGAAATTCAAGGCAACGAAGCAGAAGGGCGAAGAGGGGAACGAGGCAGTAGGGATGATGCGGTGTCTTGGTGTTTCCGAAATCATAAATCGTAAATCAT
>JANOBW010000238.1:0-7437 GCA_031411855.1 Opitutia bacterium
CTTCACGATCGGTGGGGCAGTTTCCGGTCCGGGCAGCATCACAAAAACCGGGACAGGCGCTGTGGCGCTCACCAACGCGTTCAACGGCCACACTGGTGGTCTGATTGTCAACGGCGGCCGGGTCAACCTGAGCGGCACCTACAACACCGCAGGCGGCCAGGTTTCCCTGGGCAACAGCGCCACGGGTTCCGGCCTGATCAGCATTGCAGGCGGGAATTTGGTTTCCAACAGGATCATAGCCCCCAGCGTGACGGTCGGCAATGTCGCCGGTGGAGTCGGGGCCATCAACATGAGCAGCGGCAGCCTCACCACTGCGAGCGAACTGTGGGTGGGCAATGCTGCCGGCGGCTACGGTGCCTACACGCAGAGCGGTGGACTGGCCAATGTGGGCAGCTGGCTCGCGCTGGGCCGCGGCGGGAATGCGGCGATGAATCTCAGCGGCGGGACGCTCAATGTCCTCCTCAACAACATCACAATGGGCACCGTTGGCGGTGGCAATGGCAACACGGTGGAGGTGGCCAACTTTGGAGGCACCTCGACGACTAATGTGTTCAACGGAGGCTTGCTTCTGCCGGAACAGCAGGCGGGTCACGTCGCCGTGGCTAATCTTTCCGGGACCGCCAGCCTGTTCCTCGGGACCGGCGTCTCTCTTGGATCGGGCGGTGCCCAGGTAAATACCGGCATCCTCAATCTGAATGGCGGCACGCTGGCCACCAAGTCGATTCTCAAAGGCACCGGCACCGGCACCTACCTCGTCAACCTCAATGGCGGCACGATCAAGGCGCAGCCCGGAGCCACGGCAGGATTCATGACCGGGCTGACGGCGGCGTATGTCAACAGCGGCGGGGCCACGATTGACACGAACGGGCAGAACATCACCGTCGGCCAGGCGCTTCTCGCGCCCACGGGCAACGGGGTTTCCGCAACCGGCCTCACGATTGGCGGGACAAATTCCGGCTACATCGACACACCGGTCGTCACCGTTTCCGGCGGCGGCGGGGTTGGCGCGACGGCGGTGGCGGACATTGACTACTCCACCGGAGTGGTCACCGGCATCACCATCACAAATCCTGGCGTCGGCTACACGAGCGCTCCCAGCTTTACCCTGACGGGCGGCGGCGGTGCGGCCACGGTGGGCGGCACGGCCGGGCTGGTCGCGAACACGAGCGGCGGTCTCATCAAAAACGGCGCGGGCATCCTGGACCTGACCGGGGCGAACACCTACACCGGGGCGACGGTCGTCAACGGCGGCGGCATCACCATCGGCAACACCTATGCCACGTCCGGCTTCACCTTCGGAACGAACACGAGCTTTGGCCTGACCAACGCGGCAGCGCTGACTGTGCCGCAAAACTTTGCTCTCACCACCGCGCTGACCAAGGCCGGCGCAGGTGTCGCCACCTTGACGGGCACGAACAGCTTCGCCGGGGCCTCGATCTCGGCGGGCCTGCTCCAGCTCCCCAGCGCTGCAGCTCTGACTGTCCCCGGTCGCACAGTGGTTGTGGGCGGCAGCGGCGCCGTCAGCTACAACTACAGTACCCCGCTCCAGCCGCTCCTCGTCTGCCAGATCGACGGGATTTCCACCGGGGCGCTCGCCCTCACGGCTCTGAACGACCTGACTGAGAATCTCGACTTCAGCGCCGCCAGCGGTGCCAACCAAACCGGGCTGAGCCTGGGCGCCCAGTCGGGCAGCACCATTTCCTACACCGGCACGCTCACTCCACACGGCACCACCTACCGTCTCGGCGGGGGCGGCGGTTCTCTGACCCTGCCGAACACCAATGCGCTCACCGGAGCAAGGAGCCTTGTTTTCAATGCTCCGGCCGGTGGTGACGTCGTTCTCACGGGAACGAATGATTTCACCGGCGGCACCACCCTCTCAGGCGGGACCGGCACCTACAACCTGGTCTTCTCAAACGGATCGCTGGGCAGCGGTCCGATTGCGTTCTCCGCCTCGTCCACCCTGCGCTGGGCCACCGGCAACACTCAGGACATTTCGGCCTCCGGTCGCGTGGTCACCATCGGTTCGGGGGGTGGGTTTCTGGACACCAACGGCAACAGCGTCGTCCTGGGCAGCCCCATCGGAAACTTTGGCCCCGGCGCGCTGACCAAGGCGGGAGCCGGCAATCTGACGCTCACCGGCATCAACACCTACACCGGCCAGACCAACATCACCGGCGGCACGCTGATCCTCGCCAACGGAGCGCGGCTCAGCGGCAATGTGAACCTGAGCGTGGCCAACACACTCGTCACGACCGCCAGCGGCACAGCCACCATTGGCGGCCTCCAGGGGAACTTCGCCAATGCCCTGGCCACCAGTTCCACGCTGATCCTCGGTGCGAACAACTCTTCGCTGAGCTACCCGAACGTTCTGAGCGGCACCACTGCGGGGGTGACAAAAATCGGTGCCGGCACGCAGACCTTCACTGGTGCCAGTACCTACACCGGGGCCACTAGCGTCAACATGGGCAACCTGACTACCGGCCAGCTGGTTTCCAGTGTGCTGAACCTCTCCTACGCCGCCCAGACAAACCGCGTGGCCGCCACCTCGGCCCTGGTGCTGGGTGGAAGCACCGCAACCGATGCCCAGACGATTCTCGGGGGCGGCACCCTCCAGATCACCAACACGGCGAGCACGAGTTCGCAGGTCTTTGCCGGCACGACGGTCGGCGTTGGAAACAATGCGATCTTTGGCCCGCAGACCAACACGGCCTTTGCCCTCACGCTGGGGGCTGTAACGAGAAATCCGGGCGGCACGCTCCAGATCATTCAGCCTTCCGGCACGCTGAGCGCGACCAATAGCGTCCTGACCACCTCAGGCACTTCCGGAGCGATTCTCACCTCCGCCGCCGGCACCGCCTATGCCATTATTGGCGCGACCAGCCCCACCACTCTGGGTGCCTATGGATGGGCTGGAAAGAATGCGGGCGGCTGGCTGGATGCCGCCTCTGTCACCTACACAGCCGCGACCTCTGCCGCCACCTTCAGCGGGAACGCGGACGTGACGGGAAGCTTCACCGCCACGAATCCGACCACGGTGAACAGCATCCGGATGAATTCGGCCACGGCGCTCACGCTCACAAACGGGGTCACCACGGTGAGCACCGGCGGTGTGCTCTTTGGCTCCGCAGTGAACCAGACAATCACCGGCGGCACCCTCAAGCCGGGGGCGAACAACGAACTGGTCTTCATCAATACCAACGCTGGAGCGGCCAACGCTGGCACCCCGCAGATCAACTCGGTCCTGGCTAATGGCAGCGGTGCCAGCAGCGTCACCTACCGGGCGTTGATCGGGGTCACCGCACAGGGCCAGTTCGCTGTGGGCGGCACGAACCTCTACACTGGTCCCACCTACATCACCAGCGGTCGCGTTTCCACCGGTGCCGTTGCCCAGCCCTTCGGCACAGGCGCCGGGGCGAAGGTCTACATTGATGGCAACACCAATGGGGCTTGGTATGCCACCGGGGCCGCCACCGTGGCCAACCCCTTCTTCATCACGGGTAATGGCTGGTCTGAAACCAACGGGCCCTTCGGAGCCATGCGCATCGACAGCGGCATCATCCTGAGCGGCGGCGTCACTCTGCTGGGTGATGCAGCCATCGGCGTCAATAGCGGCACCGGCACCGTCAGCGGGGCAGTGGCAGGCGCCTTCAACCTGACCAAGCTGGTTGCAGGCACGCTGGCTTTGAGCGGGACGAACACCCTGAGCGGAAAATACGTCGCCCAAGCCGGCACGCTGAGCTTCAACTCCGCAGGTGCCTACGGCAGCGCCACCGGCCTCAGCCTCACGGGCGGCACGGTCACCCTTGGTGGCACCCTGACCGGCATGCAGGCGAATTTGATCAACAGGCTTTCCCCGCTCACTGCCGCCACACCGCTGAACGGGACCATCGGCATCTCGGCCCTCACGGCTGCGGAGAATGTTGATTTCACGTCGGCCACCACCGACATGAGCAACGTCTACCTTGGTTCCAGCGCTGCCGGTTTGACCTACACGGGCACCATCACCCCTTACAACAATGCCTATCGGATTGGTGGGGGAGGCAATGGGATGACCTTTAGCGGCACCAATGCCTTCACTGACAACGGAAGCACGACGCCGCGCAGCCTCAATGTGCGCAACAACACGGTCGTCCTGACGGGAACGAACAACTATTCCGGCGGGACCAATCTGTTGTCTGGCGGCATCACCTTCAGCAACGGCTCGCTCGGCAACGGCTCGCTCGGCAGCGGTCCGATCACCGTTTCGGGTGGCACGCTGACCTGGGCGGCGGGCAACACGCAGGACATCACCTCCGGACGGACGCTGACGCATGGTGGCGCCGCGACTTACGACATCGGGGCAAACAACGTGACCCTCGCCGGCCCGATCACCTTTGCCAATGCGGGAGCCTTTACCAAGGCTGGAGCGGGAACATTGACCCTCACGGGAGCCAGCACGGCGACTGCGGCCACGCCATCTGTGACGAACAGTGTGGGCGGACTGACGCTGGGTGCTGCCAATGTCCTCCCTGTTTACACGGGACTGAACAACACGGTGGTGGCCGGCGTTGTCACCACCTTTGGAGCGAACCAGACCGTCGGATTCCTCGGTGGCACGGCTGGAACCCAAAATACTGCGATCTTCGCCCTCGGCGGCAATACGCTGGTTTACGGCTACAGCTCCAGCAATCAGGGCATGGACTCTCTGCTCACCGGATCTGCCGCGACGCTGGTAAAGGTAGGGACCGGCTCCCAGTATTTCCGGGCGAAGAGTACTGGATTTGTCGGAAGCTTTGAGGTTAACAACGGCTACCAGGTCCTCGAAGCGGCCCAGATCACAGGTGGAGCCAACGACATCCTGCCTTCGACGACAACCCTTACGCTCTCCGGCGGCACGCTGGACTTCCTCGGGCACACGGCTGCGTCAAACACCCAGACCTTCACCAACCCTGTCGTGCTGAATCCGGGCCAGAGCGCGATTGGCGCGATGCCCCGGGCGGGCTTCACGGCGGGTGTTGTGACCAGCACGTTTGTCCGCAATACGGGGAGCACGCTTAACATTCGTCCGCTGGGCGGTGGCAGCACGTTCGTCGGTGCTGGCACCACGGGTGGCAGTGTGGTGACGAACCAGCTCAACACCGACTACACCAGCACTGGTGGAAACCAGAGCATCCTCGGCGGCTGGGCTGGCTTTACCGCAGCGACTGGTGTCGCCAACGTCGTCAATACCCCCACCACCTGGGCCGTTTCGGCCAACAGCGGAAGCGCCATTTCGATCAGCGGTCTGGCCACCTTCAGCAGCACTTTTGCCGCTGGGACGAATGTGGATGCCTCCACAGGCAACACTTCGACGGGAGCGGCAGCGCTCGCGATCAATTCCCTGCGCATCAACGGCGCCGGCAGTGCCACAGTTGATGCCGCGAACGGCCTGAGCATCGCCTCCGGCGGCATTCTCGCCACCGCAACGGTCGCGGCCAACCCGGTGTCGATCCTGAACGGCACTCTGACTTCCGGAAATGGGGCCGACCTGATCATTCACCAATACACGACGGGTGATTTCACCATCGGCTCCAAGATCACCGGCTCCATCGGCCTGACCAAGAGCGGTGCGGGACGCCTTGTTTTGACGAACGCGGCCAACGACTACAACGGGACGACCTACGTGAACACTGGCAACCTGCGCTACGGAGTCAGCACCACGCCCGCCTCCACCAGCGCCCTGGTTCACTCGGGTGGCACCATCGAATTGATCGACGGGGTGACCGTCACCGGCCAGACGGCCAATATTTTCGGCGCGGGGGTCGGGGCCAATGGTGCGCTCATTGGTGCCACGGGCACCTCCACTTGGGCGGGCAATGTCGTCCTGGGCGACATCGAGTCCCGGATCGGCGCGGCCAATGTGGCAACCATCAATGTGACCGGGGTCATTTCCGACGGGGCCGCATCCAACGGCGTGCTGAACAATAAACTTTGGCTCAGCGGAGCGACCGGCACGGGCACGATGGTGCTCTCCGGTGCCAACACCTACACTGGCGCGACGGCACTCGTGCGCGGCTACCTGAGGCTCGGGGCTGCCAATGCGCTGCCCTCGACCACGGTCCTTGATGTCCACTCCGGCGGGCCGAATTTTGGATTTACCACAGACCAAGCCACGGTGGATCTGAACGGATTCAGCGCGACAGTCGCCGGCCTGGCCCGGACGGATGCGACGGGAGCCGGCACCATCACGAACAATGCGGCAGCCGCCGTCACCCTGACGGTGAACAATGCCACTGCCAATACGTTCGGTGGAAACATCACGAACGGTCTGGGCACGGTTGGCCTGACGAAGTCTGGAAACGGGGCGCTGAACCTGAGCGGCTCGAACGGATTCAGCGGCGGTCTCACCATCAATGGCGGCTCGGTTGTCATGGGCAGCGCGAACGCCATCGGCAACCAGGCCCAGCCGAACGCCCTCACGATGGCTGGCGGCGCGCTGGATGCGGCGGGGATCGCGGAAATCAATGTTTCCGCCCTGAACGGGACGGCGGGAACGATCACCGACACAGGCCTGACGGCGGGCACCACGACGCTGAACAGCTACAACACGGCGGCTGCGAGTTTCGGCGGGGCCATCAATGACGGCACGGTGCGCAACCTTTCCTATGTGAAGAGCGGATCCGGCGTCCAGACGCTGACGAATGCGAGCAACAACTACTCCGGTGCCACGGTCATCCACGCTGGCACGGTGGAGATTGGCGGTTTGGGCAGCATTGCCAATACAGCATCAGTGACCGTTAGCGGCGGCACGCTGCTCCTGAGCGGCACGGCCACAAACCGGGTGAACAACACGGCTCCAGTTTCCCTTGGCGGGGCGGCCACCGGGTCGCAGATTGTGGCCTCCGGGACGGTTACGGAAACCTTTGGCGCCCTCACCCTCACCTCCGGTTCCGGGGTGCGGGTCATCGACATGGGCAGCACGGCCAGCGTGCTGACCTTTGCCTCCATCGCCAGCAGTGCCAGCACAGTGGCTCTCCAGGTGTGGAACTGGTCCGGGACTGAAATCTTCGGCAACGGGACCGACCAGCTCCGCATCACCCCGGGCCTGCTCGGGGCGAATCTCGCCCTGACCGACATCACGTTCTATCAGGACAATGGTGTAACCGCCTACACCAACCCCACCGGGTTCACGAGCGGCAATGAGCTGGCTCCCATCCCCGAGGCCGGCAGCGTCCTGACCGCCCTGCTCCTGCTCGGCTCCGCCGGATGGCGCGAGCGCCGGAAGCTGATGCGCGTCCGCTAGTGTGCTGCCTGAGAAATAACTAGACAGTACTTCTTTTTCCGCTAAGATCCCGTGCATGTCGCGACCCATCAGCACTTTGCCGGTAACGCTGGAGCAGCGCAGCTCACTGCGGAAGATCATCAACGCCAGGACATCACCCCAGCCGCTCGTCCGTCGAGCCTGGATCATCCTCC
>JANOBW010000239.1:0-1646 GCA_031411855.1 Opitutia bacterium
GAACCGAAGTCCAGGACGGCGATGAGCTGGTGGGACATGGGGAAGACGGACAGAAAAGGGGAGCCGGGAGGGCTTTAGAAACGAAGCGGTGGGTTGGGCGTGGTGCAGCGCGGGCAGGGGGCCGGATTGGCGTTGGCCTCATAGAGATGGCCGCAGGAACGGCAACGACAAGCCCAACGTGATCGCTCGAGAGCGTAGAAGCGTTTGTCGCGGTAATCGTAAAAAAGCCAGAGCCCGAAAATCAAAACCAACAGGACCGTCACAATCAAAGTGCAGTAACCGGAGAGGGTGACTTCGAACATGGTCGGGGCGATGTTGGCCTTGTGAAAGCAACCAACGCGTTTCCCTAAGGAAACGCGTTGGAGGAGAGAGAAACCCGGAGTGACCGGCGGATTACTGGGCGACGGCCTCGGCCGTGACAGCCTCGGTAGTCTTAGCCTTCTTGGCCTTGGGGGCCTTGCGCGGCGGGTGGGCGTAAGGAGCGTCGTCTTTGCCGACAAACTCAATCAGGGCAACTTCGGCGGCATCACCAGCGCGTTGGCCGATCTTGTAGATGCGAGTATAACCACCTTGGCGGGTGGCGAACTCGGCCACGCGTTCGGTGAACAGCTTTTTGGCTGAATCCTTGTCGCCTTTGAGTTTGGCGATGCAGAGGCGGCGGAGGTGGACGGCGCGGGCGGGCTCAGCACCTTGGGCCTTTTTGGCATAGGTGATCAGCTTCTCAATGAAAGGGCGAAGGCCTTTGGCTTTCGTCAAGGTCGTCTTGATACGACCGTGCTCGATGATGGCGGTGGCGAGGGAGGCCAGCATGGCTTCCCGGTGCTCCTTATGGACGCCGAGGGTAAAACGGTGTTTGCGGTGGCGCATGTTAGTTTAAATCGTGGTGGTGGTTGGTTTTTTAGGCGTCCTTGCGGGGATCAAGAAGACGTTCGTCAAGCTTCATGCCGAGGGATAGGCCGAGGTGTTCAAGCTTTTGCTTGATTTCGTTGAGTGATTTTTTACCGAAGTTACGGTATTTGAGCATTTCCTGCTCCGACTTCATGGCCAGTTCGCCAACGGTGGTGATGTTGGCATTGTTGAGACAGTTGGCGGCGCGCACGGAGAGCTCGATTTCGTTCACCGACATGTTGAGAAGCTTGCGAAGTTTGTTTTGCTCTTCGCTGACCTCGTCACGGGTGGATTCAAACTCAACGCGAGAATCAGAAACGGCATCAAAAACATCCAAGTGGTGTTTTAGGATCGAGGCCGACTGCTTGAGGGCTTCGTCCGGGCTGATGCGCCCATCGGTCTTGAATTCGATAATGAGCTTGTCGTAATCAGTCATTTGACCGACGCGCGTATTTTCAACCGAGTATTTGACGTGGGTCACGGGAGAGAACAAGGAATCAATGGCAATAACGCCAATTGGTTGCTCCAAGGCTTTGTTGTTCTCACCGGGGCAGTAGCCACGACCAACCTTGACTTCAATATCGGCATAAAGACGACGCTTTTTGTCAATGGTGCAAATCAACTGGTCAGGGTTGACAATCTCGATGTTGGAATCAGGCCGAATGTCAGCGGCAGTAACGGGGCCAGACTTGTTGACATCAAGCGTGAGGCGGACTGTTTCGCGTGTGTGGCTCTTAAGGAGGACCTTTTTGAGATTC
>JANOBW010000240.1:0-7812 GCA_031411855.1 Opitutia bacterium
ACTGCTTACGCGGCAGCATCGTTGGTCAATTTTCCGCGCTGCAATGTCTGTCAGGACACAATTGCCGTGCAGATCGCCCCAGACTGGGAAAAGAAGCTGCTACCAGGTTACCTTGTTACATTTCTCAATACTAAGCACGGACTGGCGCTTCTAGAACGCCAGTTTCAAGGGAACGTTCAATCACATTTGTCCCTGCCAGATGGGCGAAAAGTGCCCGTTCCCTTGTTTGGTGGGGCATTTCAAAAATTGGTCCATGGCACTTTATTAAATGTGAATGCTTTACAGGTTAAGGCCCGTGCGATTATCGCCCAAGGCGAACAAATCCTGCTTCGAGAATTTGGCTTGGAAGACTGGCAACCGCCCGAACCACTCACCTACACTCGACGCGCTTCCGAAGCCCTTTCGTTTGCCCGATTTGACGCTGAATACTTCGCCCCGCGTGTGGCCCAATTGCTCGCCAAATTGAGCGCGGACGGCCTGACATTACAGGATGTCGCGCCAGCCCGACACGAGGGGTTTGATCCCTTGGGTCATGCCGGGGAAACGTTCCCGTATATCGAGATCAGCGGGCTACGGAACGACGGCACGGCGACCGGTGAACCAACACCAACCGACGAAGCACCCAGCCGCGCCAGTCAAAGGGTCCGCCGCCATGACATCATCACCTCCACCGTCCGCCCCATCCGGAGGCTGAGCGCCATCATTTCCCCTGAGCAGGACGGCCATGTGTGCTCCTCTGGTTTTGTCGTATTAGAGCCTCTGGCCATTGCCCCGGAACTTCTGCTGACCTATCTACGTCTCCCGGTCATCTGTGAGCTGATGGACCTTCACACCAGCGCCAGTCTCTATCCCGCCATTTCGGAAAAAGACCTGATGAAGCTGCCGATTCCCCAAATCGCTCCAGAGGTGGCCAGGGAAATTATCGCCCAAGTCCAGCAAGCTCATCAGGCCCGCCAGGAAGCCCATTCCCTGTTGGAAAAAGCCAAACGCGCTGTGGAGTTGGCCATTGAGGAAGGTGAAGAAAAAGCCCTTTCGTGGCTCGGTCAGTCCTGTCCGGCATCCACCTGATCCAATTTGCCACCCGCTGACAACCAACTGGCTTAGGTGCGTGTTGGTCAAAGTTTGAAACCCGGCTCCCCCTCTCCCCCGCCCCAATCCGGTTTCCGCGCTTGCGTCTGAGTCGGCATGCCACAAGCTCCACATGCACATGCAGGAAGAACAATTCTCCGCCCTGGTCGCCACCATCGTTGCCCGTGACACCCGTTACCAACCCGGGGCCTATCATTTTGTTCGCTCCGCCCTGGATCACACCATCAGCCACCTGATGAAGGCGGGCAAGAGCAGTCGGCCCCGCCATGTCAGCGGACCAGAGTTGCTGCTTGGCATCCGCGACCACGCCTTGGAACAGTTCGGCCCCCTCTCCCGCACCCTCTTGGAAAACTGGGGACTGAAACGTTCCCGCGACTTCGGCGAGATTGTCTTCAACCTCGTCGAAGCCGGCGTGTTTGGCAAAACCGACGACGACAACCGCAAGGATTTCGACAACGTTTACGATTTCGGCGAGGCCTTCGACAAACCCTTCGAGCCCGCCCGCCGCCCCGAACCCACAATCAAGAACCGCGTCCGCAAAACCGTTTCCAAACCGTCGGAGTGAGCGCAAGGCGGTCAGGGAAAAGCCGCCCCAACCACAGGAAGTCTCGGTCGTTTGCGTCCCGTAAGTCCCTTCCGTTCTTTGGTTTGCCCGCCCAGCCCCCATGCTCCCCTCCCCTGCCGAAACCGCGCGCGCCCTCTTCCGGCAACGCCACGGCCGGCCCGCGCGCTGGGTGGCCCGGGCTCCCGGACGCGTCAACCTCATCGGCGAACACGTGGACTACAACGACGGCCCCGTGCTGCCCCTGGCGATTGACGCAGGCGTGGTCCTCGCGGGCTCTCCCCGGGCCGATGGCCTGGCCCGCATCTGGAGCGCCAGCCTCGGGCAGCTCGCGGAGTTTTCCGTGGCCGAAACCATCAGACCGGGCGCACCCGCCTGGAGCAACTACCTGCGCGGCGTGGTGGCGGGCTTCCAACGCCGGGGCGTGACCGTTCCCGGCTTCGACGCCGTGCTCGTCTCCGACCTTCCCCACGGCTCCGGCCTGAGTAGCAGCGCGGCCCTGGAAGTGGCCACCGCCACGCTTCTCGAAGCCCTGACGGAAACCACCCTCGCCCCGGCCGAAAAGGCCCTCCTCTGCCAGCGCGCCGAACATGAGTTTGCCGGGGTGCCCTGCGGCATCATGGACCAGTTTGCCTCCGTCTTTGGCCGCAAGGACCATGTCCTCCTGCTCGACTGCCGTTCGCGGGAGGTTTCCCCTATCGCCTGGCCGGGGTCCGAGGCCTCTTTCCTCATCATGGATACGCGCGTGAAACACCGCCTGGCCGACGGTGCCTACGCGCAGCGCCGGGCCAGTTGCGAACTGGCCGCCAAGACCCTCGGCGTGACCTCATTGCGCGATTTCCCGGTGAAACGCCTGCCTGAGGCGGAAGCGAAACTCGACCCCGTCACCTTCCGCCGCGTCCGCCATGTCGTCACGGAAATCGCCCGCACCTTCCACGCCATCCCAACCATCAACCACAACGATTTTCACGCGCTCGGAAAACTCATGGCCGCCAGCCACGCCTCCCTGCGCGACGACTACGAGGTGAGCTGTCCGGAACTCGACGCCCTGGTGCGCGCCGCCGAAGCCATCGGCCCGGCCGGCGGAGTCCTCGGCTGCCGCATGACCGGCGGCGGTTTCGGCGGTTCGGCCATCGCCCTGGTGCGACCGGAAGCCGTTGAGGCCGTGAAGGATGCGATCCGGAATGACTGCCGGAAACTTTTCGGAAACGAACCGGGGTTTCTGGTCACCGGAGCGGCCGAAGGGGCGGCGCTGGAAAGCGGAGGGGGACTTCAGGAACGCCCATGTCCTTGAGGCTTAGGAACCAAAGTTTCCGCCACTTTCATTGAAACCCGGGCCTCGGCGTTCACAACGGAGGCGTGCCGGGGAGCACGGTGACCCGGAAAAAGCTGCGGAAGCCGGTGGCGGGAAGCGAATAGCTCACACTGCGGAGACCGTTTGCGTCGGGGGCTGAGATGACGGGGAACGCACCGGAAACAGGGGACCAGGGACCGGCCGCGCCGGGAGCCGAATCGAGACGCCAGGTCACGTCGCGGACATTGTTGTCCCACGGGAAGGACATCTGGAGGTTTCCGTTGGCGGCGGGCTGGCTCCATTCGGTGCGGGCGGTGTCGCTGGTGTCCCCGCGGCGGCCGAAGGCGTATTCGATGAGGGCGGGTGTGCCGTCGTGATCGAGGTCGGAATCGTTGGCGGGGAGAACACCTCCCAGCTCGTTCGCGCCGACCCAGTTGGCAAAGGAGGCCGTGCCCGGCGTGATGGCGGTGAGCGTGACACCCATGGTGCCTCCGGAAACATCAGCGACGGCGCGAAAGCGGCGGGACAGCTCGGGGGTGACGAAGGCGGCGGCGGGAATGCCCGTGAACGAGCCCGCCTGGGCCACGACGTAGCGGACTCCGGCGACGGGGGTGAAACCCGGCGTGGAGCCGATGACCAGGCGGCAGCCGGTGGGATCAAGCGCGCCGGAAACAATGAGCCTATCCACAGCATTCCCGACGCGAAGGCGGGAAACAAGGCGGCCGCCAAAAGTGGCGTCGCCCGTGACGGTGAGTGTGCCGTTCGGTTCGATCTGGCCGTTGAGGAGGGCGGGGGCGAAGTTTTTGACGATGCGCCCCGAACCGCTGATGACACTGCCGGGATGGGCCTCAAACGTCTGGTCGAAGCCTTCCAGGGAAAGAAGGGAGGCGGGACCCAAAGTGAGCGTGCCTCGATGGTGGAAATGGGCGTTAAAAGGGTCAATCGTGTGAATGGCCCCGGCCTGGATCTCAAAGGTGCCTTTGTTGTCCACATCGCTGGAGAGGAGGCTGTTGGGATTACCATCCACGGGAGCCGCGCAGACGATGCGCCCCTCGTTGACCAGGCCGGTTCCTCCGACCGTCAACTGGGAAAAAACCTCAACTGAGGTGGACTCGAAGATGATGGTGCCACGGTTTGTGAAGGCGGAGGCATTCAACCGGGACCCGGTGGACGCGTAACTGGAAAGACGCAGGGTGACACCGGAGCCGATACTCTCGTTGGGGGTAAGCAGCGTGTTGACATAACCTTTGATCGCAAACTCACCGGACAGGGCGGTGCTGTATATTTCCAGCGTGGCGTTGGTCAGTTCGACGGGGTGTCCAGTGATGGAGCCGCCTCCGAAGCGGAAGAGGGAGCCTTGCTCCAGCTTCACGGCACCATCGTTGTTGTTTAGGGTGCCGCCAAGCTGTTCGATGCTGCCTTGAACACCGTTGCTGTAGGCGGCAAGAGTGCCGTCCACCGTGACGGTGCCGTAGTTGATGAGGCGGTTGGGGTTGGGAGCGGTTTCGTTCGGGTCCACCTGAAGGGAAAGTGTGCCGGTGATGGTGATCCCGCCTTGGTTGACGAGACGGCCCTGGACGGTGCCATAATTGAAGCAACGGACCGTGCCCGTGTTGATGATCTCGGAGGTGGCGTGGAGGGTGGGCTGGGCCGATCCATAAACGGCCGGCCCCATCAGTTCGATCCGGCCGGCGTTGACCAGGCCGGAAGACGAGACATAGCCGCCGTTCAATACTCTCCAGAGACTTCCGGGAGGCACGAGCGGGACGGCGACGTTTCCCACGGGCGGAGGCACGAGCGGGACGGCGATGACCACATTGCGCCCGGCCGCGAACTCAAAGTTGGAAGCCGGAGGCAAGGGGCCGCTGGAGCCGACCGGGTAGGCGAGGTTGAGGATGGAGCCTTCGAGGGTGATGGGATTGCCGGTCAGTTGGGTGGTCCCGAAAAACTGCAGGCGATGCGTGCGGAAGGTGAGTGCGCCTTGGTTGTGGATGGAGCCGCTGGAGAGGGTGAGCGAGACGCGGGGCGTGTCATCGGTGATGTTGTCGGGGACGATCGGGCCGATGGTCAGCGCGCTGGCGATGCCGATGTTGAGGGAACCGGTCAAGGAGGAGAGCTTGGCTAATTCGGCGGAGGTGGCACCCAACACGTTGATAGTTCCGGAGTTGGAGATCGTGGGATCAATTTTGAGATGGTCCGGCCCGACGGTCAGCGTGCCCGTGTTGGTCAGCGTGCGCTCGGCCCCGGGCGCGGCGGTGACGAGGGTGGTGTTGTTCTCCGAACCAATGACGGTGAAGCCTGTGGTGGAGTTGGTCAGGTTGCCGAGTTCGACGGTGGTGGCGTTACCCTTGCGACCAAGGCGGAGGGCGATGTTTCCCTCCAGCACGGGTTGGGTAAACTTGTGGAAGGCCTCGAAGATGTCGGCACGGAGCGTGCCGGGAAAATCGGCGGCCTGCGAAAGTTCGCGGGTGGTGGTAAAGCCGACGCTGTGGCAGGAGATCTCAAGCGGGTTGCCGGTGACGTTGAGGTTCTTGAAGGAAATGTCATCAGCGGTGAAACGCAGGATGCCCTGGTTGTTGATGGTCAGATTGGAGAGCGCGACTTGTGGCTCCACTTCGGCGTAGGGGAGGCTGGGGTTGGAGATGACCTGGAAACCGCCGTTCAGGGCCACGTTCCAGGTGGCGTCGGAGAAGGTGAAGCGGTTATCGGTATCGAGGCTGTAAATATCGCCGGGAACGGCCTTGTAGAGACTGATGTAGGAGAAGGAACGCGGGCCGATGGAGAAGGTGGAGGTGCCGCCGCCAGACCAGCGGAAACTGCCGAACATGTCGTTGTTGAAAACGGGTGCCGGCAGTATGTCGTCCGGCCCGGCCACGGCGCTGTTGATGACGAGCGAACTGCCGGGTGTTCCCTCGAAGGTGCCGTAGAAATAATTCCGCAGGGCGGGATCGGTCAGGGTGAGGGTGCCGTGGTTGGTGAAGTGGCGGGCGTAAACAGCGCCGTGCTGGGTAAACTCGCCGCGGTTGGTGAGTGTGCCCAGGAAGTTGGCCTGGCCGGCGGTTAAGCCGATGGTCGTGCCCACGGAGGTATTCACCGGGCCGAAAAAGTCATTGTAGCCCAGGATGTTGAGGTGTCCGGCCTGCAGGTTCAGGCCCTCGGTGGTGGTGAGGCCATTGTTAACGGAACTGAGCGTGCCACCGGGGGAGTTGAAGGTAAACTTTTGGGCGGCGGCGAGGTTGAGGTCCACCGTGGCACCGGAAGTGGTGACGGAAAGGGTGTCGAGCGTGGTGAAAGCGGTGAAGGTTTCCGGCGGGCGGCGGGGCAGCCAGTTTTGGATGACGTTGGACGCATGGGGAGCACCGATCCAGCCGCCGGTCCAGCGGTTGCCGACGGTGAGACTGGGGTAAACCGGCAGGTTGGCGATGGGGAGGAGGTCATCCACCAGGCTGTCGTTGAAGATGAGGGTCTGGAGGTTGGTGGCGTATTCGAGGCCGCCGAGATCGATGACGGCCAAGCCGCTGAGATCCAGGGATTTAATCGTGGCCAACTGGGTGCGGGTGATGATCCCTTCCGGCAGGTTCAAAGCGGAGCGGACGATTTCCTGGACATAGCCGTCGGGGAATTCCACGGCGAATTCGGTGATTTCGCCGAGAGTGATCCAACCCGTGTTGGCCGAGTAAACGCGGCCGTGCAGGCGGCCTGTCGCCGTGTCGAAGTGGGGGTTGTCGAAAGCTCCCTCCACCGTCCAACCGAAGTTGATCCAGCCCGTGTTGGCCGAGTAGGCGTAACCGGTGAGGTTGCCGGAGGCGTCCTTGTTGACGCCGAAGTCCTCGGCGGTGGTGTTGCCATAGGAGGTGCCGTTGGCGGGAACACCGTTGCCGAAATTGATCCAGCCCGTGTTGGCCGAGTAAGCCAAACCAGACAGGAAACCGGCGTGGACTTTGACGCCATCTTCCGCATCGGGCCGGAGATCCAACCAGCCGGTGTTGGCCGCGTAGGCGTGGCGATCTGCGGTGGGAACGGGAGTTTGGGCAACCGCGTTGACCACACAAAAGGGGGCGAGAAAGAGCAGGGCGTGGCGGGGGTTCATCGGCGGGGTGGTGAGCGGTGAAGATGGACGAACGCGTGCCGGATTCAGGGCATATTGTATCGGTGACTGATGAAGGAATTACCAACGTCATTCCAGATATAACAACCGACCGCCGTATTAACGCTCATGGGCTGGCCATGGTCAGATTGAGCGGTGCAGGTATTGGCAATAATTGCGGTCAAGCCCACTCCCGTTCCGATGTCAGTCGGAGAGTCTGAGATAGAACTTCCATTGCAATTCGTAGCCGTCGTGGTTCGTATCCCCGTCGAATTGACGCCTTTTGCTGTGCCCGAAGAATTCGTAACACTGGCGGTAACATCAAGTCCATAGGTTTGAAAACTGCCAGCCGCATTCGTTACGGCAGTTCCATGTGAATTATCCACAACACCCGCTTTGATTCCGATAAAACCAGCGAAGGATGAACAATTGAGAACCCGAGAGCCATTGATACCGGTATGCCCGATTCCGCTAACCGCGCATTTATCTATCACATCGCCGATGATTCCGATCGTGCCACAATCTGAAACCGTGCAATCGGTAATGCTTGTTGGCTGGCCCGTGGGAAGGAGTGTGGTGATATCACCACGTTCCAATGAAATCCCGGCATTCGTGACACCAGACACGGAAATTTTAGAGAGAAAAATATTTCGAAAGGATGGGACGGGAGAATAAACCCCATAAATAAACCCATTGCCTGGAGTTGCCACGAAAACTTGCGCTGTTGAATTGTAAGCCACCGAGGTTCCGCTGCGGACATGACCATTGGTGATCGTAATT
>JANOBW010000241.1:0-14264 GCA_031411855.1 Opitutia bacterium
GGTCGGTCCGGGCCGGACAAATTGAGGTCAAATGGGACAACGGCGCGACGGACCTGCTCAGCCAGAAAGGCCGCGAGGCCGTCAAGGTCAGTTACGCTCCCGGCGAGGATTCCCGCCTGGCCCCGGCCTCGACCGAATCGCGCGTGATCCGGGTGGATGAGCGCATCGTGGGAGCCCTCTGCACTTCCGCCTCCGACGAGGTCCGGGCCTCCTCCCCGAAACAGCCCGCCCCGACCGAGGCCGAGCTGGCCCTGACCCGCAGCCCGCTCGTCGGCTACTGGCGCATCCGCCAGCGCGAGGGTGAGTTTTTCCTATCGCTCCGCCGCGACGGTTCCGCCCGTTCCGTCTTTCGCCAGCGTCCGGGCCGCGAGGGCTCCGTGCCCGAAACCGGCACCTGGTCCATTTCCAAGGGTGAGGCCGTCATCACCTGGGGCCGCAAAAACGACTTCGACAAGGTGACGCCGCTGCGTTCGGGCTACCGTTTCACCGAGCACCGCCGTTCCCCGGACGAGCCGCCCTCCACCACCCGCGACGCCGTCAAGGCCGACGCTTCGGACGCCCGCGGCTTGTTTGAATCCGACGTTTCCCCGATCAACCCGGTCGGCTTCATGGGCGGCATCTTTGTCGTTCAGGACCAGAAGGATACGGTGTTTTTCATCGAGCTGGGCCGCTTCGGCGAGGCCGCCCGCCATGACGAGCCGACGACCGGCAAGGATGTCGTGACCAAGGGCACCTGGTCCAACATGGCCGACGGCGGGGCCCATGTGGTCTGGGGAGACGGCCGGCACCACACCCTCCGTCCCGGCCCGAACCGTTTTGAGTGCGCCGAATTCGAGCCCGGCCAGCCCATCACGGCCACCCCCAAGTTCATCAGCCGCGTGAAGCCTGTTTCCGAGGAAATCATGCGCAACCACTTTGCGACCCCCGTGGCCCCCTGATCGGCCCGCCACCTGCAAGACCCTTCCGCCATGGCCGAAATCCTACAACAGCGGGAGCCCGACCCCGTCATCCAGTTTTCCATCTTCCTGGACAACAAAGTGGGCCGTCTGGACGAATTTCTTGAACTCCTTGCCCGTCATGAGATCCACATCGCGGCCCTGACCGTCCAGGACAACACGGAGAGCAGCATCCTCCGCCTGATCGTCAACTACCCCGACGAAACCCGCCGCCTGCTCCGCGAGCACGGGCACACCTTCACCACGGTGCGGGTGGTGGCGGTGGAAATCGAGACTCCCCGCCGCATCCTTGCGGTGACGAAGGCCCTCCACCAGGCGGAGATCAACATCCACTACGTTTACCCCTTTGTCTGCCGTCCCCTGGACCACGGGGCGCTGGCCCTTTCGGTGGAAGACAGCGACCTGGCGGGCACGGTTTTGTCGAGCCTGGGGCTTAAAGTGTTGACACAACGCGACATTGCCCGCTGACAACTGTTTTCTTCCCCGGTCATGTGACCCGGACTCCTTTAAAACACTCCCTTATGTCCCAAGCCCAGCCGTTCACCCCACCCGCCAACGCACCCCTCTTCCGCCTTGGTCTGATGATGTTCCTCCAGTTTTTCGCCTGGGGAGCCTGGTTTGCCACCCTGGGGCAGTGCCTGGGAGAAAACGGTCTGAGTGACTTTGGCGGAGGTGCCTACGGTAGCGCTCCCCTTGCAGCCATCATCGCCCCTCTCTTTCTCGGTCTCATCGCAGACCGTTTTTTTGCCAGTGAGAAGGTGATGGGCACGCTGCTTCTGATTGGCGGCATCATCATGTGTTTCATCCCGCATTTCGCCGCCGCCAAGGATGGCAAGACCATGGTGCTCCTGATGAACCTCTACATGATCTGTTACATGCCCACCCTCGGCTTGGGCAACACCATCGCCTTCACCAACATCTCGGACCGCAACCTTTTCCCCAAGGTCCGCGTCTGGGGCACGATCGGATGGATTGCCGCCGGCCTCGTCATTGGCTTCCTGGGCTGGTCCGCCAGCTTCAACATGTTCTGGATGGCGGCCGTCTCCTCCCTCGTCCTCGGCGCTTTCTGTTTCCTTCTCCCCAGCACGCCGCCGCCCGCCAAGGGCCAGCCTCTGAACCTCCGCGCGATTCTCATGGTGGATGCCTTCAAGCTTCTCGGGAACTTTCCCTTCCTGGTCTTCGCAGTGTGCTCCACTCTCATCTGCATACCGCTCGCCTATTACTACGGCCTGAGCTCGAACTATCTGGGCAACACCGGCTTTGCCGCCCCCGCCTCGACCATGACCATCGGGCAGATGTCGGAGTTTTTCTTCATGCTTCTCATTCCCTTCTTCTTCCGCCGCCTCGGGGTGAAGTGGATGATCCTCATCGGCATGGCCTGCTGGGTCGGACGCTACCTTCTCTTCGCGTTCGGTGCCCCTGAACAAATCACCTGGATGCTGTTTCTCGCCGTCGCCCTTCACGGCCTATGCTATGACTTCTTCTTCGTGACCGGCTTCATGTATACCGATCAAAAGGCCCCGGCCCACGTCCGCGGCCAGGCTCAGAGCATGCTGGTCTTCCTGACCCAGGGGGTCGGCATGTATTTCGGCTATCAGGTGGCCTTCGGTAAGTTCGGTGAAACCGTCTCCAGCTACGGCAAACTCAACGAAGCCCTCAAGGTGGGTGCCTCCACCGAACCTCTCAGCTTCGTGCAGTCCCTTGGCAAAATGTTCTCGGTTTCCCCCCTCAAGGCGGACACCGCCCTGGTTACTGAAACCATGTCGCAATGGAAAGCCTTCTGGACCCTTCCCGCGATCATGGCGGGAGTCATCATGGTCGTCTTTTTCCTCGGTTTTTGGGAAAAACGCGGCAGTGGTGACGACTCCGGCAAGTGACCCTGACGTCTCTTCCACCAGCCCGCCCGGACCATTCCAGGCGGGCTTTTTTTTCAACCCGATTGCCGTTTGCGGGCATGGGCCGACGCCCCGCTCCGGCCCCCGTCCGCACCCCCGGGCGGGGTTTGGCTTTCCGAAGCGGCCGTAACCGTGGGAAATGAAGTTGGGTTCCGGCCGTTGGAAAAGTCGGGCCACCTTTCGTTTCCCCCTTGAATCCGAAGGCCGGGGAAACGAACTTTCCCTGACTTTCCTTCGCCTGTCTTCTACCTTTTGCCGACACCCCTTTGATGAAACACAACATCGGCCACAGCCTGACCGACACCCTGTGGGAGGTGGAAACCCCCGAAGGCATCATGCTGCGGCTGCGACCGGCCGGTTTTGCCCCCCGGGGCCTGGCCTGGCTGATGGATTTCGGCATCCGGCTGGCGGTCGTTGCGGCCATCTCCTTCACCGTGGGGCTGACCATCGGTGGCTACGCCGCCGGTGGCATCATTCTGGTGGTGTCCTTCCTGCTGGAATGGCTTTATCCGGTGGTGTTTGAGGTCTGCTGCGGGGGCCAGACTCCCGGCAAAAAGAGGCTTAACCTGCGTGTCCTGCATGACAACGGGACCCCGGTGGGCTGGCCCGCCTCCCTGGTGCGCAACCTGCTGAGATTTTTGGACTTGCTGACCTTGTATTCCACCGCCGCCGCCTGCATGCTGATGGACGGCCGCCACCGCCGCCTGTGTGACCTTGCCGCCGGCACGCTGGTGGTCCATGTCGAACCGGAGCTTGTGCCCCGCCTGCCCTCGGGGGAGGCTCCGGAGGCTCCCGCCCACCCCCTTGACCTGGAGGAGCGCGCGGCCCTGGTGGCCTTTGCCGAGCGTCTGGACGAGCTTTCCCAGGCCCGGCAGGTCGAACTGGCCGAACTGCTTCAACCGCTGCACGGCCGCAAAGGCTGGCAGGCGGTCCAAACCCTGCGGCGAAACGCCGCCCATCTGCTGGGGGACTCGTGAGGCAGCGCCAGTTTGAGACGCGCCATGAGGCCGAGTGGCGCCGCGTCAGCGAGGCCATGAAGAGCGGCGGGGGGGAGGAGTTTCCCGGCCTTTACCGCCGCATCTGCCACCACCTCGCGGTGGCCCGGGAGCGCCGCTATGGCGACGGGCTGGTCCGCCGCCTGGAGGGGCTCGCCCTGGCCGGCCACCACACCCTTTACTCCCGGCAGGGGCTGACGTTCCGGCAGATCGCGGCCTGGCTGCTGGAGGAGTTCCCCCTCAGTTTCCGGCGGCACTGGCGGTTCATGCTCACCGCCACGCTTTTCAGCCTCGGGCCGTTCCTCCTGATCTTCGTCGCCATCCTCCGCAACCCGGAGGCGGCCGGGCTGGTGCTCGACGCCCAGACCGCCGCGTCAATGGAGGAGATGTATTCACCGGCGGCGGAACACTTTGGCCGGCAACGTGATGTGGATTCCGACCTCCTCATGTTCGGCCATTATGTGAACAACAACATCGGGATTGATTTCCGCATTTTCTCGGGCGGGCTGCTGGCCGGGGTCGGTTCGCTTTTCTTTCTGATTTTCAACGGTTTGTATATCGGGGCCATCGCCGCCCACCTCACCGTGGCCGGTTGCGGGGACAATTTCTGGCCCTTTGTCTCGGGGCATTCCGCGCTGGAACTCACCGCCATGGTGGTGGCGGGCGGGGCCGGGCTCCGCCTTGGCTGGTCGCTGCTGGCCCCCGGCTCCCAGACCCGGGGGCAGGCCCTGCGGGACGCCGGGCGCGACGGGGCAGTGCTCATCGGCGGGGCCGCCGTGATGACCCTGGGGGCGGCCTTCGTCGAGGCGTTCTGGTCCTCGCGGGCGGACATCGCCCCCTGGGTCAAATACCTCTTTGGCGCGTCCCAGTGGACCCTGGTGCTCCTCTTTTTCGCCGCGGGGGGGCGCCGCCGTGTCGCCTGAAGGGCTTTCCGTCCGCCTGCGCCGCCGCGCTCCCTGGGAGGCGGCCGAACTGGGGCTCACCCTGGTGCGGGAAAACTTCGGGGCCGTGATGTGGCCCTGGCTCATCCTCACCTTTCAGTGGGCGGTGCTGTGCGGGATCATCACCGGCCTGGGGCATCCCTTCGTGGGGATGTTGCTCTTCTGGTGGCCCCTTCCCCTCTTCGAGCGTTCCCTGCTTCACGTGCTGAGCCGGCGCGCCTTCGGCCCGGCCCCGACCTGCTGGGAAACACTCAAGGCCTGGCGGGGGTCCCTCCGGCATGGCTGGGTGGGAGCCCTCACGCTCTGGCGTTTCGCCCCCCACCGCGCCTTTCTCCTGCCCGTCTGGCAGCTGGAGGGGCTTACCGGCCAGGCGGCCGACCGCCGCCGCGAGGCCCTCAACCGGCAGGGCGACAAGGCCATGTGGTGGGGCATCATCTGGGCTCATGTGGAGTTGCTCTGTTACGTGGCTCTGCTCGTTTTCCTCATCCAGGTCGCGCCCATCCGTGATCCGCTCTGGAGGGAGCTGGGGGACTCCTTTCTCGATGTGGAATCCAAGGGGGAGCTGATCTGGCCGGGTTGGTTTGACCAACTCCAGTTCTGGGTTTACGCCGCCACCGTGATCCTGCTCCGCCCCGGCTACGTCGCCGGCGGTTTCACCCTCTATCTGAACCGCCGCATGCAGTTGGAAGGCTGGGACTTGGAGCTGGCCTTCCGCCGCCTGGCCGCGCGCCTCACCCGGGTGGTGGCCGTGCTGGCGCTGGGTTTCCTGGCGTTTGGCATGCCCATGCCGGCAGGGGCGGTCGAAGCGGTCCCCTTGGTGGAGGCCGTGGAGCCTGCCTCGGCCGGCTCTGATCCGCAGCAGGCGGTCAAGGCCGTGCTGGACAGTCCCGAGTTTGAGGATCATGTGACGCAGAAATCCTGGCAATGGGGGGACAAGGAGGAAGGCAAGGAGGAGTCCTCCCGTTCCTCGTTTTCCATGCCGGGGGCCGGGTTTGTCGTCCATGCGGTCCTCTATGTCCTTCTGGCCGTGGCCCTGGTGTTTCTGGTCATTCTTATCATCAACTGGATCAAGAATATGGGGATCTCCGCTCCGGCCCCCGCCGGACCCTCGGACCGCCCGGTCCCGGTGGTGCGGGGCTCGCAGGCGGTGCGGGCCGACGAGGTGTTTGGCGATGTCCCCGCCGAGGCTCTGCGGCTCTGGCAGGCCGGTGACCACCGTGGAGCCCTGGGTCTGCTTTACCGTGGCACGCTTCATGAACTGGCCCGGCGGCACCGCCTCGATCTCGGGGGTGCCCTGACCGAGGGGGAATGTGTCCGCCTCGTCCGTTCCCAGGTGGCGGGGGAAGCCCCGGATTATCTGAAAAAAGTCACCCTCTGCTGGCAGGGACTGGCCTATGCCCACCGCGTCCCGGACGAGACCCTGGTCCATGCCCTCTGCCGGGAATGGCAGGTCCATCTGGCCGTGAAGGAGGCGTTGGCATGAAGGCCCGGTGGTGGATCTGGGGCTCGGTCGCGGTGCTGGCGGCGGCCGTCCTCGGGTTTGTGGTCAAAAGCAACCTGGTCCAGAAGGAGAAAAAGGTTTTTGTGGGCCTTCACGGCCAGGCGCGCCTGAACCATTATCTGGCCTCCCAGCGGTTGTTGGAAAAACTGGGCAAGACGGCGCACTCCCGGCCGGGGTTTCCCGATCTGACCAAGGTCCCGACGGGCTGCATCCTGGCACCTCTCGACGCCCTTCCCGCCACGCCCAGGACGCTGGGATATCTTCAGGAATGGGTGAAGAGCGGCGGGGTTCTGGTCACAGGCATGGGGGAGGGGAAGGAGTATCACGACAACCTCTTCGCCGCCGACCTGCGGGCTCTGCTTGGGCTTGACGGGTGGACCAAGGGAACACGCCGCCTTGAAGAGGTGGAGTTCCAGGTGCCTTGGGAAAAAACTTCCCTGAAAGTGGAGCCCCACACGGAGTGGCAGCTCCTGCCGGCCCGGGGAACGAGACGCCTTGACCTGTCGCCCATGGCCAAGGCTTCCGGCACGGCCCGCTCCCTGGGCCAGGGATGGGTGGTGGTCCTGGCCGACTTTGACCTCCTGTCGAACGGACGTCTCGGCGATTCCGCCCACGCCACGTTTCTCTCCGAGCTGGCCGGCTACTCGGCCGACATCACCGTGGTTTACCGCTGGGAATCCCCGAGTCTGTGGGCCTGGCTTTGGGCCAATCAGAGGCCGGCCCTCGCCGCCCTGGCCCTCCTGCTGGTCGTCGGCCTGTGGGCCGCCGCGCGGCGCTTCGGTCCGATCCGCCCGCCCGAAACCCAGCACCGGCGCGAACTGCTGGAACACGTCCGCGCCTCGGGCCTGCTCCTCTGGCGCCATGTCGGGGCGCAAAAACTGGCCTGGAACATGCGCCGCCGCCTGCGCGAACGGGCCTCCTCCCTGCATCCCGGCTGGACCGACCTCCCTCCGGCCGAACTGGCCGCCGAACTCTCCCGCCACACGGGCCTTGACGTGGCCGACACCACGCTGGCGCTCCTCGGCCCGGTGGCCCGCCCGGAGGACTTCGCGCTCGCCGCCGCCGCCCTCCAGCGCCTTCAGGCCGCCCTGGGCCCCGCCCGATCCCTTTGAACCGCAACACGTTGTCCTCTCCCCATGAACGATTCCCCCGCTGATTCCCCCGCCATCCTGACCGCCGCCGGAGCCATCCCGCTGGTCGAGTCCATCCGCGCCGAGGTGGCGCGGGTCCTCGTCGGCCAGGACGAGGTCGTCCACCAGGTGCTCTGCGCCTTCCTGGCCGGCGGTCACGTCCTCTTGGAAGGTGTGCCGGGCCTGGGCAAGACCCTCCTGGTCAAGGCTTTGGCCAAAACGTTTTCCGGCTCGTTCGGCCGCGTCCAGTTCACCCCCGACCTCATGCCGGCCGATGTCATGGGGCATGCGCTTTTTGATCCGCGCACCCAGACCTTTGTCATCCGCAGGGGGCCCGTTTTCACCCACCTCCTGCTGGCCGACGAAATCAACCGCGCCCCGGCCAAGACCCAGTCCGCCCTGCTCGAGGTCATGCAGGAGCAGCAGGTCACGATCGAGGGCGAATCCCATCCCGTGCCCTCGCCGTTCATGGTCCTGGCCACCCAGAATCCCCTGGAGCAGGAGGGGACCTACCCGCTGCCCGAAGCCCAGCT
Organism: Opitutia bacterium; assembly: GCA_031411855.1. GTDB lineage: Bacteria > Verrucomicrobiota > Verrucomicrobiia > Opitutales > JANOBW01 > JANOBW01. The sequence goes on from JANOBW010000241.1 coordinate 7,952, forward strand.
CGACCGTTTTCTGCTCAAGGTCCGGCTGGACTATCCCTCTGAGGCTGAGGAGATTGCGATGACCTCCACCGTGACTCGAGCCGCCGCCGCCGGGGACAAACTTGACGTGGCAACGGTCAATGCCGTCGTCACCCCCGAGCAGGTCCGTTCCCTCCGCGCCGCCGCCGCCGGTGTCTCATTGGATGACAAGGTGTTGGAATACGCCGTCCGCCTCGTCCGCGCCACCCGTTCCAACCCCGGCCTGGCTGTCGGGGCGGGCCCGCGCGGCAGCCTTTCGCTGGTCCGGGTGGCCCGCGCCCGGGCGCTGCTGGAGTCCCGCGATTTCGTGCTGCCCGAGGACGTCAAGGCCGCCGCCATCCCGGTGCTCCGCCACCGCGTCACGCCCACTCCGGAGATGGAGATCGAGGGGCGTTCCCGCGACCGCATCCTGCTCGACCTGATCGAAAAGGTGCCCGCGCCCCGCCAATGAGACTGGCCCCGTCCAACTGGCTGCTGCGGCTGATCCTCTTCCCGCTTCTTCTGGCCGTCCCGATGACCCTGCTGGGCCTGACGTCCCTCTGGTGGACGGGGCTGGCCCTGCTTGCCCTGGTGGCGGCGGTGGACGCGCTCCTGGGGGCCCGCACGCGGCCGCTTGAGGTGGAGCGCCGCATGGCCCGGATCTGGCCCCTGGGTGTGCGCGGCGAGGTCCGGCTTCGCCTGCACAATCCCGGGCGCCGCACCCTGCGGGGCGACCTTTTCGACCACCATCCGCCCGGCCATGCCGTGGACGGCCTGCCGTGCCCGTTCCTGCTCGCCCCGGGGGACGACGCCGAGGCGGTTTATGGTCTCATCCCGCGCCGCCGCGGTCCCGCCACCTTCGCCCGGCCCGAGGTCAGGGTTTATTCCCTCCTGGCTCTTTGGTGGGTCCACTTCCGGGTGGGTGAGGAAGAAATCATGAGGGTTTATCCGAATTACGCCGAGGTGGTGAAATACGGCGTGCTGGCCGGCGCGCGCCGCCTGGGCCAGATGGGGGTGATGAAACGCCGGCAGCGCGGGGAAGGCACTGAATTCCATCAGCTTCGGGAGTTTCGCCGGGGCGACCGCCTGGCCGCCATTGATTGGAAGGCGACCTCCCGCCAGGGCAAACTCATCGCCCGCGAATTTCAGGAGGAGACCGACCAGCAGATCTTTTTCCTGATCGAATGCGGCCGCCGGATGCGCGCCCAGGACGGAGACCTGGCCCACTTCGACCACGTGCTCAACGCCGTGCTTCTGCTCTCCCATGTCGCTCTCCGCCAGGGGGATGCCGTCGGCCTGATGACCTTTGGCGGCGTGCACCGCTGGCTCAAGCCGACGAAGAAGACCGCCACGGCCCAGGCCGTCATGGAAATCCTGCACGACCTCGAGCCCACCCAGGCCCCGTCGGACCATCTCCAGGCGGCCGAGGAAAGCCTCCGCATCCTCCGCAAGCGCGCCCTGGTCATCGTGGTGACCAACCTCCGTGACGAGGATTCGGACGAGCTTCTCCCCGCCGTGAAACTCCTTCGTCGCCAACATCTTGTGGTGGTCGCCAGTCTCCGGGAAAAGGCCCTCGACCAGGCCGCGCGCGAGCCGGTCCGGTCCGCCGCCGACGGCGCGTTCCAGGCCGCCCTCGGCGAATACCTCCATGGCCGCCGCGAGCTTCTGGCCCGCCTCAATGCCCAGGGCGCGCGCAGTCTCGATGTCATCCCCGAGGAGCTGGCCATCTCCCTCGTCAACCGCTACTGGGAGATGAAAAGCGCCGGGGTGGGTTGAAGGCCATCCTGGCGGTGTGGGCGGCGGCCTTTCCGGCCGGATGCCGGGGCGGGAGGACGGGCTTGCAAAAGGTGGCTCCGGAGGGAGCATCGGCGGCCATCACCTGTCACCCCTTCCCCCTATGCGTCCCCTTCTCTTCGCCCCGTTTCTCTTTTCCGCCGCCGCCCTGGCCCAGTCCACCCCCGTGCCCGCGCCGGACGGCCATTGGTCCAAGCAGCAACTGACCGACAATTTCTGGGCCGAGGGATGCGCGGTGGCGGACTTCAACAAGGACGGCAAAACCGACGTCATTTACGGTCCCTATCTCTTTGCCGGACCTGACTTTGTGAAGCGCACCACCCTCTATGACGCGACCCGCACCTTCAAGACCAAGGGGGCGGACGGGGCGGAGAAGATGGTCGAGGGGTTTCCGGGTGCAAAATCCCAGGTCAACGAATACAGCGACAACTTCCTCAACGCCGCCTACGACTTTAACGGCGACGGCTGGACCGACTACCTCGTGATGGGCTTCCCCGGGAAGGAGACCTTCTGGTATGAGAACCCCAAGGGCGCGGAAGGTTTTTGGAAGCGGCACACGGCCCTGGATGTGACCGACAACGAGTCCCCGACCTTTGTGGACATCAACGGCGACAAGCAGTCCGACCTGCTTTGCATGAGCCAGGGCTTTGTCGGCTATGCCACCTTTAACCCCGCCAAACCCACGGAAAAATGGACCTTCCATCCGATCTCTCCCAAGGGACCCTATCAGCGTTTCACGCACGGCATCGGCTATGGCGATGTCAATGGCGACGGCCGCGTGGACGTGCTCGAACTCAAAGGCTGGTGGGAACAGCCCGCCAAGCTGGACGGTGATCCCGCTTGGACCTTTCACGCCCAGCAGTTTGGCGTGCAGGGCGGAGCCCACATGTATGTTTACGATGTCAACAAGGACGGCCGGAACGACGTCATCACCTCCCTCGGAGCCCATGACTACGGGCTGGCCTGGTATGAGCAGACTGCCACTGGTTGGGAGCAGCATTTGATCACCGGAACCCCCCGGCAGAAGGGGGAGACGGGCGTCGTCTTCGCCCAACTCCATGCCATTGAACTGGCTGACATGAATGGCGACGGCGTTCTCGATATCGTCACGGGCAAACGCTTCTGGGCCCATGGTCCCAAAGGTGATGCCGAGCCCAACGCGCCGGCCGTGGTCTGGTGGTTTGAACTCAAACGCGACGGGGGCAAGGCCACCTTTATTCCGCACCTGATTGACGGAGATTCCGGCACCGGCACCCAGTTTTGCGTCAGGGACGTCAACGGAGACGGCAAGCCGGATGTCATCACCGGCAACAAGCGCGGCGCCCATGTCCTGTTCCAGAAGTGATTGCCGGACCACGGTTTGAGCCGACTCGGACTCCGACTTCCGCCCAGAGCTTGCCCTGTTTTCACCCCGCCCCTTGTCTGGCTCCATGAAGTATTGGAAACCGCTCCTTGCCCTCCTGCTCCTGGCCGCCGGCGGGGCCTTTTATTGGGGCTTTCACACCGGCCGCGACGCCAGTGTCGGCGAGCTGGTGAAGGAAAACCGCTCGCTGCGGGAAGGACTGGCCCGGCTGACCGAGGAGCGCGAGATCGGTTACGCCCGGATTGTCGAGCAGCGCGCCGATCTGGGGGGCATCCGCAGCCGTGTCCGCTTCGCCCAGCCCGACCCGGCCAACCCGGGCAAACTCATCCAGGAGAAGGAGTTTTGGATACCCGGCGAGGTCGTCCATTTTGACGCGCTGGTCATCCGTTTTTCCAACCAACTGGTGATGGACGGACGCGAGCGGGCCATCCATTTCTGGCGCCGGGTTTACGGGGAGGACCAGGCTCCGGCCCAGGGCTTTCCGTTGGAAACCTCAGGAGCCGCGCCGGGACGTTATGAGGGGTTGACCAAGGATCTCGACGAGAAGGACCGGCAGCGGTTTTGGAGTTCGCTGTGGGAGCTGGGCGATCATCCGGAAAAGCTTGCCGCCGACGGCATTCAGGCAGTCCAAGGCAACGCGGTTTACCGGCGGGTCCGACCCGGTTTCATATACACCATCACCCTGAGCCCGACGGGCCAGATGACCATCACGCAAACGCCAGCCCTCTGAGCTTGAGTGGTTTGTGAGTTGATCCCGGCGCGGGAAATCTCAACTGCGGCTGCGCAGTTTGTGGTCGTTGTAAACCACGCTATACATTCCGATCGCGATCCAGAAGACGCCGGTCAGGGAAGCGGCGGTCATGGCGGCGATGCCGAGAATGAGGGCGTCGTTTTCGTGTTTGGCCTCCAGGGGCACGTAGTCCTGCAGGAACCAGGTCCAAAAGCAGAACCACACCACGGTTAAGAAACCGTTGATGATCTTGGAGCGCTTGGTGATGACTTTGGCGGCTTGGGCTTCGTTTTCCGTCATGGTGTGAACGAACCACGGTCTTTCGGGGTGAGGCAACGTCAAAGATGGGGTGGGGAAGGGGATTAGTGGGAAATGATGGCGGGATAAGCGAAACGACCCGCAGGACGCGGTTGGTGTGTTCGGATCGGTGGTCACTTTGATGTCAAAAGCAGAAGGGCTGTTAAGGGGAAGGGGGGCCGGGTCATTGTCACTGTTCGCCGGTTTTCCCCCAACCCTACCCCTCCTCCCCATGTCCCGATGCTCCTTCCCTGCCTTGTCGCGTTTGCTCGCCTTCACCCTCCTCAGTTTGGCGGTCTCGCGGGCGGCACCGCCATTGCCGGGACGTATTCGACCCAGATGGGCATGATCAACTTTTCGCCCGCGCTTCCCCTCACGTCCAACACCACCTACGAGGTGCTGTTTCCGGCCGGCGGCGTGCGCGATTCCGTCGGCAACCCCCATCACCGCTCCCTACTCCGCCACCTTCAGCACCTCCGGCTCGACCGATACCAGGGTGCAGGCCCAGTGGAGGCTGAAGAACTCGGCCAACGACACTTCCGGCAACGGTCACAATCTGGTTCTTACCAACGGCCCGACCTTCGTGACGGACACCAAGGAGGGCTCCCATGCGCTTCAGCTCGACGGGGTGAACCACTACGGCGACGCCGGTGTCTTCGATGTGGGCGGCCACTTCGCCTTCTCCGGCTGGGTCAAGATCGCCTCCACCCGGACCAACATTCAGACCATCCTCTCCAACTCTGGAAGTGGTTCCAACACCAATGGTTTCCGTCTGTTTGTGAACTCGTCGGGCACTTCCGACGGCAAGATCGTTTTGAAACCGGCAATGGCACGGCCACCGCCTCGGCCTCCACCGCGGCGGGAGCGCTTGTCTTCGACCAGTGGAACCACCTCGTGGTCAGCGTGGACCGCACCGCCGGCCTGGCCCGCATCTATTGCAACGGCGTCCACTCGACGGTCGGCACCGCCATCCGCACCGATTTTGCCACCGGTGGCACCGTGAACCTGACCCTCGCTGGCACGGGCGCAAAGTCCTTCGTTCCCGATGCAAACCGATCCGTTTCCCCGGGGGCTTTCACTGTCGTCAGCGGGGCGGGCGCGCTCACCAAGGATGGGGCCGGGATGCTGACGGTTTCCGGTGCAAACTCTTACAGCGGAGGGACTAATGTCAACGCCGGCACCGCGGTGGCGGGCTCTCCCACGGCTTTCGGCACCGGGCCGGTCACGGTGGGGGCCGCGAACGTGGCGGGAACGATCCAGCCCGGCGGGGTGGGGGGCGGGTTCGATCACGGTGAACTCCGCTCTGACTCTGACGTCCACGGCCCTGCTCCGTTTCGAGCTCGGTGGAGTGACCGGCGGGGCTTTCGACACGGTTTCGGTCAATGGAGCTCTCGCTCTGGCTGGAAACGCCCAGGTTTCGCTTCTCCATGGATTCACCCCGGTCCTGAACCAGTCCTTCACCCTGCTGAGCGCGAGCGCGACTTCCACGACCGTTGGCAACTGCCTGTGCTGGGCTCTGGGCTGGGCTGGCCTGGTCTGTCTCCTACAATGCCACGTCGGTCTCAATCCGTGTCGTTTCGACCGGACCGACCGCGCCACCCGCGCCGACCTTCCTGGCTTTTTCCTCGGGCTTTTTCAGTCCCGCCGAGTTGGCCGACCCCCTCATCAGCGGCGCGGAAGCCGATCAGGACGGAGATGGGGTTTCCAACCTGATGGAATACGCCCTCCACTCGGATCCCCGGATGGCCGGTTCCGGGCGGACACCCGCGACGGAGGTTCTTGCTGATCTCGGAAACAGTTACGTGGCAATGACCTACACTCGTGTCGGTGGCGCGGCCGACCTTGCCTTCACACCGGAGTTTTCTTCCTCCCTGGATGCGGCGGGTTTCACGCCTTCCCTCTTTGCCACGATTTCCGTCGCGGACAACGGGGATGGCAGCGAAACCGTCACGGTGCGTGATTCCGTTCCTTTGGGTGGGACGGAGGGCGCCCGTTTTACGCGTCTGAGAACCTGTTTATGATTTCTTTTTGAAAAAGATGGAGCCATACAAGCAGCTCCATGAGAGAGATTTACGACAGTGACATAAGCCGCGAACAGTTCCAGCGCATTGAGGCGCTCCTGGACAGCGCCC
>JANOBW010000242.1:0-12983 GCA_031411855.1 Opitutia bacterium
CCCAGCTCCGCATCAGCTACTGGGGCCGCGTGGCCGAGTTCGACACCCTCCCGCTCTCCCGCTCCATCCAGCGCGGCTGGCTGAAACGCATCAGCGGCGAGCACGTCAACGATGTCAACGCCCCCCACGTCCTCAAACAGCTCGGCGTCTCCGTCGAGATGAGCCAGTCCAGCACCGAGCCGGACTACAAGGAACTCGTTCAACTGGAGGCGGTTACGGAAACCGGTTCCCGCTTCGTCGTCGCCGGCACCCTCATCGGCACCGCCCAGACGGCCCGCATTGTCCTGCTCAACGGCCACCAGTTCGAGTTCTCCCCCGAAGGCACCCTCCTCATCCTCGAAAACAAGGACGTCCCCGGCATCGTCGGCGCCCTCGGCACCATCCTCGGCTCCGACCGCGTCAACATCGCCAACATGGCCCTCAGCCGCACCAAGGGTCAGGAACTCGCCCTCGCCGTCTATCAGCTCGACACCGCCCCGTCCGACGCCGCCTTCACGCTCATCAAGCAGCACCCGGCCATCGCCTCGGCCCGCATCGTCCAGCTCTGAGCTGAAACCACCGCAAACCTTCAGCCGCTCCGGACCCGTTCCGGGGCGGCTTTTTTGCGCCCGCCTCCATGTGAATCCAGAACGGCGACCGCATTCCCACCTTGTAGCGCAATCTGCCTTCACCTGTTAAAGCCCAAGGGTCACCGATGAAAATCGGGCCGCAGGCGGACTCCGGACGCAGTCCGCTCATTTTTAATTCTTAATTCTCGAACTCCGGTCCCAGGCCGGATTCGGCAGCCCTCCCTCCCCGCGCTTCCGGCTCGCCCAGCCCCACCCGCCCGCTTCTGCTGCCTCGCCGCATGTCCGCCTCCCCGACCGCCTCCCCTTTCGGATTCCTGCCCCCGGCGGTGGAACGCCCTGCTCTCGTGGCCCTCCTGGAACGCGCCACCCTGCTTTACCTCGCCCTTCCCAACCTCATCTTCGCCCTCGGCTGGCTGAGGTTTCCCTTCGCCCTGCTGGCCACCGTGGCTCTCGGCGCGGGGTGTTACCTGATGGCCAAGGAAACCTCCCGCTGGCGCTCCCAAGCCTGGACACCCGTGCTGGGGCCCGCCCGGCTGCCCATCTGGCTGGTGCCGGCGCTGTTGGCCGTGGCGGCCTTCTGGACCTGGATCAGCGGCATCGGAGGTTATCAGTTCTACACCGGCGACTGGGACAAACACTTCGCCCTGCTCAAGAGCCTCCAACTTGACTCCTGGCCGCCCGCGGAACACCCGGCCGGACGTGACCACAACTGGCCCATCTGTTACTACTTCGCCTACTACCTCGTCCCCGCCCTGGTGGGGAAGCTGGCGGGCTGGAAGGCGGCCCTTTTCGCCCTCTACGCCTGGACCACCCTGGGCGTCTTCCTCTCCCTGGGCTGGATCGCCCTGCTGGCCGGGAAACGGCCTTTCCTCGCCGCCCTGGTCTTCCCCTTCCTCGGCGGGCTCGACTGGCTGGCTTTCACGTTGTGGAACGGGGCAGCCGCACCCGGCAGGGAACATCTGGAGTGGTGGGCCGGATGGATCACCTGGGAATACTCCTCCAACCAGACCCTGCTTTCCTGGGTGCCGCAACACGCCCTGGCCTGCTGGTTGGCGGGAGGCTGGATCGCCCACGACTGGCTGGAGGGTCGAGGCCTGGGCCGGGCCGGGTTCCTCGCCGGGCTCATGCCCCTCTGGGCCCCGCTGGTCTTCCTCGGCATGATCCCCTTCGCCCTCATGGCCCTGGTCCGGGAATGGCTGTGGGAAGGCACCCCCGGGCAACGGGGTGTGACGGCCGCGCTGAAAGCACTGGTGACACCGCAGGTTTTGCTAAGAGCACTTCGGACTCCCCTCTCCTCGCTCTGCCTGCCCCTCTTTCACCTGGTCCGGGAACGTTTCGCCAAGTGCTTCACCCTCATCAACTTTCTCGGCATCGTTCCGGCCGGTTTCGCCGTCCTCATGCTCCGGGACCATGTCACGCCCGTGCCCCACGGGTTCTACTGGGAGGCCCCCTGGGTCGGCGCGGCGGACTGGTCGCGCATGGCCTTTTTTGTCTTCATGGAGATCGGCGTGTTCGCCCTCTTTGCCTCCGAGTTCTACCGTCCGTCCCTGCCCCGGCTGCGCTGGCTGGGCGTGGTCAGCCTGGTGGCCCTCGTCCTGATTCCCAATTACAACGTCGGCAAGTTCAACGACTTCGCCATGCGCTTCTCCCAGCCGGCCCTGTTTTTCGCCTGGATCCTCGTCCTGCGCTCCCTCCTTGACCCACCGCGCCGGGGCCAGCGGAGCGGTCTGGTTTTGGTCACCCTGCTCGGCTCCTTCGGGGCCCTGGCCGGATGGGTCTTCGCCACCGACACCCCCGGCGGACGCGCCCCTCCGGAGGAAAGCCAGGTTTCCCTGATTTACGGCATCGAATGGCCCATCGCGGCCCAATACCACGGCGATCCCGGCGGTTTCTTCTTCAAACATCTCGCCCGCAAACCCGAGGTGGGGAAACATGTGCCCGTCATCCCCGAACCGCCCGGGATGTGGCTCAGCCCGCAGGAAGCCGCCGCCGCATCAGGCAGGGATTGAGACGCGTGGGCGGCGGTCACTTGGCCGCGCCCCGGCCGGGGTAAACCCAGCTTTGAAAGGCCACCATGCGTTTGCCCTCGGGGTCCCAGGCCTCATGCCGCGACACCCTCACGCCTGCCGCCTCAAACCCCTCCGGCACAGCCGTTTCCGGAGGATAAAAGGCGGCAAAGGGCAGCCCCTGCGCCACCAGGGCGGGCCAGTCCCTCGGCTCATACCAGGTGAAGGTCCCCGGATGCGGACAAAAATAGGCCACGAGATATTCCAGCCCCTTGGGAAACCCCGGCGCGGTGGCGATGAACACGTCAAGTTTCGTCCCGCCCGGACCGCCCGGAAGCCGCCGGGAGAGCTCCACCACATCGCCCATCATGACATCGCCGGGGCCGGGCCGGTAAGGCAGGCCGGTGCCGATGTCGCGGACCTTCGGCAGTTCCACCACCACGGACAGGGCCAGCGCCAGGGCAAACAGCGGCGGCACCACCGGCGCCCGGGCCGGGGCGTTTTCCCACCACTCCCGCCAGACCGCCGCCACTCCGGCCAGCACGAGGGGCAGGACCACCATGGCACGGTGCAGGTCAAACTCCGCCGCGCGGTGGAAAAGTCCGCGCAGGGTGACGGCCAGGACCAGCGAGACCAGCGCCCAGCCCAGCACGAGGGCAAACAGGCGGCGCGGCCTCACCCGCCCGGCCAGACCGGCGAGCAGCACCGCCACCACAGGGGCCGCCACCAGGACGGGAAAAAACGGCCGGTCCGCGTGGCTGAAGAGCATGCCCAGCGCCTCGCGCACCCGCTCCCAGCGCTCCGCCCACGGCATCGGGGCCGTGTCCGCGAAACGGTGAAAGGTCAGGCGCTCGGCCAGCTCGGTCCGGACCGCCCAGAGGACCGCCCCGGCCGAAACCGCCGCCGAAACCAGCACCGCCCCCACGGTGGCGCGGGGCCAGCCCGCCCGCAGGCCGGGGCGCAGCCACATCGCGGCCAGCCAGGCCAGGACCAGCCCCCAGGTGGCGAGGGAAGGGGTGTAGTTGCTTCCCAGAAAGCCCGCCGTCCAGGCCAGCGGAATCACCCACCAGGCCGAGACGCCCCGCCAGGCCCGGAATCCCCAGCCCAGAAAAAACAGGGCCGAGGCGATGGGGAGGAGCGTCTGCTCAAACATCCGGAGAAACTGCAGAACGATCGGACAGGCCATCACGGCCAGCCCGGCCAACACCGCCCAGGTCGTTCCGCCGGAACGGTTTCCGCGTTTCCCCCGGTTCCAGAATTCCGCCAGCCCGGCCACAAAGGTCAGCCAGCCCAGGAAAAAGGCCAGGGCGTAACCGAGGCGCAGGGTGACGTAACCCGGGCCGGCCAGGACCGAGGGGAGCGAGGTCAGCAGGTAGGCCCGGGCCGGATAGGCGCCCCAGAACGCGCTCCGATGATAGCCGAGGTCGGGCTGGGTCCAGTAATGACGTCCGGCCGTGATCTGGATGGCGGACTCGCCGTTGACCGCCGTGTGCTCCCAGCCGTCCAGGGCCGAAAAGCAGGCCCAGCCCGCCACCGCCAGCGCCACACCGGCCAGCCACTCGCGCCCCGCCACCCAGGCCCGCAGCGTGCGCCCCAGCCAGAGGAGGGTGAGCAGCAGGGTCAGCCCGAAACCGGCCAGCCAGCACCAGGCGGCCGCGATGGTCGCCCAGGAGGCGGACTTCGGGTCCGATGCCGGACCGTCCCCCAGGAGCCCCGCCACGTCCAAACCTGCCCAGACCAAAAGAAAGGCGATGGGCAGGCGGTGCGTGATCGGTGTGGGCGAAGGGGCGGAAGCGGTCCGCATGGGCACAACGCATCCCGGGCCAGTCCCCTTGGCAAGCCCGCCGGTGGGCCGAATACCCGGAGCCCCAAGGTGACTGTCACGGGGAGTTTCCGGTTGCCACTCCCGACCCGCCGCTTCCACTTCCCGGACACATGGTAGTCCTCTTCCTCGTTCTCACCATCGGGACGCTCTGGCTCAACCTGATCGGACTGGCCCTGGCCTTCCACACGGCGCACCGGGACTACGCCATCGCCCGGGTCGGCTCCCTCCTCCTCTTCTGCCTGGGGATGTTTTTCCTGGAGCACTTTCACGGCCTCGGGCCCCAGCCTCCGCTTCTGCTGCTCGGCCTCCCTCTGACCGGCTGGTTGATCTGGAAACACCGCGCCGTCCTGCGGGAAAACGGGGAGGTCGAGGCCTTTTTTGCGGTGGGTTTTTTCTACGCCCTCGTCTGGCGCTGCACCTTTCCCGACATTGACCTCGGCCCGGAGCGCCTGCCCGACCTGATGTTTCTCCAATCCTACTCGGTGGGCGACACCCTCCCCGCCACCGACCGCTGGCTGCCCCCCTTCAACATCAGTTTTTACTACAACTTCCAGCACTATGCGGCCGCCCTCATGGGCCGCGTCCTGCGCATCAGCCCGGAGGTCGCCTTTCAGTTCGGAGTCTGCGTGCTTTACGGCCTGGCCGCCTGCGCGGCGGGATCGGCCGCCCGCCGTTTCAGCCAGTGGAGGCCCGCCGGCTGGCTCATGACCGCCTTCATCCTCATCGGAGGCAACGGCGTGAACGTCGGGATGCAGGTCCTGAAAAAGGAGCCCCTCGCCCACTGGCAGGAGGTCCGTTTTCTCGGCCTCGGCGTGGAGGCGAAGGACTGGACCTGGCTCGGTGAACCGCTCGCGAAGGTCCTTCCCCTCGGCAAACCCGGCATCGAGCTGCCCATGGAAACCTTCAGCTTCGCCCTGGCCGACGGGCAGTTCCACCCGCCGCAGACGGGCATCGTCCTCCTCGCCTTCACCGCCCTGCTGATCGCCGCCCAGGAGATGGGGGCCACGGGCCGGCAACGTTTCGTCAACCACGCCCTGCTCGCCGCCACCATCCCCATGGGGCTGATCGGCAACATCTGGATCGCGCCCCTCCAGGCCATGCTGCTCGGCGGCTGGCTGCTCTACCGGACCTTCCGGGGCGAAAGGATGCACTGGGTCGCGGTCCTCGCCGGCGGAGGTGCCGCCCTCCTTCTGGCCTATCCCCATCTCCTGGAGTTCACCCGCCTGCACGGCTCGCCCGCCCCCCTCAGGCTGACCCTCTTCGACCGGCACGGCGAGGCCGGCGAGCTCCTTCCCGGCGAGCACTCTCCCCTGGGCGACTGGCTGCTCATGTTCTGGCCCGTTCTGATCCTCCTGGTCCTCAGCGGCTTCGGACGTGTCCGCGCCGCCACCGCCGTGTTCCTGGCCGTGGGCTGGAACACGGCGGTGGTGTTCTCGGAGTTTGTCTTTGCCGACGACTTCTGCGCCGGGGCCTGGAACCGCTACAACAGCACGCTCAAGTGGTGGCCCTGGATCTACACCGGCGTCTTCCTGACCGTCGGCTCGCTCAACCTCGGCTCCCCCAACCGTTTCTGCCGCTGGGCCAGCTTCGTCACCATCGCCCTCACCCTCTCCTACGGGGTCAACCTGGGCCGCCACTTCCTGGGCATGCCCAAGCCGGCCGTGATGAAACTGGAGGGCAGCAACTGGATCGCCAGCGTCCCGGCCATGAAGGACCTCATCTTCGCCCTCTCGGCCCGGCCCGACGGCATCGCCCTGGAAAGCGGCGACCCGCGCTCCAACACCGAGGTCACGGCCCTCAGCTCCTTCGCCCACAAGGCCAGCTTCCTCGGCTGGCCCGTCCACGAGGAGGGGCTCTGGCGCGGTCCCACCCCCCAGGTCTCCAAACGCCAGGCCGACATCAACCTCTTCTACAAGGACCAGCTGCCCGACCCCGTCAACTGGCTCCTCGGCAACAACATCCGCTACATCCTCTGGCTCCAGCGCGACCAGGACCCGGCCTTCCTGACCCTCCGGGACAAACTCAGATCCCGCTACTCCTGGCACGGCGTCTTCGGCAACGACAAGGACTGGTTCATCGGCTTTTTTGAACTCCACCCCGAGCTCAACAAACCGGCGGGAAAGTGAGACCGAGTTTGCGCGGGGCTGTCCACGCGGGCGCCACTTTTTCACCACCCAATTCCGTCCTCATCCCACCCCATGAGAAACTTCCTTCCGCCGCTCGCCCTGCTGCTCGCGCCGCTGACCGCGCTCCACGCCGCCGACGTGAAACTCGCGGGCGTCTTCACCGACCACACCGTGCTCCAGCGCGACCAGCCCGTGCCGGTCTGGGGCGGGGCCGATCCCGGCGAGACCGTCACGGTCGGGTTTGCCGGCCAGAGCAAAAGCGCCAAGGCCGACGCGGCCGGCAAGTGGCTCGTCAGCCTCGATCCGATGCCGGCCTCGGCCGAGGGCCGCGAACTGGTCGTCGAGTCGTCGCTCAAGGAGCGGAAGTCCAGGATCACCGATGTCGTGGTCGGCGACGTCTGGCTCTGCTCCGGCCAGTCCAACATGCACTTCCAGCTGAAGTCGGCCGAGAAGGCCGAGCAGGAAATCGCCGCCGCCAACGATCCCGGCCTGAGGTTTTTCACCGTCGGGCACCAGTTTGGACAAAAGGCGCTGGACGATGTGAAAGGCGAATGGAAACCGGTTTCCCCGGCCACGGCGGACTCCTGCTCGGCTGTCGCCTATTACTTCGGCAACGAACTACGCGTCAGGGTCGGCGTGCCCATCGGCCTGGTGATAAGCTCGGTCGGAGGCACCCGCATCGAGACCTGGATGCGGCCCGAAACCCTCGCCGCCACCGGCGAGTCGAAGGCCCTGGTGGAAAAGTGGGGCGCGGTTGCCCCGGCGGAGTTTGAAAAGATCGGCGTGGCCTATGCCGCCTTCCAAAAAGAGCGCGACGAAACCCACCCCCGGGCCGTCAGGGAGGCCAAGGCCAAAGGCGAGCCCGCCCCTCCCGCACCCACCGCCCCCAAACAACGCTGCCACGACTGCCCCAGCGCCCTGCACCACGGCATGATCGCGCCCCTGGAGCCGTTCGCGCTGCGCGGCGCGATCTGGTATCAGGGCGAGTCAAACGCCGGACAGCCAGGCCCTTACGAAAAACTCCTCCCGGCCCTGATCGCCGACTGGCGGAAAGTCTGGGGGGCCGGACTGCCCTTCCTTTTCGTTCAACTGGCCCCGCACACCAGCAACCTCCCCGGGCTCCGCGAAGCCCAGCTCCGCGTCTGGCAAAAGACGCCGCACACCGCCCTGGCCGTGACCACCGACGTGGGCGACGCCAACAACATCCATCCCACCCGCAAACGCCCGGTGGGGGAACGCCTGGCCCTCGCCGCCCGGGTCCTGGTCTATGGGGAAAAGCTGGAGTATTCCGGCCCCGTTTTTGAGAGCATGAAGGTCGAGGGCGGCCGCGCCGTCATCTCCTTCTCCCACACCGGCTCCGGGCTCATGGCCGCCGGCGGCGAGCTCAGGGGCTTCACCGTCGCGGGCCCCGATGGAAAGTTCCTCCCCGCCCGCGCCGTCATCGAGGGAGACTCGGTCGTCGTCTCCTCCGAAAAGGTGCCCAAGCCGGTCTCCGTCCGCTACGGCTGGGCCGCCGTGCCGGACGTGAACTTGTCCAACCGCGAAGGTCTCCCGGCCTCCCCCTTCCGCACCGATCAAAACACCCCGAAATCCGGCCCATGAAAGCCCTCCTCCTATTCCTTTCGGCCACCCTGTCCCTCGCTCCCGCCGCCCTGTCTGGACAGAACTCCGCCGATGTCATCGTTTACGGCTCCACCCCCGGAGGCTTCTGCGCCGCCATCGCCGCCGCACGCGAGGGAGCCTCGGTCCTTCTGCTGGAGCCGACGGACCACGTCGGCGGCCTCAGCACGGGCGGCCTCAGCCACTGCGACTCGAACCAGATGGTGCGCTCCACCCTCATGGGCCTCTTTGACGAATGGCACCGGCGCGTCGTCAAGGACTACACCGACCGGGGCCTCCCCGCGCCCTACAACGCGGAGCTCAAGGACACGGCCAAGTGGACCTTTGAGCCCCATGTCGCCACACGCGTGACGTTGAAGATGCTCCAGGAAAGCGGCGTGACCGTGAAGACCGGCGAATACCTCGCCTCGGCGGCCAAGGAGGGCACCCGCATCACCTCGCTTAAAACGAAAAAGGGCGACTATGCGGCCAAGGTGTTTGTGGACGGCTCCTACGAGGGGGACCTCATGGCGGCCGCCGGAGTGGAGTGGACGATCGGACGCGAGGGCCGCGCCGACTTCGGCGAATCCCACGCCGGGAAACAATTCCCCAAGCCGAGGATGAAGATCAGCGGCCTCGATGACGCGGGCAAACTTCTGCCGCTGGTGACCACGGGCGACGCCGGACCAGAAGAGGCGGGAGACAACCACGTCATGACTTACAGCTTCCGCCTCTGCCTCACCAAAAACCCCGCCAACCGCGTCCCCCTGCCCGAGCCGGCCCACTACGATCCCGCCCGCTTCGAACTCGCGCGCCGAGCCCTAAAGGCTGGTATCAAGGTGGGCCTCGACCTCTACCCTCTGCCCGGCGGGAAACTCGACGGCAACAACTCGATCGGAGGCCAGATTTCGCTCGGTCTGGTCGGCGGCTGCGACACCTGGCACAGCGCCGATGAGGCGGGCCGGGCAAGGATAGGGGAGGACCACAAACAATACACCCTGGAGTTCTTCCACTTCCTCCGCACCGACCCCGACGTGCCGCCCGCAATCCGCCGGGAGTTCTCCGAACTGGGCCTTTGCAAAGACGAGTTTGAGCAGACCGGACACTTTCCGCCCGCCCTCTATGTGCGGGAGTCCCGCCGCATGAGGGGCATGTATGTGATCTCCCAGAAGGACATCATCAGCTCGCCGGAAAAAGACGACCCCATCGCGATCTCCTCCTTCCCCATTGACTCGCACGACTGCCAGCGCGTGGCCTTGAAAGACGGCACCGTGGTCAACGAAGGCACCATCTTCCCGGTCCGCGTTCCGGGTGCCAAGGTCGGATACGCCTACCACGTCCCCTACCGCTCCGTGCTGCCGCAGGCCGCCCAGTGCTCCAACCTGCTCGTGCCCGTGGCCCTCTCCTGCACGCACGTCGGAATCTGCTCGCTGCGCATCGAGGGTGCCTGGATGGCCATCGGCCAGGGTGCCGGCATCGCGGCCGCGCTCGCGGCCAAAAAGGCCGTCGCCGTCCAGGACCTGCCGTATCCTGCCCTGCGCGAACGGCTTGTGGCGCAGGGTCTTGCGCTCAAACTGCCGGAAACTGAGAAAAGGCCATCCGTCCCAAAGGCCGGGACCATCCCGCAAGGAGCGACTCAGGAAATCGTGCTCGACGACACCAAGGCCGAACTGGCCGGCAAGTGGACCCGCTCCTCGAACTTCAAACCGTTCGTCGGCGAAGGTTATGTCGTCAGCGGCGAGAAAAACTCCCCCGGTGACGGCAAGGCCTCGGCCACCTTCCGCGTCAAGGTCCCGAAGTCAGGTTCCTATCAGGTCTTCCTGGCCTATTCCGCCCATGAAACCCGCGCCTCCAACGTGCCCGTTCTGGTGGCCAGTGGAACCCACGAAACAAAGCTCAGCGTCGATCAGACCCAGCCGCTGCCCGCAGGACAAACCTACCGGCTTGTCGGCACGGCGCACATGACGGCCGGGCTTGAGACCACGATCCGGCTTTCGAACACGGACACCGTCGGCTTCGTCATCGTGGACGCCCTCCGCCTTGTCCCGGCCGAGTGATACCGCCCAGACCCTCGAAAGTTGTGGAAGAGGTTCCTCCCAAGTCGTGGTAGATGGAAGCGAATAATTGGTCGCCAAGCCGGTCCCCGGCAATGGGATACCCGCACCCCATCTCCCCACGTATGCGCCTCCGAAGTTCCTTTCCTCTGCTGGTTTGCGGATGGTTTGCCTTGTCCGCCCTCGCCCAAAACTCCTCCGTTACCGATCCTCTGGTGCTCGACAAGGACACCGGCATCTCGCTGCGCGAAGGCTTTGACGCCGAACTGCTCTATCAGGTGCCCAAGTCCCAGGGCTCCTGGGTCGCCATGGCCTTTGACCCCAGGGGCCGCCTCATCGTTTCCGACCAGGACGACAAGGGTGCCTTCCGCGTCACGCTTCCTCCCGCCGGCGGAGCCCCCTCGGAGACAAAGGTCGAGAGCCTCCCGGGTTTCCCCTATGAGCCGATCGAATGGGGCAAACGCCGGGTCGGAGGGGCGCTGGGTTTGGTCTACGCCTTCGACAGCCTCTACCTCTCGAACATGCGCGGCTTCTACCGCATCCGCGACACGGACGGCGACGACCGGTTTGACGAGTTCACCCTGCTCAAAAAACTGAATGTCGGCTACGAACATTCCGCCCACTCGATCATCCCCACCGCCGACGGCCAGGGCCTCTATCTCGTGAGCGGCAACTTCACGAGAACACCCGAAGGCACCACCTCGCGGCAGCCGCGTGTCTGGCAGGAGGACATCCTCCTCCCCTCCATCCCCGACCCGATGGGGCACGCCGTGGGGCTGAAGGCGCCGGGCGGCTGGATCTGCCGGATTTCCCCCGACGGCAAGGACTGGAACATGATCGCCTCGGGCTTCCGCAACTCCGTGGACATCGCGCTGAACCGCGAGGGCGAGCTTTTCACCTACGACTCCGACATGGAGTTTGACGTCGGCTGCCCCTGGTATCGGCCCACCCGCATCAATCATGTGACCTCCGGGGCGGAGTTCGGCTGGCGCTCGGGCTCGGGCGTGTGGCTCGATTATTTCGCCGACAGCCTCGGCTCCGTGCTCGATGTGGGGCCGGGCTCGCCCACGGCCATGAGCTTTGGCCACCATTCCAACTTCCCGGCGGAGTTTCAGGACAAACTTTTCATCTGCGACTGGACTTTTGGCACGATCTACACCGTCGCCCTCAAGGAAAACGGCTCCAGCTACACCGGCAGCAAGGAGGAGTTTCTGCATGGCAGCCCGCTCAACATCGCCGCCATGCGCTTCGGCCCCGACGGCGCGATGTATTTCGTCACCGGCGGCCGCACCACCGGCTCCTGCCTTTACCGCATCCGTCACACCGGCCCCAAAACCGCAGTGGCTCCCCCGGCACCTGCCGCCACCGCCAGCGCGGACCTCAGGGCCCGGCGCCGCTCGCTGGAGAAATACCACGGCAACTCCCAAGGCGGGACTGAGGCCGTGGCGAAGGCCTGGCCCTTTCTCTCCCATGCCGACCGCAGCCTGCGCTATGCGGCCCGGATCGCCCTCGAATGGCAGGACGCCGCCCTCTGGCGCGACAAGGTCTTCGCCGAGGAAAATCCCCGCGCCGTCATCTACGCGGCCATCGCGCTGGCCCGTCACGGCGGCAAGGATCTGGCCGACCGCCTTCTCGACAAACTGGGAGAGGTGCCGTTTGCCTCGGTGGAAAAGGAGGACCGCCTGGCCCTGCTCCGTGCCTACGCTCTCTGCTTCACGCGCCTGGGCCAGCCCGCCGGTGAACGAAAGGCGGCGGTGATTGCCCAGCTGGACGCGGCTTACCCGTCCGGCGACGATACCGTGGACGCCGAACTTTGCCGGGTGTTGTCCTATCTCGACGCTCCCTCCGTGGTTGGAAAAACCATCGGCCTGATGAAGGCCACCCGCGCCGAGACCGTCGCCTACGACACCAAGATGCTCGGCCGCCACGAGTATGGCGCGGCCATCCTGAAGATGATGGCCAACACGCCCAACACCCGGAACATCCATTACGCGCACTGTCTGCGGCTCGTCCGCAGCAGCTGGTCCCGCGAGGACCGCGCTTACTACTTCGGCTGGCTCAACGAGGTCCTGGAGAAAAACGGCGGCAAAAGTTTCGCCGGCTACATCCGGGCCATCCGCAAGGATGCCATCGAGCAGCTCGAGGCCGCTGACGTCGCACAACTGGCCGGCCTGCTCGGCGATCTCGCCCCGGTTGACCTTTCCAAGCTCCCCAAACCCAAGGGACCGCCGGGCTCCTGGACGGTTGAAACCGCTCTGAAGCTCTTTGAAGGCGAGCTGCGCGGCCGTGATTTTGAGAACGGGAAAAAGATGTTTTCCGCCGGCATGTGCGTGGCCTGCCACCGTGTCGGGGGCGAGGGCGGCCACTCCGGGCCCGACCTGGGATCACTCGGCAACCGCTTCTCCCTTAGGGACATCCTTGTTTCCATCGTCGAGCCGAGCGCATCCCTGTCCGAGCAATACATGGCCAGCACCGTGAAACTGAAGGACGGAGGCTCGCTCACCGGCCGTCTCATTTTCCGCGACGAGAAGGAGGTAGGTGTCGCCACCAATCCGTTTGACCTGAGCCAGATCACCAAAACTCCGGCGGAACAGGTCCAGGGCGTGGAGTTCTCCCAGGTTTCCCCCATGCCACCCGGCATGATCGCCGGCCTGAACCGCGACGAGCTCATGGACCTGGTCGCCTACCTCGTCTCGGGCATCCTGTTCATCCTCGCCTTGCGCGGGCTGAGTTCGCCCGCCACCTCGCGCACCGGCAATCGTCAGGGCATGGCCGGCATGGGGCTGGCGGTGCTGACCACGCTG
>JANOBW010000243.1:0-1606 GCA_031411855.1 Opitutia bacterium
GCAAGCTGCTGCTGGCCCAGACCGACTTTGAGGCCGGTAACGGCGGGCTGGCGCTCCATTACCTCGACGAGTGCCAGGAGAAACTGCGGGGCTGGGAGCACCGCTACCTCCGGACCCGGATCAACGCCCGACAAACCCTGATGGGACATACCAACGAAGTCGCCTGCGTGGCCTTCAGTCCCGACGGTACCCGGATCGCCTCCGGCAGCGGGGACGGCACGGCGAAGCTATGGGACGCGGCGACGGGTGCAGAACTCCTTTCCCTCAAAAAGCAGGCCCAGCCCGTGGCCAGTGTGGCGTTCAGCCCCGATGGCAAACGCCTCGTCACCGGCACCGGTAATTGGAATGGGGCGGAAAAAGTGCCGGGCGAAGCGAAGGTGTGGGACACCGCGGCGGGTGAGGAACTCCTTTCCCTCAAGGGGCCCCACGACTCGATACGCAGCCTGGCGTTCAGCCCCGACGGCCAACGCATCGCCACGGGCAGTGACGACCGGACCGTAAAGTTGTGGAACGCGGCGACCGGCCAGGAAGCCCTGACCCTGCCAAAACACACCGAAATGGTCTGGAGCGTCGCGTTCAGCCCCGACGGACTGCACCTCGCCACCGGCATCGCCGGCGCCCATGCGACGGTCAAAATATGGTCCGCCGCTCCGTCAGCGCCCACGGCCGCCCCGGAATAATTGGCGGGAAATGACCGGCCAGGGGCGCAATGAACCTGAGGTGGACCGCAGCGCCACCGGCCGGCTCTGCCTAGGGAGTCGGACCGACTGGTCGTTGGCGGACCCCGCCGCTCGCGCATTCTCCGACTCCGGAAAATGATTCAACATTCTGCGAAAGGAATCAGGAATTTTTCTTCTCAGATGAATGTCGCCTCATGAAAATAATCCTGATCACCACGTCCCTGACTCTGTCAGCGGCTTCCCTGCAGGCCTTTCCTCCGGCGCCTTACTACACGCTCCACGGCGTCGTACGGGATCAAACAGGGCAGGTGGTGCGGGCGGAAAGCGCCTCGGTAGTCCTGTTCAAGGGCGCAGCAGCTACGTGTGGCAGTTTTTCGAGCGGCGGCGGATGTCCAAGGCGACAGAGAGCGGGAAGTCGTTCTCGGAGTTTGAGCACCGGTGCGCGGTGTTTGGGGTGAATCCAGACGGGTCTCTCCAGCGCTGCCACAAGGTCAAGCAGACGAGCGACACGAGCAATCTGCACGCGCACCTGTACAAGGAGCACGGCATCTCCAAGGACAACTTCAGCAACCGCCTGGGCCTGCTGGTGGAGGAGACGGCGCGCGAGATGCTGGCCGAGGTGCACGCGGCCCACGCGGCCCACGGCGGCCACGTGCCGCACCCACTGGCTCTGAGCGTCAAGGACTCGGTATCCTCACCGGCGTCCCTGGGCGGGATGCACGGCGGCGGTGGTGGCAGCGGCGGTGGCATCGGTGGTGTCGGTATGGGGAGCAAGCCGTTTATGGAGCGCGTGTACATGGGCGTCGACGCGCTGCACATGAGCATCGCGACGCTGGCGGCCAAGAACGCGCTGCCGCTGAGCATCTTCGAGTCGGCGGCGTTTGATGTGCGTTGTGGGGCGGGTGGGTTTGTGTGTGCGTGTGTGG
>JANOBW010000244.1:0-5290 GCA_031411855.1 Opitutia bacterium
CCGGCGACACCTACACCATCTGGGCAGCCCAAAACTTCGGCTCCTCCGACTCACCCTTAGCCCAACCCACCGCCGATCCCGACGGCGATGGCAAAACCAACGAAACCGAGTTCGCCGCCGGCACCAATCCCAGCGACGCCACTTCCACTTTCAAAAACACATCGGTCGCCCCCCAAGCAGGCGGCAGCCTAGCCCTCACCTTCTCCACCGTCGCAGGTAAAACCTACACCCTGGAGCAGTCCACTGACCTCTCCACCTGGACCGCCACCGGCGTCACCACAACCGCAACCAGCAGCTCCTCCACCCTCGTGGTCACACCCACCCTTACGACCGAGTCACCAAGAGTTTACTACCGGCTTTCCACTTCGGTTCCCTGATCAAGAGGTGACTTCAATTCTGCGGGCACGCTCAGATTCTTGTCCGTGAGAAATATCGAGAAACAACATCCCAAACTCCAGACACTCACGAGTTGTTTTCGTCGATTTTGGCTCCGACAGCCAAGCGGCCTAGAAAGCGCATCACACGCTCGAATGCCTCAAGCATTCGCTCGCACTCGTCTTGCGTCCAAGTATCGGCTGGCCCCTTCTCATTTTCAAGTTTCCCGATATGTGCGTCCACGTAGCCGAGAAACTCGAAGATGTTTTTGTGTCCCTTGTTCTTGAGCTTTTCTTTAGCGATCTTATCTGCCTCCTTGGCCGTGATGACCTTGCCATGCTTTATCCAAGCACGGAGCTGAGCCTTGGTGGCGTTTTCCTTCTCCGCGCTTTTTAGCCACTTTTTCTGCAAGTGCGGTTCGAGGGAGGCGACCTCCTGATGATGGGCAAAGGTCAAAGAGGCCCGTCTTCTCTCCGGCGGCACCGCTTTGCAAACCCACTTTGCTTGGCGAAGAGTTCGAGAATCAAAACCTGTCCTTTCAGCGGCTCCTTTATATGCAGCGGGAAAATGTTGATGCACATGCAACAACCAATCTCCGACGTGAAACATGGCCAAGCGAGAAGTCTTGGAAATTTGGTCTCCAAGAGCCAAAACCTCATCAATTGAAAGTTCTGGATCAATCAAAAGACTCGCTGTGTTGAGGGAGTAAAATGAACTCATTTTGAAGCAGAAAATTGACTTTACTGTCGGCACAAGCCCACAACATTAATGCCTGTCGTGATTGAAATGGTTGAAACAACGACGGATTAAGAGTCACGCCCAGATGCAAGCGTCAATATGATATCGGCTTGAGTGAAAAACTGACACAGGGTAGGTTCTACGCCATGACGCAATTATCCCAAACCATCGAAAGCCTTCGTTTTGAAATCCTCGTTGGTTTTGTCCTCTGCGAACGTGACCTCAATGATTTTGCTCGGTTAAAAAATGAAGCGGGGATAACAGTCGGGATGAGTGAAGAAGAATATTACCTTGCACAGCTAGCCATTGATAAACTCGAAAAATATCATCCAGCTTTATACCGGAAGTTTCGACGCGAACTACTAAAAAAGATTATTTCAGTCTCCAAAACAGGGCTTTTAGATAACCTTCAAATCACGGCTCACTCTGACGCCAAAAATCAAGCCGCACTCTACTGCAATATAATGAGGCAAATTGAAGAAGAAACCCAAGACATACCAATCACATCACACATCGAACAAGAAACCACCATCAAAAATATTCTAATTGAATACATAAATTGCAGCGGACTAGAAGGTTGATTTCACAACGGACCACTTTTACAACACAGATAAAACTGAATAAAAAACTTATTTTTAGTTAAGAATAAATAAACATAAGTCATTGATATTCAACAAGTTACAAGACATCAAAGCTCATCACAAACCACTAATAATCAATAACATACGAAAACAGACCATAAACTTGTGAGTATTTCGACATACTAAGTGGAAAGCGTTTGCCATACGATTAAGCAAAAGGCACAATGCTTTCTTTCACTTATGAAACCTGAACACCTCACAGAAAACGGCCTTTTTTCAAAGGCTTCTCCGGCCTATTCATCCGCCTTTGCCAAAGCGGAAGCAAACCGCCTTGCTTTACAGGCTTTGACAAACCTAGCGGAAAGCATGGCAAGCCAAGCCTTCCGCGCTTTGACTCCTTCCCCTTTCAAGTGGGAAAACGGGAAAAAGGTTTGGAGTTCAAACCCTTTGCGGGATGAAACGGGCAAGGCTTCCGCCTTGTCTCACCTTTTCCCGGAGGTTTCCGCTTCCGTCCTTTCCGCCTTGTCCTTGGCAGTGGCGGAAAGCGGGAAGTGGGAAACCCTTGTTTCCTCCCCCTTGCGGGAAAACGGCCTGCCTTGCACGGCCAACCTTTTCACCAAAAAACAGGTCCGGGAAGCCTTCAAAGAAGGAAACGCCATCCTTGCCCGGTTTGGCAAAGCCAAGCCTTGCACTTGGGAAGGCAATGACCTGCCAGACCAAACCCTTGCCAGCCAAGGACGGGACGAAACGGAAACGGCGGAAGCCTTCCGCTTGGAAAAGTCCGCCGCCTTTTTCGGCCTTGTCGCCAAAGTGGGGAAACACTCCCCCAAAGTGAAGGCCTTCAAAGCCTTTTGCCTTGCCATGCAATGCCCGGAAACCTTCCCCAAAAACTGGCGGAGGGATTGCCGGAAGTGGCAAGGACTCATCCGGGAAGGCTTGGCCTTGCAAGGGTTGAACCCTGACCGCTTTTTCCCCGTCCGTTCCATCGGAAAACGGAGAACGGGAAGGACAGCAACCGCCACCGTCTGACCGCTTCCCCCAACGTCTCCCCCAAGCCCGGCACCCGCCGGGCTTTTTTTGCGCCCGTTTCCTGTGACCGCTGCAAAGCCCAGCCGTCACCGGAGCCGGGTCCATCCGGCCCCCATGATTACGGTAATCATGGAGGCATTTTTCACCCATCCATCACCATGAGTAAAGTCACCACCGCCGCTGCTGGCGGCTTCACCAGCACTAACGCCGCCAAGTTCTCCATCGTCAAGATGAACGCCTTGGCCATCCTGGGCCGAACGGCCCTGCTCGACATCGCGTCGTCCGCCAACGCCATCGGCAAGGCCGCGTTTGTCACGACCGCCAAGGTCATCGTCTGCGTCGAAAATTCCCTCAAGGGAAACGAGACGAAGTTCTCCGTCTTACGCTCGGCCGGGTTTCGCGACAGCGACATCAAAAACGGGTCGCAGCTCGCCCGCGTCTGGGAGGAGTTTGTCGAGCCCGGTCACATCTCGGAGGACCGCTTTGACGAGCTGACCTTCCGTGACGCCGTCCACATTCACGCCGCCGCCAAGGCCCGGGGGAAGGACATCGTCCGGTCCGTCATGAACACCCCCAAATGGTCGGAGGAACTGGACTGCCTGGCCGACCACGGCCAGACCCTGACCGAACGCAAGGACGCCGAGGCCGCCCGCAAGGCCAAGGAGGTCAAGGCCGCCGCCGAAAAGGCCGAGGCCGCGAAGAAAGCCGAAGCCGACGCCGCGACTCCCGAGGTGGAACCACCGACGCCGGAGCCCAAGGGCAAGGCCAAGCCGGCCACCTCTGACCCCGCCGAGGCGTCGCCCGAACCTTCCGCCGGGGAAGAAACCGCAGGTGCCGGGGAAACTCCTCCCGACGCCACCCCGGCCCCGGCCAAGGCCAAGTCGGCTCAGATCGCCACCGTCTCAAGCCCGGCTCCGGGCAAGGGGCAGTCGGCCAAGGTCAACGAGTTCCGCAAACTCATGGCCGCCGCCGAGGCCATCGGTCTCGACATCATCAGCTCCGGAACCGAGGCCGACATCGAAGGCCTCCGCACCAGTCTGGAAGGTCTGGCCGTCACCCTCCGGGACGCGATCAACGCTTCCATCGGGGAAACTGCCGCCGCCTGATTTCCGCCACCCGTTCCGCCAGGGACGGGTGGCCACCGACAGCCCTCTCCCGGACCTCCGGAGGGCTGTTCGTTGCCACCTGCCAAGCCCGTCACCGCCGGGCTCAATCGCCCCACCCCATGATTACGGTAATCATGAAACCTTCCCCGTTCTTTCCCAACCATGAGTCCTTCTCTCCCCTCCCCTGTCCCGCCGCCCAGCGAGACCAAACCCGTTGAGGCCAAGGCCGAGCCTCCGCCACCCAAGGAAACCGGCCGGCACCGTGTGAAGGTGACCCTGCCCGTCACCCTGGCGCTGGTCATTCTGGCCGGTTTCAAGAAACTGCCGCCGTCGCACGGCATGCCCGTCCTGCGTCATGTCCTCGTCCATTCCGTCGGATGGAGCATGACCAACCTCGACACCTTCGCCACGCACCGCCTGGAGTCGGCCCCGGCGGCAGGCCGTGGCTTCACCGTCCCCCTGTCCCACCTCCTGCGATTTCTGGAAGGCGCGGACAAGACCTCCCCGCTGACCCTCGCCGCCGAAGTGGTCCGCTTCGACCGGGGCGAAGGTCACGCCATCGTCAAAGCCACCGTGGCAAAACGCGGCCTGGCCATGTCGTCCGATCTCCACGGCCTGCCCGAGGAGGCTTTCCCCACCGTCCCGGAAACTACCGAGCTGGTCCCGCAGGTCTTCGATGCGTCCTCGCAGGACGCCATCGCCGAATGCCTGCCCTTCGCGTCCAGCGACATCGCCCGTGGCATTCTCAACTCCCTCCTGGTCAACCCCAAGGAGGGGGCCATTGCCGCGACCGACGGCCGCCGTCTGCAAGTTTTTGAGGGGTTTTCCTGGCGTAACCTCAAGAGCCCCCTGCTCCTGCCCACGCCGTCCGCCCGCCTGCTCTTGAGCCTGACGGACCGCAAGGCCGGTCAGGTCTGGCGTCTGCGCAAGGCGGTCAGCGGGAACCTACTCCATGTCGCCGTTGGTCCGTGGTCCCTCGCGTGCAAGTTGGAGCAAGGCGTGTTTCCCAACTTCCGCCAAGTCATCCCCAAGTGGGAGGGACGCCGGGGCTACGCCACCCTGACTCCGTCCGAGGTCAAACACCTGGCCGAAACCGTCCCGCTCATGCCTCCGGCCGATTACGAGTCCAAGGGCAGTGACTCCGAACGGGCCGTCATGCTCACGCTCAACGGCGAGTTCGCTGTCGGCTTGGCCAACAACAAGGTCGTTTCCACCGCCCGGACCCGCTATTGCCCGCCGCCGGACGACACGCGGGGCTACGCCTTCGTTTCCGTCCGGCAGGACTACCTGCTCGACGCCCTCACTGCCGGCCACACCGAGGTGTCCGTCGCGACCGACATGGACGCCGTGTTCCTGCGCGGCCCCGGCCGCCTCCACGTCCTCATGCCCCTCCGGGCCGTGTGAGCTTGATTACCGTAATCATGGAAACCCCACTGCAAACCACCCGGCTGGCGGAGCTGC